>DATGKD010000179.1:0-22597 GCA_035294855.1 Acidimicrobiales bacterium
CCGACGCGGCCACCCCGCGGCCGCTCGACACCACCGTCGCCCGCTCGATCCTCGAGCCGTCGACGAGGTCGAGGCTGACGGTGCGTCCCTCGAAGTCGCGCAGTCGTGTCGACCCTTTGTGCACTGCGGGCCATGTCTTCGCAGAGGCGGGAGCCATGTCGACCTCCCCCTTCGTCGTCCTCGTCGCCGTCCCCATCACGGGGACCTCGTACGTCATGACGAGGCAGACGGCCGAGGCGTCCCGAATTCATCGCGCGAGGGTGTAACACCGGCGCGACAGGGGGGTGAGCTGCACGAACGCGCCGCGGCGTCGGTCAGCTCCGGTGCTCGACGACCAATCCCTGCAGCGACCGCCCGATGGGGCCGGCCGTGTCCCAGAGGACGCTCTCCGCCGTGCCCACGCCCGGCGCGCCCAGGCGGGTGGAGGCCTGCAGGCCGATCCACTCACCTCGGGCGGGGCGGCGCAGGTACACGGTGAGGTCGGGGTTGATGAACACGTACCGGGCGAAGTCGAGGACCGAGCTCACCCCGTTGCCGAAGTCGGCCGCGGCGGCCACTCGCTGCAGTGGCGACGGTGTCTCGTCGTCGACGACGGGCACCGCCAGGCGCACCCACACCATGGCCGGGCCCGGCTTGGCGAAGCGGCCCTCGACGAAGCGCAACTCGGCGCCTTCGCTGTGGAACCCCCGATACGGGGAGAGCGGTTCGTCCGCCGAGCGCGGCGCGTCGGGCCCCGGAGGCGCGGATGCGTCGACGCCCGGGACCGGGCCGTCATCGGTCTCGGCCAGGCCGTGACCGGCGGGCGCGCCCGGCGCATGAACGCGGATGCGCAGGGCGCGTGCCGAGGCGACTTCCACCTCGCCGGCGGTCACGCTCGCGTCGACGAGCTGCACCTTGCGGCCCGGGCGCACCACCGAGGCGTGGACCTCGAGCGGGGCGACGGGCACCGGACGCAACAACTCGACCGTGAGACGGGCCACGTGCACGGGCTCGGGCGCTTCGCAGCTCTCGACGGCGCGGGCGAGGAGTGCGGCCACCGGCCCGCCGTGGAGCGCGTCGGGCGCCCAGGGGCCGCGCGCGAAATCGGCGGGAACGAGGCGCGCGCCGTCGGAGCAGAACAGGGCGTCGGCCACGAAGGGCTCAGTCGGCCGGCGTTTCTTCGAGGCGGTCGAGCACCCACGCCGGCGGGCGCGCCACGAAGCCCTCGTCGGGCCAGTCCATCCACCCCGACGACGCCAGCGCGCCGCCGTCGGGGTGCAGCGTCGTGCCGGTGATGTAGGACGACAGCTCGGACGCCAGGAACAGCACGCAGTTGCCGATGTCGGACGCCAGGCCCTTTCGCTGCAACGGGATGGTGAGCTTGTCGCCGGGGTCCTCGCCACCGGCGGCGGCGCGCTGACCGCCCGAGCCGGCGCGGCCCGCCACCCCCGCGAGCCCGACCGTGGGTATGAAGTCGGGCGCCACGCAGTTCACACGGATGCCCGCCGGTCCCAGCTCGGCGCCGAGCGTGCGCGTCAGGTGGGTCACGGCCGCCTTCATCGCCGCGTAGACGGCATAGCCGGGCGCAGCCCGATGGGCTTCGATGGACGTGATCGTGATGATGCTGCCGCCGTTGCCCAGTGCCGCCATGCGCGTCGCGGCGCGCTGGGTGGCGTCGACCACCCACGTGAAGTTGGTCCGCACGAGCGCGTCACGCCCCTTGGCGCTGACGTCGGTGAAGGCGGCGCGGAAGGTGCCCCCCACCACGTTGACGAGGACGTCGAGCCGGTCGAGGCGCTCGCACGACGCGAAGAACTGAGCCAGCGCGTCGGGGTCGCGCACGTCGAGGACGCCCTCGAGCACGTCGACGCCCACGGCGCGCGCGTCGGACGCCGTCTGCGAGAGCGCCTCGGCGTCGACGTCGCACAGCGCCAGGTCGACCCCGGCCCGGGCCAGGTCGAGGGCACTGGCGCGCCCCAGCCCACCGCCGCCTCCGGCGACCATCGCCCGCTTGCCGCGCAAGGCGGCCCGCTCATCGAGGAACGACACGGTGGCGGGGATGGTACCGACCACTCGGCCAGGGGCCCTGATGGCGGATCGGATGGTCTCCGACCTGGGCCTGGTGGCCGGGTCGGGGGCCGGCCGCTACGATCTGACGCCCAGTCAGAAACTCGTCCCCCCGGGCCCCGACCAGGGCTCCCGACACGGCGAGCAGGCGGCACCAGGCCTCCGGGAGGCGCGGCCCATGGACTTCGAGTTCTCGCCCGAGCAGCGGGCCTTCGTGGAAGAGGTCGAACGGTTCCTCGACGAGCACGACGACCCCGAGGTCTTCGACGTGACCCGCGAGAACATGGCGCAGATCGTCGACACTCCCGAGCGCCGGGCGTTCATGGCGTCGATGGGAGAACGCGGGTGGCTCGGCATGACCTGGCCCGCCGAGTACGGCGGGCAAGAAGGGGAGGGCATCTACGAGTACCTGCTCAACGAGTCCCTCGCCCGCCGCGGTGGCCCGCAGATCGGCAAGGGCGTGGGCATCGTCGGCAAGACGATCATCCGCCACGGCAGCGACAAGCTGAAGCAGGAGTTCCTCCCCAAGATCCTGCGCAACGAAGTCGAGTTCGCCGTCGGGTACTCCGAGCCCAACGCCGGCTCCGACGCGGCGTCCATGCAGTTGAAGGCGACCCGCGATGGCGACGGCTGGCGCCTGAACGGCCAGAAGACGTGGACGACCTCGGCACACTTCGCCGAGTGGTACTGGGTCGGGGCGCGCACCGACCCCGAGGCCCCCAAGCACACCGGCATCACACTGTTCCTCGTGCCGCTCGACCATCCGGGCATCACCGTCAAGCCCATCTGGACGATGGGGGACGAACGGACCAACGAGGTGTACCTCGACGAGGTGTGGGTCTCCGACGACTACGTCGTGGGCGAAGTCAACCGGGGGTTCCAGTACATCTCCGAAGCACTCGACCTCGAGCGCTTCACCATGTTCACCTTTTCGCCCATCGGCCAGCGCCTGGACGTGCTGCGCGAGTACATCGCCGGCAGCACGCGTGACGGCCGCCCGCTGCGCCACGACCCCGTGGTGCGGAGGCGCTTCGCCCAGCTCGCCACCCAGGCCGAGGTGGCGCGCGTCCTGGGCCTGCGCTTCGTGCACGAGTCGGCGAAGGGCGGGGCGGCGCCGACGAGCGAGGCGTCGCAGTACAAGCTGTACGCCACGGAGCTGTCCAAGCGCCTGGCGGACGCGTCGATGGACCTGGGCGGCCCGGGATCGGTCCTCCGGGTGAAGACGCCCGACGCCCCCATGGAGGGTCGGGCCGAGTCCACTTACCGCTACACCGTCATCGACACGATCGGCGGCGGCACCTCGGAGATCCAGAAGAACATCATCGCCCGGCGCAAGCTGGGGCTCCCCAAGAACTTCTGATGGCCGCGATTTTTCTGATGGCCGCCAACTTCTGATGGGCCCGGGCGCTCCCGGCGCGGGACCGCTGGCGGGGACGTCGGTGCTCGACCTTTCGAGCGTCGGGCCTGCGGCGCGCTGCACACGCCTGCTTGCCGACTACGGCGCCACCGTCGTCAAGGTGGGCCCCGTCCCCGGGCGCGGGCCCGAGGCGACGGTTCCGCCGTTCTTCGCGTACGGCGCGCACCGCGGCATGCGCCGCGTCCAGGTCGACCTGCGCGCCGAGGACGGGCGGCGCGCGTTCCTGACCCTCGCCGCGGCGTCCGACGTCGTGGTGGAGAGCTTCCGCCCCGGCGTGGCGGACCGGCTCGGCATCGGTTACGTGGCGGTACGCGCCGGCAACCCGGTCGTCGTCTACTGCTCGACCAGCGGTTACGGGCAGGACGGTCCGCGCCGGGACTGGGCCGGCCACGATCTCGACTATCTGGCGGTGGGCGGGTACCTGGCGTCGAGCGGGCCGCGCGCCGACGGCGGGCCGCCCCTCCCGGGCGCCACGATCGCCGACGCCGCGGCCGGGGGCATGCACGCCGCCCTCGCCATCTGCGCCGCGCTCATCAACCGGTCGAGCACCGGCGAGGGCACCCACCTCGACGTGTCGGTCGCCGACGGGGTCCTGTGGCTCATGTCCTTGGCGGCCGACGAGCACCTCGCCACGGGCGCCCGACCGGGCCCGGGCCACGACGTCCTCACCGGTCGCTACGCCTGTTACGACACCTACCGGGCCGGCGACGGCAGATGGATCGCGGTGGCCGCCATCGAGCCCAAGTTCTTCGCCAACCTGTGCCGAGCCCTCGGCTGCGAGCACTGGAGCGCGCACCAGTACGACGACGCCGCACAAGAGGCGATCCGGCGCGACTTCGCCTCGGCGTTCGCCACGCGGTCGCGCGACGACTGGGTGGCCGAGCTCGGCCCGGCCGACACCTGCGTGGCGCCCGTGCAGCAGGTGGCGGAGCTCGGCTCGGACCCGCAGTACGCGGCGCGCGGCGCGGTGGTCGAAGCGAAGCACCCCACCCACGGGTCGCTGCGGCAGGTGGGGCCGGTCCTCGCGGGCATGGCGCCCGTGGCGGAACCGGTCGTGCTCGCCGAGGACGGCGCCACCGACACCGACGAACTGCTCGCGGCGGCCGGCGTGCCCGAGGAGCAGGTGGCCGCGTGGCGGGACCAGGGGGTGATCGGGTGAGGCCGCCCGAAGTGAGTGGCGCGGGAGACCTCGCCGAGCTCGAAGCGCTCATCGGCGTGCCGGTGTACGAGGAGACCGGCGAGTTCCCGGTCGAACAGGGTTACATCTGGACCACCTGCGCGGCGGTGGAGAACGGCAACCCCCTGTTCTGGGACCGCACCGTCGCCGACGCCATCACCGACGGCCCCATCGCGCCGCCCACCATGCTGTCGGTCTGGTTCCGCCCGCACCACTGGGCGCCGGGCGCCACCGAGCCGCGCGTGCCGCTCAAGGTGCACTTCGACCTGAAAGAGCGGCTCGACCTCCCCGAGGCGGTCATCACCGAGAACACCATGGTCTTCCACGAGCCCGTGCGCCCCGGGGACGTGCTGCGCACGCGCCAGGTCCTGCGCTCGGTGAGCGCCGAAAAGACCACGCGCCTGGGCACCGGCCGGTTCTGGGTCATCGACGTCGAGTACGAGAACGGGCGCGGCCAGTTGGTGGGCGTGGAGTCGTACACCGGCTTCGGCTACCGGCGGGACGGAGCTCGGCCGTGAGCGCGCGCAAGCCCGCGCTGGTGTTCGGCGACGTGACCGTAGGCGACGTCCTCCCGCCGTTGCACCACGGGGTCAGCGCCACCACCGTCGTCCTCGGGGCGCTCGCCAGCCGGGACTGGCGGCCGATGCACCACGACAAGGACTTCGCCGTCGAGCGCAACGGGACGCGCGACATCTTCCTCAACACGCCCAACCAGGCGGCGTGGTTCGAGCGGTACCTCACCGACTGGACCGGCCCGCACGGGCGGCTCGGAAGGATGACGTTCCGGATGCGCGACTCGGTGTTCCCCGGCGACACGATGACGTTCGAGGGCGTCGTGCAGCAGCTCGAGGTGGACGACGCCGGCTGCGGATGGGTGACCGTCGACGTGACGCTGGCGGTGGAGGGCGCCACCAAGAGCTCGTGCACCGCGCGCATCGCGGTCCCCGTCGACGACCACGACAACCCTTGGCGGCGCGGCGGTGAACGGTGGAAGCCGTGAGGCTGAGCGCGGTGCGACGCCGACACCGGAACCGGTGAGTAGGAGGAGCTGAGAGGTGCTCGATCTCGACTTCAGCCCGGAGCAGGAGATGCTGCGGCAGACCGTGCGCAAGGTCTGCGCCACCCACAGCCCGTTGTCGATCGTGCGCGAGCTCGAGGACGACCCCGTCGGGTACCCAGCCGAGCTCTGGCAACAGTTCGCCGCGCTCGACCTCGTGGGTCTGCTCCTGCCCGAGGAATACGGCGGTGCGGGCATGGGCGCCGTGGAGGGCGTCGTCCTGTACGAGGAGCTGGGGCGGGCGCTCGCGCCCACGCCGCACTTCCCGAGCGCGGTGCTGTGCGGGGGAGCGCTCGCGCTCGCCGGATCGGCCGACCAGAAGGCGCAGTGGCTCCGGCCCGTGGCGCGCGGCGAGGCGATCCTCACGCCCGCGTGGCTCGAGCCCGACAACGGCTTCGGTCCCGACGGCGTGCAGCTGGCCGCCGAGCCCGCCGGGGGCGGGTGGCGCCTGACGGGCATCAAGGACCTCGTCCCCTTCGCCTCGAGCGCGGCGGGCCTCGTCGTCCTGGCGCGCACCGGTCCGGACCCGGTTGACGTCGACCTCTTCCTGGTGGACCCCGCCGACCCGGGCGTGCAGCTGGCGCGGCGGTTCACCATCGCGTCCGACACCGTCTACCGGGTGACCCTCGACGGTGCGCGCGTCACCGAGCAGGACCGCATCGGCGAGGCCGGGTCGGGCTGGCGCACCTGGGACGCCGTGATGCAGGACGGCTGCATCCTTCTCGGCGCGCTGGCCACGGGCGGCGCCCGCCAGGCCCTCGACATCACGGTGCAGTACGCCAAGGACCGGCGGCAGTTCGACAAGCCGCTCGGGGCCTTCCAGTCCATTGCGCACTATCTGGCCGACGCCGTCACCGCTGTCGACGGTGGTACCACCCTCGTCCACGAAGCCGCCTGGGCGAGGGCGGCGGGACGCTCGGTCGCGGCGCTCGCCCCGATGGCCAAGCTGTTCGCGTGCCAGACCTACCGCGACGTGACGGCCATGGCCCAGCAGGTGTTCGGCGGCATCGGGTTCACGGTCGAGTTCGACATCCAGCTGTACTTCCGACGCGCCAAGCAGCTGCAGCTCACGTGGTGGGACCCGCGCTTCTTGGAGGAACGGGTGGCGGCGGCGCTCCTTGACGAGCCCGCCCCCGTCTGACGCCCGCCGGTCAGACCGTTGCTTCCAGCCCCAGGGTGAACCCGGCCAAGAAGGTGTCCGCCTCCCGCATGCGGGGGTAGCGGTCCGCGAGCCGCCGGAACCGGGCCGAATGGGTGGGCTCGACGAGGTGGGCGAGCTCGTGGACCAGGACGGCGTCGAGGACCCAACCGGGCACCGTCCGCAGCCGGTCCGAGATCCGGATCTCGCCCGTCCGTGACGTGCACGACCCCCACCGGTGGCGCTGGTTGCCCACCCACCGGATCGACCTCGGGCGTACGCCGCCCAGGTACCGGTCCGCGAGCTGCGCGGCCCGCAGCTCGAGGTCCCGGTCGTTGGCCGAGACGTGGGGGCGCTGCGCGAGGACCCTCTGCACGAGGCCCTCGACGAGCTCGTCCCGGTCGGCGCGCGACAGTCGAGCCGGCAGGATGACGACGACCCGACCGTCCTGCCAGAAGCCGCTGGCCGTCTTCTTCCGGCGCGGGCTCGTGCGGACCTCGACGGGAGGCCGCGTCTGCCGACGGCCGCTCATCGGTCACCCCGGCGACGGCTCGTGAGACCGTGCCGGTCACCGCGCGCCACAGGACCGCGCCAACTCGTGCCGTCGCTCTTCTGGTCGCGTCGTCGCGGGGCGAACCACCCCCCCAGGTGCATGTCCCTAATGATGTCGATGAGATGTGACTGCGCAAGAGGGGAACCAGAATTTTTCTGGTGACCGGTGTCTGTCGGTGGCGCCCGGGCTCTCGCCTTCGGTCACTCCGACGACGGGGCCGCCGGCGGCCCCGAGTGCAGCTCCTCGCGCACCCGACGGGTGACGCGGCGCTCGACGACGAAGGTCAAGAACGGGACGAAGCCCGCCAGGGCGACGACGAGGAGACGGGCCAGGGGCCACCGGTCGCGGCGCCCGAGGTCGTACCCGACGGCGAGGTAGATGATGTAGAGGAAGCCGTGCACCGGCCCCACGACGCCCACCACCCCCGGGTGACCGGCCGCGAACTGCAGCGGCACGCCGATCAGCACCAGGACGAGGAGCGCGGTGCCGACGACGTAGGCCAGAACCCGGTAGCGCAGCAGCGCCCGCTCGAGTGCCCCCGTGTCAGGCGCCGCGCTCACCATCGCTTGCGCCGGCCGCTCGTGCCAAGGGCGGCCAGGTAGTCGTTGTACTCGGCCAGGGCGGCGTCCTCGTCCGGCGCGTCGTCGGGCCGCCGGCCGGGGGCTTGTTCGCACTGCGGGCTCCGCTCGGGTCGAACGACGGCTGCGGGCGCGCCGTGGGCCGGGACAGGGGCGTCGGCGACGGGCACCGGGGCGGGGGCATCGCGGAGCGCGGGTTCGTGCCACAACCGCCACCACATGTAGAGCGCGTAGCCCGCGAACACGGGCCATTCGAACGTGTACGCCCAACTGAGCGTGTTGCCCGACAGGGCCCTCGACGCCTGCCACCAGGCCAGGGCCAGGCACCCCGGCACCACCACCGCGGCGCACACGTGCAGTGAGACCCGGTGCCGGGTGGCAGAGGGAGGGCGCACGCTCAAAGGGTACCGACGGTCGTCGGGGCGCACCCTCTGGGCACGCCGGGGCCGCGATCCTGGACATGGATGCGGGCACGAAGGAGACTTCCAGGCCGAGCCGCTACGGGCGTCCATCTGGGGGGGACCACGGACGTGTCCGCGAGGAGACCAAGCACTGCGTCCGCCGATGGTCACGCGGCCGGGCTCGAGCGTCGGTGGTGGACCCTCATCGCGGTGTGCGGCGCCACGTTCATGCTGCTGGTGGACATCACGATCGTCCAGGTGGCGTTGCCCACGATGCAGCGCACCCTCCATGCCAGCTTCACCCAGCTGCAGTGGGTCATCTCGGCCTACGCACTCAGCCTGTCGGCGCTGATCCTCACCCAGGGCTCGCTGGCCGACCGCTTTGGCCGCAAGCGCATCTTCGTCGCCGGGCTCGTGGTCTTCACGCTCGCCTCCCTGGCCTGTGCGCTGGCCCGCACCGGGAACGAGCTCATCGCGGCACGGGCCGTGCAGGGCGTCGGGGGGGCGGGGATGTTCGCCACGTCGCTGGCGCTCATCGGCCAGGAGTTCCAGGGATCGCAGCGCTCGACGGCGATCGCGGCGTGGAGCGCGACCGTCGGCGGCGCGGTCGCCGTCGGTCCCCTCGTGGGGGGCGCCCTCACCACCGGACTGGGCTGGCCCTGGATCTTCTACGTGAACGTGCCTGTCGGCGTGATCACGATCGCACTCGCGACGCGGATGGTGAACGTCAGTGACCCGCATGCCACCCGGCTCGACTGGCCCGGCCTGGTGACCTTCTCGGGCGGGCTGTTCTTCTTGGTCCTCGGCCTCACCCGCGGCAACGACGACGGGTGGTCCAGCCGCGTGATCCTGTCGTACCTCGCCGCCGCCGGGGTGCTCCTCGTCGCATTCGTGATCGTGGAGTTCCGGCAAGAGCGACCGATGTTCGACCTCTCGCTGTTCCGCAAGCCGTCGTTCACGGGCGTGTCGATCGCCACGTTCGGCATCGGGGCGGGCATGTTCGCGTTGCTGCCCTACCTGACGTTGTATCTCCAGAACTACCTGGGCCTGTCCGCGCTCCAAGGCGGGCTGCGCCTGCTCCCGCTCACCATCCTCGCCTTCATCGTGCCGTTGGCGTCCCGTCCGGTGACCGAGCGGGTGCCGGCCGGCCTGGCGCTCGGCCTCGGCCTGGCGGTCGCAGGGGCCGGACTGGCCCTCTTCCACGGCTTGACGGTGACGTCGGCGTGGACTGCGCTCCTTCCCGGCCTCGTCCTCGGGGGCATCGGCATCGGCATCGCCAACCCCGCCATCGCCAAGGTCGCCCTCGGCGTCGTCGCTCCCCAGCGCAGCGGGATGGCGTCGGGCATCAGCAACACCTTCAGGATCGGCGGGGTCGCGACCGGCGTCGCCGCGCTCGGTGCGGTGTTCCAGAGCCGTCTCGAGGCGTCGCTCCACGGCTTGTCGGGCCACCCCGGCCACGTTCTCGCGCGCGCCGTCGCCGCGGGTGGTCCGCGCACGCCGGTGGCGTTGAGGGCCGGGCCTGCCGCCGTGGCCGCCGCCCGCCACGCGTTCATCGACGGCATGAACGACCTCGTGCTCGTGGGGGCGGTCACCGTGCTCGGCGGGGCGCTGTTCACCATCCTCGTGCGGCGCAAGGACTTCTACTCGCGGCGACTGGCCACCGGTCAACGCCTGCGGATCGAGAACGAGCCCCGACCCCTCGTGAGCGAGCCCGTCGGTTGAGCAAGAATCCTGGGGCCATGTCCGATCTCCCCGAGGTGATGCCCTCCGCGGTGTACCAGCGGCCGGGCGTCGTCGTGGTGGAGGACCGCCCGGTGCCGAAGCCGGGACCGGGACAGGTCCTCGTCGAGGTCGCCTTCTGCGGCATCTGCGGTTCGGACCTCCACCTGATGATCGAAGGCTGGGGCCAGGCCGGGACCGTGGGTGGGCACGAATACACCGGGGTGGTCGCCGCCATCGGGGAGGGCGTCACCACGTGGTCGGTGGGGGACCAGGTGGTGTGCGGCCCGTCGCCGCGCTGCGGGGCGTGCCGCCGTTGCCGGGAAGGCAAGCCCTCCCAGTGCGAGCGGCGCTCGGGATCGGTCGACGGCCACTTCGACGGCGCCTTCGCCCGCTAC
The DNA here is from genome assembly GCA_035294855.1 of Acidimicrobiales bacterium. GTDB lineage: Bacteria > Actinomycetota > Acidimicrobiia > Acidimicrobiales > UBA8190 > DATGKD01. The sequence continues at coordinate 10,485 of DATGKD010000179.1, forward strand.
TCGCTCGTCGACGCCCGTTCGCTGCTGGCCCTGCCAGAGGGGATGTCGCCGCGCGTGGCGGCGCTCGCCGAGCCGCTCGCGGTGGCGCTGCACGCCGTCACCCGTTCGGCCATCGTCCCGGGGGACAGCGCCATGGTCTTCGGGGCCGGTCCGATCGGCGCGCTGCTCACGGCGGCGCTCGTTGCCAGAAATATCGGGCCCGTGCTCGTGGTGGAGCCCGGGGAGCGACGGCGCCGGCTGGCCGCCGAGCTCGGCGCCACCGAGGTGCTCGTGCCCGACGACCTCGAGACGTTCGAGCGTTGGGAGCCCGAGAAGCTCGCCACCCGGGCGGTCGACGCCGTGTTCGAGTGCTCGGGCAAGCGGGCCGCCATGGAGGTCGGTTTCCAGCAGCTGCGGCGCGGCGGGCGCCTCGTCCTGGTGGGTGCGGGCATGGAGGCTCCCAGCTTCGACCCCAATCGGATGATCCTGAACGAGCTCGAAGTGAACGGCTCCTTCGTCTACGACGCCGACGGCTTCGAACGCGCCCTCGAGCTGCTCGGGTCGGGGGTGCTGCCCACCGACGTGTTGATCGACCCGGTCGACGTTCCCCTCGGCGGCGTGGGTGCGGCCATGCAGGCGCTCGCCACCGGCGACATCGCCGGCAAGGTCATGGTGACCCCGTCCGCACAGGGCCGCGGATGAATTCGATAGCGACGACGCGTCGCGCTCCGGGACCGGAAGGCGGCGCGCCCGATCCGGGAGGTGCTTCGTGACGCATCCCTACTACCCAAGCGGGAACCCGCGCTTCAACCACGTGGCGTTCAGCGTGCCCGCCGACCTGCTGGACGAGACCAACCGCGCCGACATCTGCAAGTTCTGGGGCGAGGTGCTCGGCTTCGACGAAATGCCCATGATGACGATCGACCGCAAGCGTCTGATCCTGTCGTGCGTGCATTGGGACCAGTTCATCTTCCTGATCGCCGAGGACGACCCGATGCGGTGTCCGCGCATGGACCATTTCGGGTTCGCCGTGGGGTCACGCGACGAGTTGGTCGGGGTTCGGGACCGGGCGGCCACCTACCGGGACAACGACCCCCGCGTGGACCTCATCGACCTGAAGGTCGACGACCAAGGGCCGATCAAGATCCACTCCATCTACGTGGGGTATCTCCTGCCCATGCTGTGCGAGCTCCAGTGGTGGGAGATGACCGGCGCGCCGTCCTGACCGCGCTCGCCAGCGCGCCGTCCTGACCGCGCTCGCCGGCACACAGTCCTGACCGCGCTCGCCTGCGCGCCCTCTTGACCGCGCTCGCCAGCGCGCCGTGAGGCGCGTTCAGTCCCTGCGCGCCGGGGCCCGAGCGCCGCTCGGACGGTCGGGCAAAGAAAGACGGCGGGGCGGGAACCTGCTCGCCCCCGCCCCGCCAGTGCCCCCCGAGTGCGGCCGGTCAGGAGGTGGGCGGCACTCAACCGAACCGATCGCATGGGCGACCACCCCATCGTAGTGCCGCGTGCGAGGTTCCGCCGGGGCCGGGCGCGAGGCTGTGAGCCGTGGTCGACGGCCGTAGACGTCGCAGCAAAGCTCGGCGCGAGCGTGCCCGGAGCCGCCGGCTCCAACCGATCCGGGGGGCGGCGGGCCGGCGGCTCGAGCGATCCGGGTTCGGTCGAGGCCGGGTGGTGAGCTTGTCGCGGTTCGCCACGGGACTCGTGGGTCCCCGCGGCACGACGAGGAGCCGGGTGACGCGCGTCGTGCTCGCGTCCCTGCCCTTAGTTGTCATCGTCGTCGTCGTGGTCGCACGCGTCACCCGTCATCTCTGATCGTCGCCATTCCGCCAGCGAGACCGTGTGCCCCGCATGGGTATGCCGGCTCCCCTCGACCGGGGACCGTGCCTCCTGCCGTCGGCGCGCGGCGGGTCGGGTCCGAGGGCACATCGCGAACAGAAGGTGAACGTTTGGTAAACAGATCGCCGCGGGCAGGGTAGGTGAGGGCTCGCAGGCACCTCAGGGCGAAAGGGGCGGACCGGCGATGGGGAGTGGCACGCAGGGGCCCGGCGCCCGGTTCGCTCCCCTCGAGGCCGCCGCGCAGAGCCTCGGGAGCGCACTCGCCGCCCGGGACCTCGATGCCGGGACGGCGGCCGCGGACGCGGTCGTAGCGCTCACGAGCGACCTGCTCGTCGAGAGCGTCAGCCAGCACGATGCCGACCCCGAGGCCCAGGCCGAGCTGGTCGCCGCGCTGCACACGTACAGGAACGCGGCGTTCGCATTCCGGCGTTTCGCCAAGGCGTCGGGGACGGGCGCCGACGCCTTGGCACTCGCGTGCGCCGAGCTGCTCGGACAAGGACACGACCACCTCCGGAGATACGACGCCCACAAGGGCGATCACGATCGATAGGGAACGAGGGCGGGGTATCGTCGACCGCAAGCACGAGCCTGTTCCGCCCATGTCCGCGCGCCCATTCACCCCGGTTCAGCCCGCGCGCCGCCGCACGCCGCTCAAGGCCGCGACGGCCGTTGCCGCCCTCAGCCTGTCGAGCGGGGTGCTCGCCGCCTGCGGCTCATCGAGTCCCCACCAGGCCCGGTCGTCGTCGACGACGACCTCCACCACGACCCCGGCGCAGTCGCTGTCGGCTCTGGAGACCTGGCCCACGACCGCCGTGACGCTGCAGGAGACCGGGTCCGACTTGCTCGCACCTTTGTTCCTGCTGTGGTCGGAGAAGATCCACCAGGAGTGGCCAGCTGTCTCCCTCGCCACCGCCGGGCACGGTTCGGACACCGGGGTGGCGTCCGCGGCCGCAGGAAGCGTCAACCTGGGCGCGTCCGACGCCTACCTCTCCGCAGCACAGATGCAGCAGTACCCCGCGCTGCTGAACGTGCCCCTCGTGGTCGCGCCGATGGTGGTGATCGCCAACGTTCCCGGCGTCACCGGCCGCCTGAACCTGGACGGTCCGACCATCGCGGCGATGTACATGGGCAAGATCACCAATTGGAACGATCCGAAGATCGCCGCCATGAATCCCGGCATCACGCTCCCGAACCTGGCGGTGGCCCCCGTGCACCGCTCCGACAGCTCGGACGACACGCTGTGGTTCACGACGTACCTCGCGGCCGCGGATCCCACGGGATGGGGCCAGCGGCCTCCGCCGGGGCCGGTCGTGCCCTGGCCGATCGTCGCCGGCCAAGTGGCCGTGAACGGGGACGCCGGTGTCGTCGCGGCCTGCCAGCGGACCAAGGGCTGCATCTCGTACCTGGCCGGCTCGTTCCTGTCGCAGGCGAGCTCGGTCGGGCTCACGTACTTCGCTCTCAAGAACAAGGCGGGCCACTTCGAGATCCCCTCGATGGCGTCGATCGCGGCCGCGGCAACGGGGCTCGTCCCGCAGACTCCTGCCAGTGGAGCGGTCTCGATGGTGTTCGGTCCCGCTCCCGACGGGTACCCCATCGTGAACTACGAGTACGCCATCGTGCCGAGCAAGCAACCGAGCGCTCTCGCCGCCCAAGCTGTCCGGGCGTCGCTGGCTTGGAGCCTGGATCCGAGCGGCGGCTCGGCGCCGGCCTACCTCGACCAATTCGACTTTGCGCCGCTACCAGATCCCGTGCTCGCCGACGCGGCCAAGCTCATCGCCCAGATCGCTTCCTGATCGTGGTCGGCCGCCTGCAGCGATCACATGCAGACGTTGGCCGGCAGCGTCGCCGGGATGGAACGTCGTGACCGGCGCCATACCAGCGTCGCCATCGATGCCAGGAACGACACCAGCGCGATGACGAACGAGTTGGCCACCAGGAGCTGCCAGCCGTTCTCGTGGAGCTCCGGTGGCCGCACGCTCGGCCACCACGTCGTCGGGGCCCACCAGATCGGGGCTGCCCAGAACAAGACCGCGGCCGCGAGCGCCCGGCGCACGCCCCGGCTCGGCGCGTCCTCGGCGAACGCGAGCCAGACGATGGCGGGGACGACCCACACCAGGTGGTGGCTCCAGGTGATCGGTGACACGAGGAGGCCCACGGCGGCACAGGCCAGGACCCCGGCCATCGGCGACAGGCGACGATGCGCCGACGCCGCGACCACGAGACCCGTCACGGCCACGGGGATCGTGACGGCCCACAGTACGCCCCCGGAGACCGGTGCGTGGGTCAGGCGGGAGAGCGCGCTGTAGATGTTCTGGTCGCTCACTCCGAAGAGCGCACCGGCTCGCGACGCGTGGAAGACGTCCTTCGTCCAGTACTCGAGCGACGCGTGCGGATCGAGCACGAGCGCGCCGACGGTGCAGGCGCCGAAAGCCGTCAACCCGTTCAGGGCCCCGCGCTGACGTCGCGTGAAGAGCAGGTGGGCGAGGAAGATGAGCGGCGTCAGCTTGATCGCTCCGGCGATCCCGGTCATGACGCCCAATGGCACGGTGACCGGGCCCAGCCGTCGCGATCCGGCCACGTCGAACAGGACGAGAACGCACAGGACGAGGTTGATCTGGCCCAGGCCGACGGTGCGGAACACCGGCTCGAGCGCCAGCGCCGGCGCCATGGCCAGCAGGCCCCATCGCACAAGGGTCGGTCGTTGCACGTTCGGCCGCGCCACGCGCAAGGACAGGGTGATGAGCGCGAACAACAGCGCCAGGTTGAGCACGGCCCAGAGGGCCTGCGCCGCGCGCAACGCCAGCATCTGCGACAAGGGCGAGAACACGACCGCGGCGAACGGCGGGTACGTGAAACTCAGGAACGGACGCCCCGCGATGTGCACGGCGTAGAGGTCGGCGCGCCGGGCGTGCTGGCCGCCCATGAGGTAGACGGCCATGTCCACCTGGTACTTGGTGAACGCGAGGTAGAGCGACACCGAAGCGGCCGCGCACGCCGACACGGATGCGAGAAGCCACCCGCGCGTTCCGGTCGTCCAGGACGGATGGGGCCGATCGAGGAGTTGCGCGTCAGGCGGCGATGCCGTGGCGGTTCGGTGGTTCACTCGAGGTTGGCGGTCTGATCGACCGAAGGGTGTCGTCAGTCTCCGGTTGTCCTGTCGACCCTAACCGAGTGGGGAAGTTGGGATCAGCGACGACGGGCGGGGGCTCTGTTCGGTTTCCCTGACGACCGAGTCGGCGAGGCCACGTTGAGCCGCCCCAGGACGTCCCGATCGGCCGCCGGGAGACGGTCAGGTGCCGGGCACGGCCTCGTTCCTGGGCCCGGACGGATACGAGCTGTACGCGACGGGCGACCACACGGCCCCTTGGGGTGGGATGAAGTACGGCGGCCACACCGTCTGGAGGCTGCTGTCGTAGTGGTAGGCCTTGAGGTAGCCGCTGGCGACCCCGCCGCTGTTCCCGGTTCCCACCGGACCCCGGTGGTACTGGGCGATCGACCCGAAGACGCTGAGCGACCCGTCGGGCGACCCCTGCGACCAGTTCTGGACGTAGAAGGACTGATTGAGCGCGAGAAGCGCAGCGTCGACCTCGATGCCGCTCGCGTAGTCGCAGTTCGTCGGGTGGCTGCCGCTGCACTGCTGGTTGTTGCCCGCGTGGAGGATCTGGATCGAGTTCTGGGCGATCAGCCCGAATGCGTCGGACGGGTCGGACCACGGCCCGTTCGAGGGCTCGACCTTGTCGGCGCTCGGGTAGGTGATCGGACCGTCGATGGTGATGTTGGCACCGGAGACAATGGTGAGCGCGCCGGTCACGGGACCGCTCACGATGGCATTGCCGCTGGTGTAGATGACGGCGGCGCGGAGCGCCGACAACGTCACGGTCCCACCGCCCGTCGACCCACCACAAGCGGCGGTCGAGTTGGGGTTTCCGTTGGCGTTCGAGAGCGTGCCCCCCGTCCAGGTGAGGGTGGATCCGTTGAGGGTGAACGTCACCGACCCCGAGCCGTTCGTGATGTTGCAGCCGTAGTTCTGGGCCGCGGTCAGGTCCGACGCGTCGGTCGTCTGGGGCGGCGTGTTCGGTGCGTGGAGCGGGGAGGGACCGAGGGGCGCGGACGTGGGCCACACCGGAGTCGTGTTCGTTCCGGGGCACTGCTCCTGCCACCGGTTCGGGTCGGCATAGGCGTCGGCGCTCGAGATCGAGTTCTCGAACGTCGGAGCCGTGCCGGAGTTGTCGCACATATAGAAGCCATCGTTGGAGAAGACCGGCCCGTCGAGGACGTCGCCCGGCGCGAACTGGACGATGCACTTGGACGGCGGCCCCCCGTTCTGCCCCTCGAAGACGGCGCAGTCGTCCGACCCGTCGCCGAGCAGGCGGCCGTCGACGGTTTCGTAGTTCGTCCAATACAGGGTGTTCAAGGATGACGCCGGGCGGATGCGGAACGAGATGGTCTGGATCGACTTGCGATTCCCCGCGACCGCCCGCCCGCTGACCAGGAGCCCGACCAATCCGGCGTACTGCCCCTGCAGCACCGTGGGGGCGTATTCATAGGACTCGGTCGGATTGGTCGATGCGACCGTGACCCAGCCGGTGAAGGCCGGATTGGAGGAGTCCGGGTTCGAGGGCGTGAAGCGCGTGTAGCTGCTGTCCGCGTCCAGGTGCTGCAGGTAGTCCGAGAGCCCGGCTTGGGCGGCCTCGTAGGCGTCGTTCCAGAGCAGGTGGTTGGTGGTGAGTGGCAGCTGACCGGAGACCGTCGTGACGATGGCGAGCGGGATCGAGATGAGCAGGGCCACGCTCACGAGCACGAGCAGCATCGCTTGGCCTTGCTCACGTGCTGACTCGAGGGCCCGTCGCGATGGCGTGGGGGAGTTCATGACGACGCGCACGTCCCTGTGGCCGCTCCGGTCTGGTGGCCGGCGACCTGCCAGGACCACAGGATGTTCCATGCCTGGACGTGGGAGTCGGAAACCGAGGTCCTGGTCCCCGGCGCGCCGCCGTGTTTCGGCCCGTCCATCGTGAGCCTCACGCTCACCGCCACGTAGTAGTTCACGGTGTTGCCGGCGAGGGTGACCGTTCGGCAGTCCCACGGCGAAAACCCGGAGTAGGCCGAATCGAGGCCTGTCACGTTGGCCACCTTGGTGGTGACGCCGTTCACGGTGCTCGTGACGGTGAGCGTGCTGCCGGCGATCGTCGCACTGATCACCGGCGCGTTGGTCGGTGAGCTCGAGGTGGGCAGCGACGCCACGAAGTTGAGGCTCGTGGCCGTCGGGGGCGACTGCCAGGAGGCCACGGCATGGAGGTCGTGCGTCAAGGTCTCCTCCGCCGACTGGAGCTGGTCGATGGCCTGCGTCTGTGCTGTCACCTGGACCTGCTGGTTCGAGACGATGTTGATGCTCGCGTCGACGGTCGCCACGACCACGCTGAACATCGTGAAGCCGATGAGCATCTCCACGAGCGTGACGCCCGACTCGTCCCGGCCCCTCTTCCTGGAATGGAAATTCATGACACTGCGATCGTGATCACGCTTCCCGCTGCCAGCGGGGAGGGGCTTCCGTTCAGGTAGATGCCGCTCGCCTTGATGACGACGGTGGGCGGGGTCTTGGAGGTGTACGTGTGCCCTCCGGTGGTGTAGCTGGCAGAGAGCACGAACTTGCCGTACGGCAGGCCACTCATGACGCCGACCGAGCCACCCGGGAGCGTGGTCGTGGTGGTGGTCGTCGTGGTCGTCGTGGTCGTGGTGGTGGTCGTCGTCGTGGTCGTGGTGGTGGTCGTGGAGCCGTTCACGACCTGGGTGACGGTCGGGGAGGTGGCGCCCAGGTACGTCGAGTCACCTGAGTACGTGCCGGTGATGACGTGGCTCCCGACGCCGAGGCTGCTCGTCGTGAAGGTGGCGGTCCCCGACCCGTTGAGCGCCGACGAGCCGAGCGTCTGGGAGCCGTCGGTAAACGTGACCGTCCCGGTGGGAGTGCCGGCGAACCAGTAGCAGTACCAGGGGTTTCCCGCGTTCGTGACGGTCGACGTGAACGTGACGGCTTGCCCCGAAGTGCTCGGATTCAAGCTCGCGCTGAGCGACACGTTTGCTTGGCAGTTGTTGACCGCCGTCAGGAAGGCACGGTGCGGCGTGTTGCCACGGTGGTGCCGGACAGGTCGGAGAAGGGAAGTGAAGGCGGCGCGCTTCGTGGACCCCGAGACGTCTGCGCTGAGGACGGTTCCGGTCGCGCCGAGACTGATATTCGGCATGGCGGTGGACGATCCGGCCGACGGGCAGTTGGCGTCCCCGCTCGGGACCGCGGCGCTCACGTTCGCGCCCGAGACGGTGGAGCCGTTGTACGTGACCGCCACCGAAATGGGCGTCAGGGGGATGGTTGCGGTCGACGAGGCACCCTCGGAGAGCGTGACCGCCTGTCCGTCGACGGATCCGGTCGGGCTCCCGCCATCGGGGTTGCTCTCCGAGCCGCAGGAGCCGGCCACCACGTAGTAGCTCGGGGCGGGGCTCCAGGGATACAGCGATGCCGGCGAGCCGGACGTGACGTACGGACTCGTGCTCAGGTTCGCGCTGTAGAAGGACAGCGGCAGGTTCAGCCCGGCCGGGACGGACCCCTTCGTCAGGCTGTACTGCGCAGTCAGGGAGGCGGACTGGTCGTAGGAGAACGAGAACGTCGTGGTCGAGCCGGCCGACACCGCCTGGGACTGTGACGGGGCCAGGGCGCTGTTCGTCGACGAATTCCAGTCGTCTTGACTGTCGATCCAGCCCGAGCGCGAGACGCTCGTCGTCCACGTCCCGGGGGTCACGTTGCTGAACAACGCACAACCCGACGTGGTGGTGGTGACCGGCGCGAGGGAACTCCCGTTGAGTGTCGCGGTGACGCTGACGCCCTGCTCGGCTTCACCGTTCGCTCCGGTCACCTTGACGAGCAGGTCGCCGTCGTTGGAGTTGAAGGCGGTCGACGGCAGGGAGACGAGGCTCGAAACCGACACGAGATTGCCTGTCGAACCCGACGCGCCGGCCACCCACCACTGGGACCCGCTGGCAACGTGCATCCACGTCGCCCAAACCGTGACCTTGAGCAGAGCTTTCGAGTTCGACGCCGGAGAGACGCACGCGCTGTTGCCCGGGACGTAGGGAGCGACCTCTCGCTCGAGGGTGAACGAACCGAGACCCGACGTGGGGACCTGCGAGCCGAGGGAGGCGTCGCCGACTTCGGTCAGCAGCGTCGTGGCACCCGACTCGACCTGCGTGTCGAGCGCACTGGTGGCGACGCCGATCGCCTCCGCCTTCAAGCGCGAGTTGTTGCCCACCTTGAACGACGTCGCCAGGAGGCTCGAAACCGCCACGAGCACCGTGAGAAAGATGAGCAGCGCGAAGACCACCTCGATGATGGAGAACCCGTCATCGAGGTCAGGCCGATGAGAACGCGAGACGTGCCGCCGACATCGCACGCCAATTCCTCGACCCCGGCAGGCGAGCTATTTAGCGGCTACAACCACCGTTTGGGCGAATGATGTTGGCCTTGGGCCTCATTCACCACTCTTCGCGCGATAGCGCCCCAAACCGCCACGGTACGAGAGGTGATCAGCGGGCCCGGGCCCGGCCTTCAGCTACCCAACGACGATCGCAGGCGTCTCGAGATGAGGAGAAAGCATCAGGAGCGCGCCAGCGGTGGTCGCCAACCCGATGCAGCTGCCCTGGTGACCGAACTGCAGTCGGGCCTCCGAGGCGATCAGGCTCGCATGCGCTCAACAGGGTCAGGGGCGACCCTCCAGGACGAGGTTGAACGGCGTTTCGGTCGCCCGACGGAACGAGGAGAAGCCGGCTTCCTTCGCCACCTCGCGGAGCCTCCCTTCGCCTGCCTGTGCACCGAGACCGGCACCGACCTCCTGAGACAGCGACGCCGGCGTGCAGATCAATGTCGATGCTGAATAGAAGACCCGACCGATCGGGTTGAGGTTCTCGGTGAGGTCGTCGTTGGCGAACGGCTCGACCAGCAACCAGTGGCCATCGCTCTTGAGCGACTCACGCGTATATCTGGCGGCGCCGACCGGATCGCCCATGTCGTGCAGACAGTCGAAGTGACAGACGAGGTCGTAGTCCGTCCCCGGGTACTCCTTGGCGGCGGCAACTTCGAACGTCACCCGGTCCGACAGCCCCGCCGCGGCGGCGGCATCCTTCGCATGCCGAATTGAAGGCTCGTGGTAGTCGAAGCCCCAGAAGTGTGACTGCGGATATGCCGCCGCCATGATGATGGTCGAAGCACCGTACCCGCAGCCGATGTCGGCCACTTTGGCTCCGGCACGAAGTTTGGCATCGACGCCATCGAGAGCAGGGATCCACGACTGCACGAGGTTGGCTCCGTAACCGGGACGGAAGAAGCGCTCGGTCCCTTGGAAGAGATCGGGATCGTGCTCGTGCCAACCGATCCCGTCACCGGTCCGGAAGGCATCCACAGCCTTGGGGAGAATGCGGGTCGCGGCCAGCATCAGCTGGAAGCCCCCGATCACGTACGCCGGGCTCGTCTCGTCGACGAGGACGACGGCCTGCTCCTCGTTGAGCGCGTACTGGCCATTGCCTAGGTAGTCGACATACCCGGCGGCAGCGAGGCCGCTCGCCCATTCGCGGACGTAGCGCTCGGCCGTCCCGGTTCGCTCGGCGAGCTCCTCCGACGTCATGGGGCCACCTTCGGCCAGGGCCTTGAACAGGCCGAGCTTGTCGCCCACGTTGATCAGCGCTCCGGAGAGGATCGAGCCGAAGTCACCGATCGCTTGGTGCACGTAGCCCATCATCTTTTCTTCGTTGATCGTCATGACCCAGGCTCCCCTCTGTGCCTCATGCGCTGGGCATTCCTCGTTGTGCGACTGTTTTAGTCGTATGCCCTGGGCTAGTATCTAATGCACTTGCCTGACTGTCAAGGAAGGCTTCGACACGATGCATAGGGAGCCAGTCGATCCGGGGATGGCGGCTTGATGGCGCGGGCGTGGGAACAGCGCCAGGTGTCGGAAGCCCGCCAACAGGCGACCATCGCCATGCTGGACGCCGCCGAGCATCTGCTCTACGAGGTGGGGTACGCCGGGGTGACCACTCGCGCGGTCGCGGAAACCGCCGGGGTCAATCACGGACTCGTTCACTACTACTTCGGTTCGATGGACGAGCTTCTCAGTCAGACCCTCGAGCGATTCGTCGACCAACTCGCCGCCGCCCTGGAAGCGCTCTACGACGACGCAAACCTGACTTTCGCTGAGAAGTGGAGACTCGGATCTCAGTTCTGGGTCGAAGAACCGACCTCGCGATTTCCGAAGATCTTGCTCGAGCTGCTGGCGATGGGCTGGAACATGCCGACGCTGCGGGCCCGCCTGACCGAGGTCCACGCGCGCTTCCGGTCGATATTCGAGCGCCACTTCGGCCAGGCGATACGTGACTACGGACTGGACGAAAGCCAATTTCCGCTGAAGGTAGTCGTCGCCGCCGTCACGAGCTATCAGCTCGGGCTCATCGTGGAAGGTCTGTCCGGGGTCGAAGAAGGGCACCAGGAGCTCGTCGATTGGATCCAGCGATGGATCGATGACCTCGAAGCCCATCGCCGACCCGCCTGAAGTCCTCCCCGCTTTAGGGACACTGGCGGGAGTCGCACGTGCAACGTGAGTCGATCGGGCTGCTTCGCGCCAGACGCGACTGAACTACGCATGGGGGCGAGGCTCGGACCAGGGTAGTTGCCAGCGCGACCGAGTCGTGGGAGCAACGGGCTGGATCGATACAGATCGACGGAACTGTGCGCGCGGTCACTCCTGCTCCTGATCAACAGAACGCGCGATTGGATATTGGTGTTCCCCAGCAGCTCATGACGCCGGCCATATGCCACAGATGGCTACCATTGGAGCAGGGGTCAGAGTCGAGTCCGTCACGGCCATCGTTTCTGCCAACACTCAATAGCCGGACCGACTGCCTCTTTCGGGCGGGCATGCACGCGCCAACGACCAGTTTCGAGGACAGAGCTTGACGAGGTTGGCAGACTCAGGCCGCACAAATCCAGCTAGATCCCCTTGCCCCCGTAGCTCAGAGGATAGAGCGTCGGTTTCCTAAACCGTGCGTCGCAGGTTCGAGTCCTGCCGGGGGCGCCGTGTGTGATGTCTCAAGACATCGAGGACCACGGATCAGGACATCGTAGAGCAGGTCCTGACCGCTCAGGGGATCCGCTGGTAGTCCTTCGTCGGGTCGAGGACGAGCCGGCGTAGCGGAGAGCCGTCGAGGCCCACGATCTCGACCTTGCGCCCCTCGACGAGCATGGCGACCCTCCAGCCGTAGTA
>DATGKD010000180.1:0-9669 GCA_035294855.1 Acidimicrobiales bacterium
GGCGCTGGACCGACGCTGGACCGGCGCAGCGCCCGCCGGGCCGGCTGACGAGCGACCGCGGCGGCCGCACAACGCTCGGCAACCGGGGCGACGGCGCACACGGGCCCAGACGCGACACGATCCAGTGGCCGGAGCCGGGCGGTAACGCCTCAGCTGCACCACTGGATCGGTCTGCGGGGGCGGGGGGCAGCCCTTGTTCGGGGAAACGGGGCTCCCGAGCGGATCTGGCGGACCATTTCGGACGAATTTCGATGGTTCGTGATGCCCGGCCCGGATTGTCCGAGTGTTGTCCGCGCTCTCCCAACGGCGGTGACCCGACGCGTGGAACGACGCCTCGCGGGCCCGGGACACCGAGACGGCCCCGGTCAGCCTGCATCGGCCGCCGCGACACCGCCGCACCGGACGGATCAGCCGTCCGCAGCGGCCGCCCTCGACGACCGGACGAGCGCGTCGAGCGCCTTCTGCGCGGCGCCCTCGTCGATGACGGCCGCGGCCCGCCGGACGCCGTCGGCGAGGTCGTCGGCGATGCCCGCCACGACGAGTCCGGCGGCGGCGTTGAGCACGGCGATGTCGCGGTGGGGACCCGCCGCGCCGTCGAGGACCTTGCGCACGACGTCGGCGTTGGCCGCGGCCTCCCCCCCGCGCAGGTCGTCGAGGGAAGCGGGTGCCAATCCCAACTCGGTGGCATCCACGTCGTAGCGGCGCACGTCACCGTCGTCGGTCAGCTCCACCACTGCGCTCGGACCGGTCGTCGACAGCTCGTCGAGCCCGTCCGCTCCGTGCACCACCATCGCCCGGCGGGCTCCGTTGGCGACCAGCACGCCGAGCATCTTGTCGACCATCGAGGGGTCGCTCACACCCACGACCTGGTGCCGCGCGCGTGCAGGGTTCGCCAGCGGGCCGAGAAAGTTGAACACCGTCGCCACACCCAGTTCCCTGCGCACGGCGATGGCGTGGCGCATCGCGGGATGGAAGCGGGGTGCGAAGCAGAAGCCGATGCCCGCCTCGTCGATGCACCGGGCGACACCGGCGGGACCGAGGTCGATCACCACGCCGAGAGCCTCGAGGACATCCGCCGAGCCGGCCGCGGACGTCGCGGCGCGCCCGCCGTGCTTGCACACCCGCGCGCCCGCCCCGGCCACCACCAGCGCCGCGATGGTGGAGACGTTGATCGACCGGCTGCGGTCGCCACCGGTCCCGCACGTGTCCACGACGTCGCCGTCGACCGGCAGCGGCTCCGCATGCGCCAGCATGGCGTTCACGAGGCCCGTCATCTCCTGCACGGACTCGCCCTTGATGCGTAAGGCGGTGACGAACGCGGCGATCTGCGCGGGCGTGGCGGCGCCGGTCAGCACCTCCCCCAGCGCGCACGCAGCCTCCTCGGATGTGAGGTCGGCGCCCGCAACCAGCCGGCCGAGCACGGCCGGCCAGCCACCCAACGCCTCGAATCTGCCGTCCTCGCCCACTAGTCCCACCACAGGTCGTGGTCGAGCACACCCCGGGCGATGAGACCGAGCTGCACCTGGCTCGTGCCCTCGACGATGGTGAGCTGCTTGGCGTCGCGGTACCACTGCTCAGTGGGATGGTCGCTCATGTAGCCCGCGGCTCCGAGCAGCTGGAGCGCCAGTCCCGACGCCCGCACCGCGAGCTCCGTGGCGTGGTACTTGGCAGCCGACAACAAGGGCACCCACTGCTTGGTGAACTTCCCCTGGTCGCACAGCGACGCCGCGCGGTACGTCAGCAGTCGGGCGGCCTCGATGTCCACGGCGCACTTGGCGATCTCCCACTGGACGCCCTGGAAGTCGGCGATCGTTTGGCCGAACGCGGCGCGCTGCTGCACGTACTCGGTGGCGTACATGAGGGCGCCCTCGGCCAGCCCGATGCCGCGGGCCGCCACGACGGGGCGCATCGAGTTGAGGCCCAGCATCGCCAGGCGGAAGCCCCCCACTTCGCCGATGACGTTCTCGGGGGGTACGCGCACGTCGGTGAGCACGAGCTCGCCGGTGTCGACGCCGCGTACGCCCATCTTGTGGTCCACCCGCCCGACGTCCACGCCGGGCCAGGCCCGCTCGACGATGAACGCCGTGACCGAGTCGTGGGCCCGGCTGGTGGGCTCGGCGCTCTTGGCGAAGACGGTGTACCAGTCCGCCTCGCGCACTCCCGACATCCAGCACTTGAGGCCGTTCAGCACCCAACCGCCGGCGACGTCCGGGTCGGGGGTGGCCCGCGTGCGCATGCCCATGACGTCGCTGCCCGCCTGCGGCTCCGACAGCCCGAAGGCGGCGCGTTGCGACCCCTCGGCGATGGGCGGCAGGTAGCGCTGCTTCTGTTCCTCGGAGCCCGCGATCATCACCGGCCCGGTGGGCAGACGGGTGAGCAGGAGCATGAGCGCGGCGGTGTTCGAGTACTTGGCGACTTCCTCGATGGCGATCGTCAGCCCGAGGATCCCCGCGCCCGACCCTCCGTACTCCTCGGGGATGCACAGCCCGAGGAGCCCTGCGCCCCGGAACACGTCGAACACGTCGTCGGGGTACGACCCGGTGGTGTCGATCTCACGCGCGCGCGGCTTGACCTTGTCGTTGGCGAGCCGTCGGACGGTCGCCTGGAGCTCGGCGAGCTCCGGGGAGAGTTCGAAATTCACGGACGAAGGCTACCCGCAGCCTCCGAGACCACTTCTCCCGCACGAGTCCCCGTTCTCCCGCCCGAGTCCCCGTCGGCAGGCGGTCACCGGGTGTCGTGGGAGGACGTCATTCACCGTCGTCCATGCCCAACGCCGCTCGCGCGCCCGCGAGGTGCACCGTGCAATGGCGGGTCGCCAACTCCGCCATGCGCTCGGCGTCGACCGTCATGCCGTTGCCGGGCCCGAACGCCGCCGTCCGGCCCAGCTGGGCGTCGTCGAGGCCTCGGATGAAGTCCGCCAGCCTCGCCCCGTTCGCTTGCAGGAGCATCACCGTGTCGTGCGCACCGACGTCTGCGAATTCCCGCGCATGCCGGTCGTTGGCCTCGTCGACCGACGCGGCGTCGTCCGCGATGTCGACGCCGCGCGACACGCTTCCCAACCACCGGAGCATGAGGTCGTGACCCACCGCGACGTGGTGGACGACCACGCCCACGGGCCACTGCTCTCCGGGCGCGATCTCCCGCCACTGGCTGGCGCTCAACCCGCGGGCGAAGCCGATGACGGCGCCGTTCGCCTCCTCGAGTTGGGCGGCCAGCTCGAGGGCCCTCGATGAGGCCGCGCTCACGCTGCCGGGCCGGGCCGGAGCGCGACCGTCACCTCGATCTCCACCGCACCGCCGCGGGGGAGCGCGGCGACTCCGATGGCCGAACGTGTGTGGCGTCCCGCCTCCCCGAAGATCCGGTGCAGCACCTTGCTCGCGCCGTCGACGACACTCGGCTGCTCGTGGAACTCCGGTGTCGACGCCACGAATCCGGTCACGGTGAGGACGCGTTCGATCCGGTCGAGGGTGCCGAGGGCTTGCTCCAGCACGGCCAGGGCGTTCAGCGCGCACACCTCGGCCGCGGCCGCCCCTTCCTCGACCGAGACGTCGGCACCGAGCGTGCCGACACACGTCAGTTCGCCGGCGATGCGCGGCAGTTGGCCCGACGTGCGCGCCACGTCGCCGTGGACCACCACGGCGTCGAGCGGGTCGTGCGGCGGATGGGGCCCGTGCAGCGTGAGGCCGAGCTCCTCCAGCCGGGCCGGGACTCGTCCAGGCACGGCGGCATCGTAGGGTCGCCGCCCACCCCGGTCGAAGACCAGCGTCGGAGACCGGATGGTGCGGGTAGCGGGCCCCGGCCGGACCCGGTCAGAAGCTGCGCTGCCGCGCTGGCCGGCGGCTGCCGAGAGGACCGAAGGCCGGCCGACGCCTCAGGCCGACTTGCGGCGCTGGCGGTGGATGCGGCGGCGCTCCCGCTCGGTCGTGCCTCCCCAGACACCCTCGCGCTCGCGGTGGGCCAGGGCGTGCTCGAGGCAAGCCTGGCGTACCGGGCACATCGCGCAGATCGCCTTGGCTTCGTCGGCCTCTTCGTCGGTGGCCGGATAGAAGACCTCGGGGTCGATGCCCCGACAGGCGGCGCGCTTCCGCCAGACTGCGGTCACAGGGGCGGTCATGGGAGTCACTCTCTTGATCACTTTTTGTGTTTGTTAACTTACGTTCCGTGCATTCCGGCCAAGGGTCGACCCTGTGACCAGGGATAATGCTCCCCCGGCAGGAGACTCAGCGGAACGGACAGTATGGCGCAGCGACGCGACGCTTGTAAAGAACGTCCCTGGTCGCGAGGGCCGATGCGGCGGGAGGCGGCCACCCGATGAGGGCCTCTGCCGACACCCCTCCTTGGCGGGTTTGGCCCCTCGGACCAGGTCATGTCACGAAATCCGCCCGGAGCACCACGCTCCGTCATGACAAGAGCACGGCGCCGACCGAGGCAAAACGACGCCGACCCAGGCGAAACGACTTGAAAGCCTCAGCCGCGCAGGTCGCCGAGCAACTCCTGCCGGGTCTCGTCCGTCAACATCGTCGCGTGGCGGTACTCGGGATGGTCGACGGCGAGCACGACCGTCCCGCTGGCGAAGCGATCGATCTCGGCCGGCGCGAGGACGAACCGGATGTAGTGCACCGACGCCGTGATCTCTTCGCGGGTGAGTGCCTCCTCGTGGGCGCGCTCGGGCACGGCCTGGACGATCCACGCCCCGTCACCGCCGTCGCCGTCGCCTTCGCCCAGGCGCAGCCGGACACTCCGCTCGATCCCCACGAGCTTGGGTAGCCATGCGCGCAGTGACGCCTCGTCGGTGAGCTCGATGAAGAGCGTCGCAGAGAGCTCCCCGGGCTCGGGGATGAGCGGGTTGTACACGTCGAGCTCGGTCTGGATCTGCTCGTCGGCCAGCATGCGTTCGGCGCGCGCCATCTCCTGGACCTGGGAACGGATCGTCTCGCGGTTCTCGAACACGACCGACACGATGGGGCCCACCGCCACGCGACGGCGCCGCTTCAACTCGATGATGCGGCGCCGGTAGTCGTCGCGCTCGCGCTCGTAGGCGCGCAGGTCCTGGATGTCGTCCAGCGTGAGCCGACGCGTGCCAGGGGTCGGGCCGGTCACTGCCCGACCCCAGCACGACGGCGGGTCCCTGCGGTCACGCGACGGACTTCAGTCCCTCGCCGAATCGTCCCGCGTGGCTCTTCTCGGCACGCGCCAGCGTCTCGAGCCAATCTGCGATCTGCTCGAAACCCTCGTCGCGTGCTGTGCGCGCGAAGCCCGGGTACATCTCGGTGTACTCGTAGGTCTCGCCCTCGATGGCCGACTTCAGGTTGTCGGCCGTGGAACCGACGGGGACGCCGGTCACGGGGTCGCCGACTTCGCGCAGGAAGTCGAAGTGCCCGAACGCGTGGCCGGTCTCGCCCTCTGCGACGGAACGGAACAGGGCGGCGATGTCCGGGTACCCCTCGACGTCCGCCTTCTGGGCGAAGTACAGGTAGCGGCGGTTCGCCTGGCTCTCGCCTGCGAACGCCTCCTTCAGGTTGCTTTCGGTCTTGGATCCCTTCAGTGCGGGCACGGTGCTCCTCTTCTCCTTCTTCGTTGGCTTTCGTTCGATCTGCTGGGCTGGTCCACTCGAACCGTCTCTATCCGACCCGGTGGCGCCGTGTCACCCGGGCCCTCGTCACGCTGGCGCCTTCTCTGCCTTCTCCGTCTTGACACGAGACCCCGACCGGCCAGGCGGCACCGCCGAGCGGGCCGCCCGATGTCCGCCACGGTCCCGGCGGCGTCGCCGGCACTCCGAGCACAGGCCCCGGAAGACCACTTCGGCCTGGCCCACCTCGAACCCTTCGTCGGATCCCGGCGGCACGGACACCCGGCTGAAGTCGGCATGGAGGTCGCGCACCTTTCCACAGGAACGGCACACGAGATGGTGGTGCACCCCCTCCACGTTCGGATCGAACCGGGTGGTGCCCGTCCCGAGGTCCAAGGCCGCAATCTCGTCGAGCGCCGCCAGCTCGTTGAGCGTCTGGTAGACGGTCTTCAACGACATGGTCGGCATCTCGGCCCGCGCCGAGGCGTACACGGACTCGGCGGTCGGGTGCGTCACGTCGCCCTGCAGCACACGGAAGATGCACTGGCGCTGGGCCGTCACCTTCCGCCCACGGGCGCGGAACAACTCGGTGAGCTCTTCGGGGGACTTCACTGCGCTCCCCAGTATATCGCCAATGCTTGTTTCTTGACATTCGTTGTCGAAATGTGGAGGCGGCCGCCGGCGCGCCCGCGCCGTCGAGCTGGCCAAGGGCGCGCCAGGTCGTGCCGGCGAGCGGCCCCGCCGGGCGGCCCGCCGGGCGCCCTGTGGCAGGCTGACGCCGTGCCGCACGACGACGCCCCGGCGACGGCGGCGCGCGGCAGTTTCGACCGGGCCACCGCCCTCCGCCGGCTCGGCGAGGAGTCCTTCGACGTCCTCGTCATCGGCGGCGGGATCACCGGGGCGGGTGTGGCCCTGGACGCGGCCGCCCGGGGTTTGCGCACGGCAATGGTCGAACGGCACGACTTCGCCTCGGGCACGTCGTCCAAGTCGTCGAAGATGGTCCACGGGGGGCTGCGCTATCTGCAGCAGCGGGACGTGCGCCTCGTGTACGAAGCGCTGCACGAGCGCCAGCGGCTCCTCGAGAACGCGCCTCACCTCGTGGCGCCGCTCCCCTTCCTCATCCCGCTGTTCGGGCGGGACGGGGTCGTCAACAAGTCCGTGGCCCGTGCGTATGCGGTCGCCCTCACCCTCTACGACCTCACCGGCGGCCTGCGCATCGGCCGTCGCCACCGCCGCGTCGACGCCGCGGAGGCCCTCGCCCACCTCCCCACCCTGCGCACCGACCGCCTTGTAGCCGGCTTCCTCTACTACGACGCCCGCGCCGACGACGCCCGGCTGACGCTGTGCATCGCCCGCACCGCCGCGCTCGACCACGGTGCCGTGGTGGCCAACTACTGCGAGGTGGAGGGCCTCGTCACCGACGCGTCGGGATCGGTGCAGGGCGCCCGGGTTCGCCCGGCGGTGCCGCCCGGCGGCCCCGCCGGCGACACCCTGGAGGTGCGCGCCAAGGTCGTCGTCAATGCCACGGGGGTCTGGGCGGACGACGTGCGCGCGCTCGAGCAGAAGAGCCACCCCCACTCCCTCCGCCCGGCAAAGGGTGTCCACGTCACGGTCCCGCGGGCCAAGCTGCCCGCCGACATCGCCGCGGTCGTGCCGGTGGCGGGCGACCGCCGCTCCATCTTCGTGGTGCCATGGTCGGACGGCGACGACGTCTACCTGGGCACCACCGACACGGACTGGGACGGGTCGCTCGACGACCCCGCGTGCCTGCCGCGCGACGTCGACTACCTGCTGTCCGCGGCGAACCACGTGATCACCGAGCCGCTGGAGCCGCACGACGTCACCGGGGTGTGGGCCGGACTGCGCCCACTGCTCGCCGGCGGGGCGGGCCACGAGGTGAGCGCACGAACCGCCGACCTGTCGCGCCGCCACCGCGTGCAGGAATCGGAGCACGGGCTCGTCACGGTGACCGGCGGCAAGCTCACCACCTACCGGAAGATGGCGGAGGACACCGTCGGCGTCGTCGTCCGCCGGCTCGGCTCCCAGGCGCCGTCCGGCGCACACCGGTGCCCCACCCGGCGCCTGCCGCTCCGGGGCGCGGCCGGGCTCGAGCACCTGCGGCGCCCCGGCGCGGCGGCTGCGTTCGGTCTCGACCCCGACGTGTTCGCCGCGCTCGTCGGGCGGCACGGAGGAGAGACGCCGGAGGTGCTCGAGCTGGCCTCGGGGCGACGCGATCTCCTGGAACCCCTGGTCCCCGGGCTGCCCCACTTGCGCGTCGAGGCGCTGTGGGCGGTGCGCCAGGAAATGGCCATGACCACCGACGACGTGCTCGCCCGCCGCACGCGTGCGGCGCTGCGGCGCGGCGGCGCTGCCGCGGCGACCGCACCCGCGGTGGCCGACCTCCTCGCCCCCGAGTGGCGACGCGCCCCGGCCGACGCGGCGCGCGACGCCGCCGCCTTCGCCGAGTCCGTCCGCCGCGACCTCACCCGGGCCGGGCTCGACGCGGTGCCCAGCACTCCGTGACCAGTACGCGGTGCTCAATACTGCGTGACCAGTACGCGGTGCCCAATACTCGGTGTCCGGCAGCCCGTGACCCGCAGGGCATGACCGTCCCCGGCTCGCGGCGCACCACCCGAGCGTCGTCCACAGGAGCACCGGGCACATGAGCGCGTCGACCTCGCGCCCGACGCCGGTGACGGCTGTCGAGGCGACCCCGGACCGCGTCGTCGAGCACATCGCCGGCCCTCGGGTCCCCGTGGACGACGCGCTCGTGGAGCGCCTGCGTGGCGTGTGCGCCCAGGTCGACACCGGCGACGACGACCGCGCCGACACGTCACGCGACTGGTGGCCGCTCGCGATCCGCTGGGCGCTCGACGGGGCAGTTCCCGCGCGCGCCGCCGCGGTGGCTCGGCCCACCGACGCGCACCAGGTGGCGGCCGTCCTGGCCGCGTGCCACGACGCGCGTGTGCCCGTGACCGCCATGGCCGGGCGCTCCGGTGTGTGCGGCTCGAGCGTGCCGCTCTTCGGAGGTGTGGCCCTCGACATGTGCGGCGTGTCCGGTGTCGACGACGTCGACGACTCGTCGCTGTTGGTCCGGGCGCGACCCGGCACCTTCGGCCCGGATTTCGAGGCCGCGCTGCAGTCGCAGGGGGTCACGCTGGGGCACTGGCCGCAGTCGATGGACCTGTCGACCGTGGGGGGATGGATCGCGTGCCGGGGGGCGGGCCAGTACTCGACGCGCTACGGAAAGATCGAGGACATGGTGGTTGGCCTGCAGGTCTCACTGGCCGACGGCCGGACGGTTCGCACCGGTGGCACCGGTCCGCGCGCCGCGACCGGGCCCGACCTCACCCAGCTGTTCGTCGGCAGCGAAGGGGTCCTCGGGGTCGTCACCGAAGCACTGCTGCGCGTGCACCCGTTCCCCGTCTCACAGGCGCGGCGCGCCTTCGGGTTCGCCAGCTTCGACGACGGCCTGGAGGTGTGCCGGAACGTCCTGCGGCGCGGCGCCACGCCCGCGGTGCTGCGCCTCTACGACCAGACGGAGTCGAAGCGCAACTTCGACGTCGACGACCGTTGCGTGCTCATCGTGCTCGACGAAGCCGACGAGGAGTTCCTCGGACCCACGTTCGCGGTCGTGGACGCCGAAAGCGCGCGAGCGCACGGTTCGCCGCTCGACGTCGCGCTGGTGGAGCGCTGGCTCGGCCACCGCAACGACGTGTCCGCGCTGGCTCCGCTGTACCGAGCGGGTGTCGTGGTCGACACCATCGAGGTCGCGGCGCGCTGGGCCGTGCTGCCGTCGTTGTACCGGCAGTGCGTCGATGCCCTGTCAACCCTGGACGGCACCCTGGCCGCATCCGCGCACCAGTCGCATTCGTACACCGACGGCGCGTGTCTGTACTTCACATTCGGCGGTCGAAACCCGGCAGGTGACAACGCCAATTCTGGCGGGACCTCGAAACAGAGCGATGGCGAGTGGGCAGAGCGGTACTACCGCGCCGCGTGGGACGCCGTCATGGGTATCGTGCAGGCCCACGGCGCGGCGATCAGCCACCATCACGGCATCGGGATCAACCGCGCACGCTTTATGAGCCCTGCGCTCG
>DATGKD010000181.1:0-4116 GCA_035294855.1 Acidimicrobiales bacterium
CTACCGCCACCGCATGGTGGCGATCGACCCCGCCACGCAGGCGCTGGTCTGGCAGTACGGGGTGAACGACACACCAGGGACCGCGCCGGGATTGCTCAACATCCCTGACGGCTTCGACCTCCTCATGCCCGACGGTTCGACGCCGACGCACACCGCTTCGGGCTAGGCGGCGTCCCGGAGGGGGTTCCGGGCGAGCAACTCCCCAGGCCTCTGCGGAGTGCCATGCCGAGACATCGTGGCGCGCCGGCCCGGGCACCGCGGGGGGAGGGGCGCGGCGCCCGGGCGGGCGCTCGTTCAGGCGGCTCGAGGCGTGGTCGGGTCGGATACCCGTTGCAGCTGCAGGTCCAACTCGGCCCCGGTTTGCGCCACCCGGTCGACTTCGAGATGGGCGTTGTGCGTCGCCCCTGCGCCTCCCAGCCGACGCACCGCGTCGGCCAAGTTCTTCAGGAGCCCGCGCAACTCGCCTCCTCGTACATGGTCCACGACTTGCAGGGTACGGGGGACGCGTTGCACGCTCGTCACGGCAAGGTGAACGACGTGGAAATTCTGGGTGATCCCTGCGTCGGACATGTCGCCCAACGCGCCAGAGGGCGCCCTCTCGGGTCAGCGATCGTCGTGACCGAAGCCACCGCCATTGTGTGACGGGGCATCGGCACCGGCGCGTGCCTCGTTCGCCGGCGATCGCGGAGATGGAGAGGCGGGATCGCCAGGTGACGGCGGGTCCTGCGACGCCTCTGGGTCCGGGGCTGACGGGGCAGCCCACCCACCATGTCGAAAGCGCGTTCGGTCGTCGCCGGCGTCGGGGCGCGACGACGCGGGAGGCCGGTGCTCGACCGGCTCGCGCACCCACGGCGTGCGCGCCCCGGCGCCGTCCACGGCCGCGATGCCGGCCACAGGAGGCCGTGTCGGGCCGGCCGCGGCAGTGTGGCCCGGCCACCGTGCGAGCGAAGGATGTTCACTTCTCCGGTGGTCCATGGCACCAATGGTCCGACGCCATCCGCCGCCTCGGAGCTTCTTCATGTAGCGGGGAACGGCGTGGGCCAGGTCCCGCGCCTCTTGGCGATAGCGCTCGGCGATGCCGCCCATGACGAACACGGTGGTGGGTGAGAGGCCCGAGGACGGCGCGGTGGCCAAACCGTGCAACCGCTCGGTCGCCACCCGGGCGTCTTGCATCAGACCGAGGGCGTCCTGGAGCCTGACGACGGCGCGGACGTACTTGCTCGTCTGGCCCGGGTAGAGCTCCGAGACGAACTCCAGCGCGTACCGCAGGCGCTTCGCCCGGATGCGCAAGGCGTGGAAGTCGCCGGGTTCGCGGGTGTGCCGAGCGCGCCGGGCAGCTTTCATCGCAGCGCGATGGCGACCGCGCACGAGTTCGGGACCGGAAGCGAACGCCGGGGCACGTGCTGCGGGCGACCGGCGCGACGGCCCCTGGCGCAACAACGTCCCGAAGCCGGCCACGAGCCGCTCGTAGCGGGCCGCGTCCAGGTCGGCGAGCAACGAGGCCCGAGCCTCGGCTCGCTGGCGGTGCAGCACACCCGCGAGGTCCCCGAGGGCGCCGCGGTCGTCGTCGGGGGTCTGCGATCGCCACTCTTCGAGCCGATCGAGTTGGACGTCGAGGTCCCGCACGGCCCCGAGCGCGTCGGCCACCCAACCGAGCTCGCTGCGTACGTGGTGGGCACGGACCGGGAGCGCGTCGGCGAACAGCGCCAATGCCGCGCGCAGCCGTCGCGTGGCGACGCGCATGTCGTGGAGCGCCTCGGGGTCTTCGCCGAGCCGGGTACCCGGCTCGTTGGCGAGCATCGCCGCGAACTGGCGGCGGAGCACGGCGAACGCGACTTCGCCGGTCGTGGGGTCGGGCCCGATCGACGTCGGGCCCAGGTCGGGTGGTCCGGGGATCCGCACGCCGCCCGCGAGGAGGCCCGCCTCGAACTTCGACAAGGTGGCCGGGCGCAGCCCACATTCGCGCTGCAACGTTTCCACCAGGGGCGCGAGTGGCTTCACCCAGTCGGGCTCGGCCTCGATCTCGACGCGTTGCAGCCGCACGGGGTGATGGTTGGTCCCGACGGCGATGGTGGTCTCGTCGAGCGCCACCTCGGCGACCCGCTCGTCCGCCACGTACAGGTCGAACGGCCGGCGCCGGGTGCGTACCTCGAGGACGTGGACGAGCGGATGACGGCCCGCCAGGGCCCGGAGCCTCCAACCGACCGGCCCCGCCGAATCGAGGGCGCCGACGCCCCCTTCAGGAAGGCGCTCGGTGACCTCGAGCCGCCGTCGCAAACCCGACGAGGCGGGCGCGTCGTTCTTCATGGTGACCTCGTCGCGTCCAGCCCGGCGTCGTACCCGCAGCACGTGGCCCGACCGGGCCAGGCGCCAGTCCGCGGTGTCCAGGTAGGTGTCGACCAGACGCTCGGCGCCCCGGGCCACCGCCGTCACCGTCGAGACGCCGACCGAGGGTGAACGGATGTCGAGGAGCGCCGGCTCTCTCCCGGCCGCCTGGAGCCAGCGCTCCATCGGGCGCAGATCGAGCGCGTCGAGCTGCCACTCGATTTCGACGTCGTCCCCCTGCCCCCCCATTGCCCGGAGGCTATCTCCTGGTCGTGGGACGATCCTCCTGCAGGCGCCCCGCCCCCGATAGGTTCGAGGACGTGGGTCGAACGGTGACGGCACGCACCTCGGAAGGCTCCGGAGAGAGCGAACTCGTCCGGGCCGCGGGCGGGATCGTCGTCCGTGCCGGGCGCCTGGGCCGTCTCGAGGTGGCGGTCATCCATCGCCCCGATCGCGACGACTGGTCGTTTCCGAAGGGCAAACTCGACGAGGGTGAGTCCTTCGAGGAGTGTGCCCTGCGCGAGGTGCTCGAAGAGACCGGATTCCGGTGTCGCCTCGTCCGGTTCGTCGGTTTCACCGAATACCGCGACCGGCGCGACCGTCCGAAGATCGTCGGGTACTGGCACATGGAAGTACTCGACGGTGAATTCCGGCCCTCGTCCGAGGTCGACGACGTTCGCTGGCTCGACCGTGACATCGCCATGCGGGCGCTGACGTACCGGCGCGACCGCGACCTCCTGGCGTCACTCGACCCGCTCTTCCTCGCCCGCTCGGGCTGAACCGCTACGGGCTGGAGACGTCTCTCTCCGCGAGTTCCCTGAAGGCATCGGGAACGCCGCCTCCGCCGGCGAACACCACCGAGGCGTAACCGACGGCGTCGCGCCCGAACCTCGACCGCACCTCGTCCACCGACCGGTCGGCGCTCCAGCGTGCCGCCCCGGTGCGAGTGCCCGGACGACGGCGGCCATCGATACCGAGGGGCAATTCCAGTTGCAAGGCGGCGTCGTCGACCAGGTTGGCCACGGAGACCGCGAGCAGCGTCACCTCCCGCTCGGTCGGATGGTCGCGCAGGGCGCCGGCGGCCAGTTCCGTGGCCAGGTCGCGCAAGGTGCAGGTCGAGGACACGGCCACGGGGACCGTCGTCGACCGGTTCACCGAGCGCATGCCCGGAAAGCGCACCCTGACCGTGACGGTCCGGCCGGCGCGGCCCGCGGCGCGCAGTCGCCCGGCCACACGGTCGCTCAGGAACCCGAACGTGATGCGCAGCAGCTCGGGATCGGCCCGCATCCGTCCGAGGGCGGCCTGGGCACCGACCGAGCGGGCTCGGGCCGCCGTGGTCACGCGTCGGTCGTCGACGTTCACCGCCAGGGCGGCGAGCTTGCCCCCGACGGCGTCTCCTAGGAGTCGGCTGAGATGCGACCCCGAGGTCGCCGCGAGTTCGCCGACGGTGTGGATGCCGACATCCGCCAAGCGTGCCCCGGTGGCCGGGCCGACGCCCCAGAGCAGCCCGACCGGCAGCGGCTCGAGGAACGCGCGCTCGCGTTCGGGCTCGACCACCACGAGGCCGTCCGGCTTGGCCACCTGCGAGGCGACCTTGGCGAGATGCTTCGTGCGCGCCACCCCGACCGAGAGCGCGAGCCCGGTCTCGGCCCGCACGCGTTGGCGGACGGCGTGCGCGATGTGCGGAGCTGGGCCGAACAGGTGGATCGCGCCCGTTACGTCCATGAACGCTTCGTCGATCGATACCCGCTCCACCGAGGGCGTGAAGTCGCGCAGGACGTCCATCACCTG
>DATGKD010000182.1:0-23712 GCA_035294855.1 Acidimicrobiales bacterium
AGACCGCTGCGCGCATGCCGACTCCCTCCCAGTTCTCCCTGGTGTTTGGCATTCGACCATGGGCCGGATGCCGTCGCAACACCGGGTGCGATTGTGGCTTCCCTCTTGCCTGAGGTCGTTCCCCGAGACCGTTCCCTGAGACCGTTCCCTGAGACCGTTCCCTAAGACCGTTACCCGACCCCGTTACCCGAGACCGACCGGTCGAGGCGAGGTCCTGCCGTCGGGGAGCAGAAGCCGCACCGCCACGGCGAGCTCGTCCCTGACCCGGTTCATGTCGCTCCAGCCGTTGATCCAGCCCACCAGCGACGAGTACCAGACGTGACCGATGATCCGCGTGCGTTCCTCGTGGTCCGGGGGCTGGGGGTCGCCGATCGCCCGGATGATGATCCCGTCCATGAGCGAGCCCATCTGCTGCTGGCACTCGATCGCGGCCGGATCGGGCGATGCCAACGAGGCGAACACCGCGGCGACCAACTTGGGCTGGCGGCCCATGGCCCGCAGGGCCCGTTCGAGGACGTCGAGCACGCGTTCGGAGGCGGACTCCCCCCGGGGCGGGACCTGGGCCAGCCGCGCGTCGAGCTGCTCGACCCAGCTGACGAGCGCGGCCGCGAGCAGGTGGTCCTTCGAGGAGAAGTAGCGGTAGACGGTGCCCATGGCCACGTGGGCGCGGGCGGCGACGTCGCGCATCTGCACCGCCTCGTACCCGCCCTCCAACCCGAGCGCCATGGCGGCTTCCACCACACGCTGGCGCCTTGCCTCCTGGGCACGGGTGAGGGACCGGGGCGTCACCCGCTCCTGCACAGCCGTTCACCCTACCCCTGGTCATCGGGCTGAGCGGAACGAGTTCTAGTTCGCGCCGGTGGTCTCGACCGGTCGTCCCCAGCGTGTTCGAATCTGACGGGTCGTCAGCCCTCGGCAGTAGCCTTCTGCCGGCATGACACCGAACCTCGTCGGCGATCCGGCCCCCGGGGCCGCGAGCGGGGCGAGCCGTGCGCCTGCCGACGGGGCAGTCGATCCCTCGGGGGTCCTCGAGTCGGTGGCCGCCACCGACGGGCGCGTTCCGGGCCGGCGGGGCCGCGCCACCCGCCAGCGGCTGCTCGAGTGCACCACCGAGCTGTTGTCCACGACGTCGTGGCGCTCGGTCAAGGTCATCGACATCGCCCGCCAAGCCGGCACCTCGCCGGCCACCTTCTACCAGTACTTCGAGAACGTGGAGCAGGCGATCTTGGTCCTGGCCGAGGAGCTCATGGAGGGCGCGGCCGAGCTCGCCGCGCTCGTCGACGGCGACTGGTCAGAGCAGGCCAGCTGGACCACGGCGCGGCAGGTGGTCGAGGGGTTCATGGACTACTGGGAGGCGAACCGCTCGGTGTTCCGCGTCGTCGAGCTCGCCACCGAGGAGGGTGACCTCCGCTTCCAGGGCCTGCGCGTGCGCGCCCTCAACGCCGTCACGGTCACCCTGGCGCGGGTCATCGCGTCGAACGGCACGCCGGGCCCGGCGGGCACCGACCCGATGGCGGTCGCCGCCACGCTGATCTCGATGCTCGCCCACGTGGCTGCGCACCGATACGGGTTCGAGTTCTGGGGCATCCGCACCACGGCGATGACCGACAGCCAGGCGCGGGTGCTGCACTGGGCCGTGACCGGCCGGTCGGTACCGGCCGATCCGGCGCACTGATCGCCGTCGACCGCCGGCGACCTCGGCTTCGCCCGCCTTCCGAGGGAATCGCCTCGGCTACTTGACCGCCACCGGATTGAGCGGCGAGCCCAAGCCGTTCGTGAACGGCAACGGCGTGGCGTCGAGGAAGAACGTGTAGACGCCGTCGGCGGCGCAGTCCGCGGCGAGCTCGTCCAGCATCCAGTTCTGGCCCTGGGTCATGCCCATCTCGACGATGTGCAGCAAGTGCACGGGCAGGTAGACGTCGTCGTCCTCGCCCGGGATCACCTCGAGCGACAACGTGTCGGTCGCCACCGCCGCGACGTCGTGCTGGTGGAACCAGGGCGCGCTGACCATCGACAACCCCGGCGCGAGCCCCATGTAGCGCATGACGTCGGCGAACCGGAGCATGTTGGCGACCGGGACCTTCGTACCGCTCGAGGGGAAGCGCGCCGGGAGCCCGAGATGCACCATCTGCCCGGTGCGAACCAGCACGACGTCGCCGGGCTCGATCTCGATGCCTCCCAACTCGCACGCGGCGTCGAGGTCCCCGGGCTGGATGGCATAACCACCCTCGAGGACGTCGACGCCCTTCGCCCGGGCCACATCGAGGAGGACGCCCCGGCTGACGAGCGAGTTCACGTGGTGGATGCCCAGGCGGCTCGCACCCGCGGACGTCACCGACGACGCCGGAAAGCCGTTGTAGAGCTTGCCGCCGTAGCTGACGTGAGCAAGGCCGTCCCAGTGAGTGGCGCACTGCAGCGGCATGACGACGAGATCCTCGTTGGTGCAGATCCACTCTTCGTCGTCCGACAACGGCACGTTGACGTACGACATCGTCCGCACCGGGTTGAAGCGTGCCGGGATGACGTCTTTCTGGATACCTTCCGCCTCGGACAATGCCAGCCCGAGCGGGAACGCACGGCCCGTTCGGATGCACGCTGCCGCTCGCTGCCTCACCTCGTCGGTGACGAAGTTCAAGGTGCCGAGTTGGTCGTCCTCGCCCCAGCGACCCCAGTTGTTCACCGTGGCGGCGATCGCCTTGAACGTCGCGGAGGCGCCCACCGGGCGCAGGCTAGTTCTCTGCGGCACAAGCTTCGCTCGGCTGCGTTCACGAGAGGCGCCCTCGAGCTTTCTCAGCGAGGTGCCCCTTCTTGTCCGTACACTGTGATGACTCTGCGGACCTCGGAAGGAGGGCCTCCGTTGCGCATCTCGAACCTCCTCGCTGCGAAGGGCTCGTCGGTGGCGACGATCACGGGGGAGGCCACGGTCGCCGACGCCGTCGCCGAGTTGGCTCGTCACCGGATCGGCGCCCTCGTCGTCTCGGCCGACGGAGCCCACATCGACGGGATCGTCTCCGAGCGAGACATCGTCCGGGCCCTCGGGGACCGCTCCGGCACGCTGCTGGAAGACCCGGTCAGTTCGATCATGACCCGGGTCGTGGCGACGAGCTCACCCGGCGACGAAGTCGAGTCGCTCATGAGGACGATGACCGAACGTCGCGTCCGTCACGTCCCCGTCGTGCAGGACGGCGTCCTGGCCGGGATCGTGAGCATCGGGGACGTCGTGAAGAGCCGTATCGACGAGCTCGAAAAGGACCGCAAGGAGCTCGTCGACTACATCAACGCGCGCTGACTTCCGGTTCCCACGCCTCGCCGTCACGGTACGGCGCCATGTCCATGCCCGGGTAACGGGCGGCCACATCGGTGAGCGTCTGCTCGTTCCAGTACTCGTCGCCGGGGCGGGGGAATCCGAACAGGTCACGTTCACGCACGCTGCAGCGCGGCATGAGCTTGGCCCACCGCTGAGGTGATTGTTTCGGCCAGGACATCTTGCCGCCCCAGGTGACGCCGCGCTGCTGGTAGTCGGCGAGCAAGGCGAAGCGCGCACGTCCCTCCCCGGTGAAGTCCGAACCCCGGTGCAGGATGTCGCTGCGGTAGACGAGGAGGCTCCCCGCCGGTCCGGTGGCGGCGACTTCGCTGTCGGCCATGGCGCCCACGTCGAGGTAGAGCGGCGTGAACGGCACGTCCTCGCCATCCGGGAACGGGACGATCCGCGTGGGCCCATCCTGCTCGGTGATGTCGGACAGGAAGACGAACGTGGTCATCTGCCGGTAACGCCCGTCGGTGCGCGGCACGACGAGACTGTGGCTGCCGTAGTCACGGTGAAGCGGCTGGGTGTAGTCGACCGCCCGGGCGTACTTGGCCCACAACTCGACCTTGTAGAGATGCAACTCGGTCGTGCCGAGGAATCGTTCGGCGGCGTCGACCAGATCGGGGTGGAACGCCAGTCGGTTCAGGTCCCACGACCGGTAGGGGAATTCCTCGACCCCGGCGAACTGGCTCGACGCGTAGTGGGCGAAACGAGCGGGGTCGGTGAAGTAGTCCTCGGGGCGCGGGAAGTGCAGCCAGAGAGCCTCCTGGGCGGCCTGCAATTCCTCGGGGGCGAGAAAGCCCTCGACGATCGTGAAGCCTCGGTCGCGCACTTCGTCGAGCGCAGCGTCCGGCACCCGCACCGGCTCGAGACTAGGCCGGGCCTACGCTGCGCCGGTGAGGGCCGTGCAATTCGACATGGTCGATGCGGCGTTTCCCGCGTCGCTCACCGAGGTGCCCGAACCAGCTCTGCCGGGACACGCCTGGGCCCGCGTGTCGGTGACCACAGGGGGCATCTGCGGCAGTGACCTCCATGTCTTCACGCACAACGTCGGGCCCACACCGGCGCTGTTCTCGATGGGCTCGGTGCCCTTCGTGCTCGGCCACGAGATCGCGGGGCTCGTCCTGGAAACCGGGCCCGGATGTTCGGTGCCGGTGGGGACCCGCGTCGCCGTCGACCCGTGCATCCCGTGCCTGCCGCGCGGCATCGACCCACCCTGCGCGCACTGCGCGCGGGGCTGGACAACGTCGTGCCTTCGTCTGGACAGCCGCAAGGTCTCGGTGGGCCGGACCTTGGGCTTCACGCAGGGCCTCGGCGGAGGTTGGGCCGACCAGGTGGTGGCGCACGAATCGATGCTCCACCCTCTGCCCGACGCCATCGCCGACCGCGGCGCCAGCTTGTACGAGCCTCTGTCGATCGTCTGCCACGGCCTGTTGCGGGCTCCGCCCGAAGACGGCTTACCGGTGCTCGTGGTGGGCGCGGGCGTGATCGGACTGGCGGCGGTCTCCGCCGTGAAGGGGCTGTTCCCGAGGTGCCCGGTGACCGCGCTCGCACGGTACGACCACCAGGCCGCCGCCGCTGCTGCGTGTGGCGCGGATCACGTCGTCCGGACGCAGGCTGACAACTCCCATTTCGAACAGCTGGCCCAGCTGAGCGAGGCGCGGGTCGTGGGCTTCAAGACCGACCTCATGCTGATGGGCGGCTACCCGTACGTCGTCGAAGCCGTCGGTGCGCCCGCCTCGGTCACCGAGGCACTGCGCGCTGTCGCCCACCGCGGCACGGTCCTCCTCCTCGGCGCGGCCGGTGTGTCCGAGGTCGACCTGACCCCTGTCTGGTACAAGGAGGCCGCCCTCGTCGGCTCGATCGATCACGGCGTGGACGCCGGTTCGGCACCGGGGTTGGCCGGCGGGGCCGGGCGGCACTCCGTCGACCGCGCGCTCGACCTTCTCGCCGCCGGCATGTTCCCCGCCGATGCCGTCGTGACCCACGAGTTCGCGTTGGAGCAATACCGCGAGGCCGTGCACACCGCGATCGACCGCCGCAACGCGCGCGCTCTCAAGGTCGTGTTCCGCCCCTGACGGCTGGTGCCGGAGAGTGTCCGGCCGCCCACGCATTTCCTCTTCCCGGCCACAATTGAGGTTCGGTTGTCGGCACGTTGGCGCCTCGACCCCTTCTTTCGCACAACCGTGCCGGAAGGGGTGTCCAAACCAATTTCGGCTTGCTATCACGGACCGCGCATCCAAGAAACCGGACCGAACCATCCACGCTGAAAGGAGGGGGCATGCGCAGCAAAGCATTCACGGCCACCGCAGCCGTAGTGATCGGCCTGACCACGTTCTTGGCCGTTGCGCTGGCGTCAGCAGGATCGACGAGCGCGTCTCCGGCACTCAAGAGCTTCTACAACGGGTTCGAGACGAACACCGACGGTTGGTGCGACCTGGCGTCGAATCCCAACTACGGGCCGTGCGACGGCAAGGCGAACGGCACCATCGATCGCGTCATGTCGGGCTTCTCGAACTACGCCCTGTACGCCCCGTTCGTGGGGTCATCGGAGGGGAAATGGCACGCTCGGGTCTCGGGGGTGACCAACACACCCGGTGGGCCATGCGTGGGCTCCGGAAGTGGGGCGTCGAGCCCGAGCGCGCCGTGCGCGGGCCCGTACACGGATTGGGAGGCCAGGGCCAAGGCGTCGTCGTTCCCCTCCAAGGGCTTCACGACGTCGCTCGACATCTACCTGGACACCACCTGGGCGTCGTCACACCCTGATATCCGTTTCGACTGGGACACCGCGCTCAACGACAACAAGGGGAACTTCCTCCAGGACTACGTGTTCAACGCGGGCACGTCACCGACGGCCTGGCCCGGAGGGTCCGGCTTCGTCGTCAACGCCAGCACGAACGCCGACCGTTCCGGGGCCTTCCCCGAGAATCCGTGCCCGAGCCCGTCGAGTGCCCCCAACACCTGTCGTGTGCCGGTGACCATCACGACCAGCGGCTGGTACTCGTTCGTGCACCACTTCTACGTGACGGGTGGGAACCTCGCCGTCCAGATGACGATCGTCAAGGTGTCGACCGGGAAGACCGTCCCCGGAGCCAACTGGACGATCTATCCGGGCCAGGCGATCAGCGGTGTCGGCGGGCCCTACGCGGGTTACTTCCCCAACGAGGAGATCCTCGGTCTGCCCATCGA
The DNA here is from genome assembly GCA_035294855.1 of Acidimicrobiales bacterium. Taxonomy (GTDB): domain Bacteria; phylum Actinomycetota; class Acidimicrobiia; order Acidimicrobiales; family UBA8190; genus DATGKD01. The sequence continues at coordinate 6,497 of DATGKD010000182.1, forward strand.
CAGGTCGATGCTCAAGACCTGACGCGCGCGGCGCGGGCCGACGGACCGCCGAGCAACCGGCTGAGCAGGGCCAGGCGGTCCTCGGCCACGCGCCACCACGTCCACCTGCCGCGTTTCTCCCCCACGATGAGGCCCGCCTCGGCGAGGACGCGCGTGTGATGTGACACGGTCGGCTGGCTCTTGCCGAGGGGCTCCTCGAGGTTGCAGCTGCAGACCTCGCCCGACGTCGCCACGACCGAAAGAAGGCGGAGCCGCACCGGGTCGCCGATGGCGGCGAACACCGCCGCCAGCTCGTGCGCCTCGCTGTCGCTCAACGGCGCCTCGGTGACGGGCGCACAGCACAGGTCACCCGCCACCACGGGGATCTCATCTCGGCGACCGGGCGCTCGTGATCTCGGCATGGACGCTCCCATTGACAATCATCGATGCATTCATCATACTCATTCATCGACGGTTGTCGATCTACAGAGCCAGGGAGAGGTCCATGTCCCGAGTGCAGCTCGCCCTCAACGTGTCCGACGTCGACGAGGCGGTGGCCTTCTACACCAAGCTGTTCGCGACGGCGCCGGCCAAGCGCCGGCCCGGCTACGCCAACTTCGCGGTGGCCGACCCCCCGCTCAAGCTCGTCCTGATCGAGGGAGCGGGCTCGCCGGGGACGCTGAACCACCTCGGTGTCGAGGTCGAGTCGACCGACGATGTCGCCGCCACGACGCGTCGCCTGTCGGACGAGGGCCTCGCCACCGCCGCCGAGGACCACGTCACGTGCTGCTACGCGCTCCAGGACAAGGTGTGGGTCGAGGACGCCGACGGCGCGCCGTGGGAGATCTACACCGTCCTGGCCGACGCCGAGGCCGGCCCCACCGGCGCGCTGCGGAGCGGCGAGCCGACCACAGTGGCGACGACGGCGGCTTGCTGCGCGGGGCGCGCCGACCTCACCGAGCAGACCGTTCCGGCGGGCTCGCGCTGACGTCACGACATCCCGGCGCCCGCGACAGCGATGCGCAACGGGAACTCGCACGTCGAGCCCTGGCCGAGCTTCTGGGGACGGCGTTCCTCGTCGCCGGCATCGTCGGCTCGGGAATCGCCGCTCAGCGGTTGTCGCCCCATGACGTCGGTCTCGAGCTCCTGGAGAACGCCTTTGCGACAGCCTCGGTCCTCGTCGCGGTCATCCTGGCGGTGGGACCGGTCTCCGGCGCCCACCTCAATCCCGTCATTTCGACGGTCGACGGGTTCTTCGGTGGCTTGTCGCCACGCGCCATTGCGGTCTACGTAGGCGCACAGTTCACGGGGGGCACCCTCGGGGCGGTCACGGCCAACACGATGTTCGGGCTCGATCCGGTGTCGTTGTCGGCGCACCACCGCGCCACGGGCCCTCATCTGTTGGCCGAAGCCGTGGCGACGTTCGGCCTCGTGATCGTCGTGTTCGGCGTCACCCGCTCCGGGCGCGCCACTGCGGCGGCATTTGCGGTCGGCGCCTACATCGCCGGGGCGTACTGGTTCACGTCTTCCACGAGCTTCGCCAACCCGGCCGTCACATTGGGGCGCATGATGTCCGACACGTTTTCGGGCGTCGCCCCGGGCTCGGTACCCGGATTCGTCGCCCTCGAGATCGTCGGCGGGGCTGTCGGTGCTCTCTGCGTGGCGGTGTTGTACCCCGACGTCCGGCGTCTCGCCCAGCGCGTCGTCGTCCCGCACGAGGGGGCTGCATGACCGATCGACGACCCGAGGTGCTCTTCCTCTGCGTCCACAACGCGGGGAGATCCCAGATGGCTGCGGCCCTCCTGGCGCACCACGCGCAGGGCCGAGTCCGCGTGCAGTCGGCCGGGTCGGAGCCCGCGGACCGTCTCAATCCCTCGGTCGTGCACGCCATGGCGGAGTGGGGTCTCGACATCAGCCACCAGGCCCCGAAGCAACTCACCGACCAGTCGGCCCGCAGCGCCGACGTGATCATCACCATGGGCTGCGGCGATGCATGCCCCGTGTACCCGGGGAAGCGTTACCTGGACTGGGATCTTCCCGATCCCGCCGGCAAGGACCTCGACGAAGTCCGCACGATCCGTGACGAGATCGACCGGCGTGTGCGGCACTTGGCCGACGAGCTGACGGGCGGGTTTTGAGGGGCGGGTCCTGAGGGGCCGGGTCCTGAGGGGCCGGGTCCTGAGGTGGTGGCAGGCCGTCAGTCGACGCCGGGCCGCACCACCCGCCCGGGCAGGTTCGAACTGAGGACCTCGCCGTCGCGCACGATGGGCACACCGTTCACGATCGTCCAGTAGATGCCCTTGGGACGGGCCGAGTACCGGGCCTCGCCGCCGGGGAAGTCGTTCACCTGCTTTTTCGACGCCAGTTCGACGGTGTCGGGGTCGAAGATGAACGCGTCCGCCCAGTAGCCGGGGGCGAGCAGGCCGCGACCCCGGAACCCGAGCAGCGCGGCCGGGACCTGGGTGAGCTGGCGGATGCCTTCCTCGAGCGTCCACAGCTTGCGGTCGCGTACCCAGAACGCGAGGAACGCGGTCGACCAGTCGGCCCCGTCGTCGCGGTCGAGGTGGGCACCACCGTCCGAGACCCCGATGATCATCGCCGGGTGGCGCTGACCCACGGCCACCGCTTCCTCCCACGAACGGCTCTTGTTCACGTAGCGGAAGACGGTCCGGAGCTCTTCGTCGAGCGCGAGGTCGAGCATCGCGTCGGCGGGCTCCTTGCCGAGCTCTTGGGCGATGTCGGCGATGGTGCGGTGGAGGAACTTCTCGTGCTCCGGCTTGGCCACCTCGTCCACCTCGACGACCTTCCAGCGAGGTGGGGGCAGCGTCGAGCCCTTCGAGCCGTCGGTGTTGGGGTGCTCGACCGCGTGGCGCATCTCGTCGCGCTGCGCGGGGTCGCGCAGCAGGGCCATCTTCTCGGCTGCGGACGGCCCGGGACCGACGACCTTGTGCCACGAGGGGACGCCCTCGTACAGGTTGGTGCCCGCCAGGACGCCGAAGTCACGGTCGAAGGGGTGGTTCCGGAGCAGAGAGAAGATGCCGACGCCTTCGCGTCCCGCCTCCTCGATCCACACGGCGACCTCGTCCCACCCCGCGCCGGGCACGTCGACCTTCGACCGTCCGCCCAGTCCCTGCAGGATGATCGGAAGACGGCAGGCCTTGCCCAGGCGCACCAGCAAGTCCTTGTCGTCCTGGTCGAGCCCGCCGATGGCGCTGCGGTGCAGGTAGCTGATGGAGCCACCGCGGTGGCGTCCCGCCTCGGCGCAGAGGACCTCGAGCTCGTCGAGCGAAGCGAACCGGCTGGGCACCGGCCGGTCGTCGCCGTCCAACTGCGTCGGCCCGTGCGACGACGAGAAGCCGGCGGCTCCCGCCTCCATCGCCTCGGCGACCACGCGGCGCATCTGCTCGACCTCGTCGTCGGTCGCCTCGCGCTCGGATCCGTCCTCCCCCATGACCGTGCGACGGACGGCCGAGTGGCCGACGTAGCACGCCATGTTGAGGCCCAGCTTGTGCTCGCGGCTGGCGAGGAATTCCGGGAACGTCTCGAACTCCCAGTTCACCGCGGACAGCGCCACCGGTGACATGCCCTCCACCTTGGCGAACATGCGCGCCAGGTAGTCACGCTGATCGGGGCGGTTGGGTGCGATCGAGAACCCGCAGTTCCCCGCCAGCACGGTCGTCACCCCGTGGTAGCAGGACGAGGTCGCGTAGGGCTCGAAGGTGAGCTGCGGGTCGTAGTGGGTGTGCGCGTCGACGATGCCCGGCGCCACGTGGAGGCCGTCGGCGTCGATGACCTCGTCCGCGTCCGCGGGATCGACGAAGCCGATCTTGGCCACGCGCCCGTCCTTGACGGCGATGTCCCCGCGCCGGCGGGCGAGGCCGGTGCCGTCGACGACGATCCCGCCCATGATGGCCAAGTCGTAAGTGCTCATGTCAGCTGCTCCAGATCACCGATTGCAGCTCGGAGTACGCCTCGAGCCCGTAGTCCCCGCCGTCACGTCCCACGCCGGACATCTTGAAGCCGCCGAAGGGGGCCTCGTGGTTCCGCTGGGCGGTGTTGATGCCCACGTGCCCAGCGCGCAGTTGCTTGGCCACCCGGAACGCCTTGGCGGTGTCGCCGGAGAAGACGTAGTCGTAGAGGCCGAAGTCGCTGTCGTTGGCGATGGCCACACCTTCGTCCTCGTCGTCGAAGGGAATGGCGACCACCACCGGCCCGAAGATCTCCTCGCGCGCCGCGGCCATGGTGTTGGTGCCCACCAACAAGGTGGGCTCGACGTAGAACCCCCTCTCCAGATGGTCGGGACGCCCGCCGCCGGCGACGACGTCGGCGCCTTCGTCACGGCCGCCTGTGATGTAGCTCACGACGCGGTCGCGCTGCGCGGCCGAGATGAGCGGCCCCACCACCGTGTCCGGCTCGGTGGGATCGCCGACCTTCAGGACCGTGGCGTACCCCCGGAGCCGGTCGACGGTCTCGTCGAACACGGCGCGCTGGATGACGGCCCGGGTGGGGGCGGTGCAGATCTGCCCGGAGTGGAAGCTCCACGTCGAGCCGATGCAGCCCACTGCCTGCTTGACGTCCGCGTCGGCGAAGACGATGCAGGCCCCCTTGCCGCCCAGCTCGAGCAGGAGCCGCTTCATGGTGCGGCCGCCGCGCTCTGCGATCCGCGTGCCCACCGCGGTCGAGCCGGTGAAGCTGATCATGTCGACGTCGGTCGACTCGACGAGAGCGGCGGCCGGCTCGGGCCCCGAGGAGTTGACGAGGTTGACCACGCCGGGCGGGAAACCCACCTCGTCCAGGATGCGGACGAGCTCCACGATGGCGAGGGGGTCCTGAGGCGCGGGCTTCACGACGACGGTGTTGCCCATGGCCAGAGCGGGCGCCACCTTGCCGGCCATGTTGACCAACGGGAAGTTGTACGAGGTGATGCACGCCACCACCCCGGCGGGCTGCCGCAGGGCGAGCGCGCTGACGAGCCCGCCGGGCGCCAGCGGCGTGGCCGCGGTCACCTGGGGCGCGAACGTCTTCTGCTCGACGTGACGGATGTCGCGGGCGTACCGCTCGAAGCGGTCCGCCGTGATGGGGACCTGCATCCGCGACCCGACGGCCGCGGTGGCCCCGGTCTCGGCGATGACGAGCGGGACCAGTTCCGACGCCCGCTCCCGAATGGCCGCGGCCGCCCTGGCCAGCAGCGCCAACCGGTCGTCGGCCGGCGTCGCCGCCCACGCGGGGAGTGCTTCCGCGGCGGCGGCCGCCGCGGCCGCGGCGTCGGCCACCGTCGCCTGCGGCGCGTCGCCGACGGGCTCTTCGGTGGCCGGGTTGACGATCTCGTAGGTGCCCCCCGAGGCGTCCACCCACTTGCCCCCGACGAGCAGCTGCGTCTCGGCGCGCCGGCGGAGCCCGTTCCCCGAGGTGGCGGCGGCGGCGTGCACTGCCGGCCGATGGTACCGGCTATCTGACGCAGCGTCAGGTCCGGTACGCTCCCGGCAGCCTTCCGGCCGCCTCCGTGTATCGATCGAGCCGGTGTCGATCGAGGGGGCCGACCGACCACGACGACGGACGACGACAAGGAGCGTGCCGATGAGCCCGGCAGTCGCCTTCCAGGACGCCACGGCCATCGCGGGGATCGCCCAGACGCCGTTCGCCAAGCACCTCGAGCCGTCCGAGACCGAGCTCGCCTGCCAGGTCATCGTCGACGCCTGCGCGGATGCCGGCATCGACCCGTCCGAGGTGAACGCCCTGTGCTCGTACACGATGGAGGCGACCGAGGAAGTGGACATCGCCCGCAACATCGGATGCGGCGAGATCACCTTCTTCAGCCAGGTCGGTTACGGGGGCGGCGCCGGATGCGGCGTGGTCGGCCATGCCGCACTCGCGGTGGCGAGCGGGCAGGCGGAGGTGGCGGTGGCGTGGCGCGCGCGCAAGCGCGGGTCGGGACCGCGGCCGTGGACGAGCACATCGGTGCAGCTGCGCGTACCGGGCGCGTTCACGCGGCCGTTCGGGATGCTGCGCCCGGTGGACGAGATCGCCATGCTCACGCGCCGTTACATGCACGAGTACGGCGCCACCCGCGACCATCTCGCCAACGTGGCCATGGCGGTGCGCAAGCACGCCAACATGAACCCCGCGGCGATGATGCACGACAAGCCCATGTCGCGTGACGACTACATGAACTCGCGGTGGATCTCCGAGCCGCTGTGCCTGTTCGACAACTGCCTGGAGACCGACGGCGCCCTCGCCTGTGTGATCGTCTCGGCCGAGCGGGCGAAGGACCTCCGCCATCCGCCCGTCTACGTGCATGCGTTCGCCCAGGGTTTGCCGCCCGAGCACCAGACCATGGTCAACTTCTTCAACGACGACCCGCTCACGGGCCCGGCGTGGGCGTGCGCCCGGAGGCTGTGGGCCAATGCCGCCTTCGGCCCGGACGACGTGCACGTGGCGCAGATCTACGACGCCTTTTCTCCGCTCATCCTGCTGTCGCTCGAGGGCTACGGATTCTGCAAGCGCGGCGACGCGCCGGGCTTCACCGAGAACGGCAATCTCGAGTGGGGTCGCGGCTCGCTGCCGGTGAACACCTCGGGCGGCGGCATGTCCGAGGCATACGTGCACGGCTTCAACCTCATCAACGAGGGCGTGCGCCAGCTGCGCGGCACGTCGACGGCACAGGTGGAGGGAGCCGAGACCTGCCTCGTCACTTCCGGAGAAGGCGTGCCCACGAGCGCGCTGCTGCTGCGCCGATGACCCCGCCAAGGGCGCCGCGGCGCCTCCTGACGCGCTGCCGGCGGACACCGAGTGAAGGAGCCTGTGCATGAGCAACGCGGCCGCGTTCTCGGGCGGGTACACCGCCAACCTCGGCCCGTCGGTGGAGGGTTACCTCCTTCCGGCCGTCGACCCCGAGAGCGAGTTCTTCTGGCTGGGCGCCCGCGCCGGCGAGCTCCGCATCCAGGTGTGCGACAACTGCGGGAAGCTGCGCCACCCGCCCCGGCCCATGTGCCCGTCGTGCCGGTCGACGGCCCGGTCGTGGAAGCCGATGTCGGGCAGAGGGACGGTGTGGTCGTACGTGATCCCGCACCCACCGCTGCTCAAGCCCTACGCGGACATCGCGCCGTACAACGTGGTGGTGGTGACGCTCGACGAGGACCCCCACCTCCGCCTGGTGGGCAACCTGGTGCCGGGGCCCGACGGCGAGCTCAACGACATCGATCCGTACTCGATCGAGATCGGCGAACCCGTCGAAGTGGCCTTCAAGTGGTACCGCCGGGCCGACGGGTCCGAGGAGGCGCTGCCGATGTGGGTGCGCACCGCCTGAGAGCGGTCCTCCCTCTCCGGACGTGGCTTCGGCGACTCCGGGAGCCCGGAGGACCGAACCGCCCCTGTGGCCTCGAAGCGGGGGCTTGAGGCCACAGAGGCGCCTGTCGGCGGCGCAGGCCTAGGCGAGGGCGTACGCCGGTTCGGGTTCCGTCTGGGTTCGCTGCTCAGACGACGTTTCGACTCGAAGACCTCAGGAGGTCGTCGCCCCCCCGCCGATCACGACCTTGTTGTCCACGTTCTTCGTCGAATTGTTGACCAGGTGGACGGCCTCGCTGCCCGCCGGCCCGTAATACCCTCCGCCTCCGGTCCACGAGTCGTCGCCCATCCAGATCCCATAACTCCCGGCGGGATCCCCCACGAAGTCGATCCGGTTGTTCGTCAACGAGACCGTCTGGCCCATCGCCGCGGTGTTCGTCAGGCTCTGGTTGTTATTGGCATTGAAGTAGCCGCAGTAGGCGTCGCATCCGACCCCGTAGACCCCGATGCTGTCGGGGAGACCGGGGCTCGTCTCGGTGATGTGGTTCGACGTGAGCGCCGCGTCGGAGTCGACCACCTCGACCCCGATCTGGTTGTCCTGAAGGGCGTTCTTGTTGACGGTGGTGTTCCCCGACGTCGCCCCGGCGTTGCTGATGCCTGCGCCGTAGAGCAGGATCCCCGCGCCGTAGTCCGACTGGCGCTGCGGGTTGGTGTCGGTCTGGTACGCCGTCCAGTCGTTACCGCTCACCTTGTTCGACAGGATCTGGCCGACCGCTCCGAAGCCCATCTGCACGCCGTTCTGGGCGACCAGGCTCGTCGGCGACGTCGTGATCGTGTTCCTCAGGATCCGGCACACCGTGCCGACATCGGAGCAGGTGATGCCGTTCTTGCCGTACCCGCTCACCTTGCTGTTCTGGATCACCAGGTTGTCGTTGGCACTGCCGGAAGTCCCCGCCTGGGCGAAGATCCCGAGGCCGTTCCCACAGCCCGCGTTCGTCGGGTTGAAGTTCTCCACCTTCAAGCCCTTCAGGACGCCGGACACGTCGCCGCCCGCCCCCGCTTGGTAGAGGACGCCGGCGAGGCCGACGTTGTTACAGGTGCCGAAGACGGCACTCGACTCGATGAGCGAACCGTCCACGGTCAGCCCGGAGATCTTCACGTTCTTGGCACCCGGCTTCACAAGGATGAGGGCCACGATCGGCTGGCTGGTGTCGGTGTCAGCAGCGTTGACGGTCGCCGTCGTCGGCTGCAGCGTCGCGCTCCCCTGGGTGACGATCGTCAGGTTCGGCGTGCCGATGACGACCTGCTCGGCGTACGTGCCGGCACAAACGACGATCGTCGTGCCCGTACGAGCCGCGTTGACCGCACCCTGGATGCTCGTGAACCCCGGCGACGAGCAGCTCGTGTCGAATCCCTGTGGGCCCGGCCCGACGAACAGCTTCGGCGACCGCGCGTACGCCGGCGACGCCACGAGCATCGTGAGGACCGACGCGGCCAGGACCGCCAGGACGACGGACGCTCGTCCCACCGCCCGAGCGTTCTTCTTCGCTCCCGTTCCTTCAGGGATGGTGGCCATGACGCACTCCTCTCGGGACCAAGCGCTTCGAACGTGGCGGCCCCTTCGAACCACCCCCCCGCTTCGCGTCGATCCAGTCGTTGCTCTCCCGAGCCGGGTGAAACCACTTTGGGTGCAATCACCCACGCATAAGAGTCGTCGGATTCCCTAATCTGGCAATCGGCAAATTTGGTGAATTCACAGCTTCAGTGCAGTCGGACCTGAAACCGCCGGGCGGCCGCGGTGTTCTCGCACGTTGCCGCATTGGCACTCGTCACCATCACGACCTGAACGCGCCTCGGGTCGGACAACGCGAACCTTCGAATGCCGGGTTTTGTCGACGCGCGGCGTGGCCAATGTCGCTTTCTGTGATGACAGTGTGCCATGCCGACATGGCAGCGTTTTCTGCCAAATTGTCCTGCCAGAACGGCAATTTTGGGTGGTGTAAGGATCCCGGAATGCCTTTGCACGCCAACCCATGTCAGATTGGCGTGACACCAGCGCGGATGTCGACAAACCGGGCCCGAGCGACGTGATCCCGGTCGAGCATCTGCGAGTTTGGATTGAGCCTCTGTGAGTAACGACAGCCCGAGCCGTCCGCCCCCGCTCGCCGAGGGCCGTCGTGACCTGACCCGGTCGCGGATCACCGAGGGAGCGATGCCAGTCGTCGCACGCAAGGGCTTCGACGCCACCGTGGAAGAGATCGCCCGATCGTGCGCCGTCAGTCCACGGACGATCTTCCGGCACTTCGAGAGCCATGACGTGCTGATCGTGGAGACCGTCAAGGTGATGTTCGACGCCATGGGTCACCGGGCGACGGGCATCCCCCCGTTGACCGACGACGTCTGGGGCTGGCTCGAGGGTCTCGCCAAGATCGTCCACGAACGCAACGCCGAGATCCTCGGGGACGCGTTCTGGGACACCCACGCTCCGCCTCCGGCGGGATCCGGCGTGCTGCGCAACGTGGCAACCCTTCGTCGGGACTTCCGTTTGCGAGGCGTCGGCTACCTGACCGAGATCGCCTGGCAGGCAGCAGGGGGCGTCGGCCAGCCACCGGACCTCGTGCGCATGGCTTTCGCCTTGTTGTTCTCGGCGTTCACCACGCAGGCGCTCATGGTCGATTTCGAACGACGGCCCGACGAGATCGGCGAGCTCACCGCGCAGCTCCTGAAGCTCTTGCTCCTTCGGGCACTCGAGGATCAGCGCCCGGTGGGCCCCGCCGACGACGTCGGCGCGTGGACCGCGGACTTCTGATCGTCGCCGCCGTTACCACCGGGACCGGCCACCTCCTTCGAGGGAAACGCCCGAGCCGCCCCTGCGCTCCCAGGGGGGCTGGCCAGCGCAGGGGCTTTGCACAGCGCAGGCTTAGGCGAGGGCCTGCGTGGGCTCGGGGCGTCCGGTTCCCTGCCGTTATTTCCCTCCGGTCAGGGTGAGCGAGATCCCCGGGGACAGCTGCACGGTGCTCTCGTCGATCGTCGAGTCCGCGGCGGGGCCCGCCTCGGCGAGCGCCCCGGGGGCGGTGGCGACGGTCACAGCCCGATCCGCCGGTGCTCCGAGCCCGACGACCGTCGTCCTTCCGAGCCCGATCGCTCCCATGCCATCCCCTCCCCCGCGAGGTGGCCGTCGGGCGTGCACGGCCTTCCGGTCCGTGACGGGCCGCCCGACGACCCTGTGTCATTGCCCGGCGGCCGGGGGCCCGGTCACCGGTGCTACCTGGAATTGCTCGACTGGGATTACCCGGCAGTAAGCCTGTCCGAACAGAGTGAAGATGCAATCGGCAATTTTGGTGAATCGGGAACGTCCAACTCGACGGCTGGTCGTCGGGGAGCCGCGCCGCCCGCCAACTGCGCATTCGCGGCGACGGGGCGGACCTTGGCACCCGGGGAGGGCGGTTGACAGGCCTGCCGGGCCTCGCCGCGGCCTTCGCCGTCGCCGTTTTGCGGACCACACGTGTGGCCCGCAACACCCAACGTCACGACATTTACCTCTGCCAAGCTGGCACGATGTCATGCCAGATGGCAGAGCGCACTGACACCCTCAGACGGCCCGAGCGCGACTCCGTACCGGCGCGCCGGCGTACCTCCGTACGGGTCGCCCGCGCGCCTACACTCCGCGATCCCTCGAATGGCGGCGTCACGGGGACGGCTGGAGAACCGTTGGTGAACCCGACGGACCCGACGGACCTGCCTGCCCCCGAGCAGCGGCCACGACCATCGGCGAGCGCGGTACCACTCTCGTTCTGCCACAGTGGCAGGCAAAGGTGACATCCGTTCATCGGCGGGTGCGCGCCGTGGCATGCATGAGCGAGTGACGTGACCGACGCCAACCACCCACCGTCCGACCCCCGCCCGTCGCTCACCGAGGGACAACGCAACCTGACTCGGTCCCGCATCGAGCAGGGCGCCATGGAGGTCGTCGCGCGGAGGGGTTTCGGCGCCACCATGGAGGAGATCGCCGACTGGTGCGGCGTCAGTCAGCGCACGATCTTCCGCCACTACGCCTGCCACGACGCACTCATCGTCGCCACCGTGAAGGCGATGTTCGAGACCGCCGGCCGCCGGCCGATCCCTGGTCTCGCCGCTCCTGACGAGGACTTCGACGCCTGGCTCGAGGGACTCGCGAAGACCATCCACACCCGCAATGCCGAGATCCTGGGCGACGCTTTCTGGGACATCCACTGCCCCTTGCGCGAACCCGGGTCGGGTCTGCGCGACGTCGACGAGCTGCGATGCGCGTACCGGCGACGCGGCGTGGACTACCTCGTCAGGCTGGCCTGGAAGACCGCCGGAGGATCGGGTGAGCCACCCGAGGACCTGCGCCTGGCGTTCGCCCTCGAGTTCTCGGCGTTCACCACGCACGCCCTCATGATCGATTTCGACCGGACGCCCGAACAGGTCGGCGAGCTGACGGCGAAGGTCCTCCGGATGATGCTCGCCCGGGCGGTGCGCGCCCAGAGAGAGCAGCCGCCGCGCGCCGAGGATGGTGACGCCCAAGAGCCCTGACGCCGGATCGCGCCGGGGATCTCGGGGCCCGACGGGGCTGCTCAAGGCCGGAGGGCAGGTGGTCGACAAACCTCGTGGGGAAACGGCCCCACACGGCCTCGATCATGCGCACCATTCCACAGCGGCCCGGCCGCCAGGCACCCTCAGGAGCCGAGACAGGCTCCGAGGCCGCACCCGACGCGCCCGCGCCCGCGCCCCCGGTCCGGCGGCGTTGGCACCCCGGCGTCCGCGTCGTGCTCGCCCTCGTGGTGCTGCTCCCGGTGGCGGCGACCTCGGTGCTCATCGGTTCCTCTGCGGTCTCCTCGTGGATCTACCGCCATCACGCGCAGGTGGTGGCGCGCGACGCGACCAACCTGGAAACGGTGGCGTCGGCGCGCGCCGAGCTCAACCCGCTCGAAGTGCCCATGATGGCGGTGTCGTACGCATCGCAGATCGGCGTCGGCGAGTCACAGCTCGACGCGCTGCTGCAACCGGCGGTGCCCTTCGAGACCCAGCTGGCACAGGGCACGCAGAGGATCGAAGGCTTCCCGACGTTCACCTCGACGCCGACGCTGCGCGCGGACGTCACAGAACTCCAGGCGCTCATGCGACGCGTGCAGTCCAACTCCGTGACGTTCTCGGAGGCGCACGCGTTCATGGCGAAGATGTCGAGCGACATCGACGCGCTCTGGTACGGCGACTACGCCAGGCTCCAGTCGGACGTGGCCGCGTGGCAGCCCCCCGGCTCCTTCGAGGTGCACGCGACCGCGCTGCGCCAGGCGTACGAGGCCTTCCTCACCGGTGGGTACGAGATCGAAGGTGCCCTCTTCGTCTTGGAGGGCGTCGGGCCCGCCGGCGCCAAGCAGGAGCTCGTCCAGGCGGCCGGCGAGTACCAGGTGGCGACGAGCGAGTTCGCCGGCCATCTCGGTCCCCAAGGCCAGGCGGCCTGGACGCACCTGCAGACCAACCCGGCCGACCGCCGGTTCGCGACCACCATCCAGCAGGGGCTCGCCACCGCGCTGTACGGCCAGCCCTCGCCGTTCGCGGGCAACCTGGCATTCGGCGGATCGTCCCTGGCGGCGGGGCTGCACTACCTGGCCGATCTGGGCAAGCTGGTCACCGGCGCCTCCCAGGACCTGCACGACACCGCCCTGGCGCAAGCCTCGGACGCCACCTCGCGCTTCGGTGGTGAGGTCGTCTTCCTCGCCGTGCTGGCGCTCGTCAGCCTGGGCGGGATCCTGGTCGCCGGGCGCATGCTCACCCGTCCCCTCGAGGAGGTGGGCCGCGCCGCGCAACAGGTCCACAGCGGCAACTTCGACCTCGCCCCGCTCTCCGATCGCGGCCCCAAGGAGGTGGTCGCCACCACCTCCGCCTTCAACGACATGGCGTCGACGTTGAAGGCGGTGGAGGCGAAGGCCGTCGCGCTCGCCGCCGAGGACCTGTCGGACCCCGAGCTCCTCGTGCCGCTCCCCGGCACGACGGGCCGAGCGCTGCAAGCCTCGGTGGACACGCTGTCGGCGCGGATCCGTGAGCGCGAGCTGCAGCGCCAGCTGTTGCACGAGGCGGCCACCCACGACTCGCTCACGGGACTGTTCAACCGCGCCGCGATCTTCGACCACCTGACGCACGATGTGAGCAGGCGCCGCGACGCGGGCGAGACGGTCGCCGTGATCTTCGTCGACCTCGACGGCCTGAAGCCTTTGAACGACACCTACGGGCACGTCGCCGGCGACGCCGCCATCGTCGCCACCGCCGAGGCGATCGTCAGCGCCACCGGTTCGTGCGACGTGGTGGGGCGGCTCGGGGGCGACGAGTTCCTCGTGGTGCTGTGTCATGAGCACAGCTGCGACGGCAACGCCGTGGCGGCCAGCATCCGTGAGAGCGTCGGTCGGCGGGTGATCCCGGTCGGCGACGCCACGGTGCCCCTCGAAGCCAGCTTGGGTGTCGCGCTGACGCAGTGCGACGCCGAGACCGACCCGATGAAGCTCGTGCGCGAGGCGGACGAGGCGATGTACGAGGCCAAGAAGGCGGCCCGCACCGTGCGGTCCCCGGCGAAGGCGGCCTCCGCCTCCTACGACTACCGCTGACCCGTTGCGACGGTCCCGGCTGCGGTCGACCGAGGTCGAGGCCCGACCCGGGTCATGCGCCCGTCGTCAATTGGAAACCGTGTAGCGCAGCCGGATGTCGTGCCGGCTCGGCGCCGTCGCCGTCGGGAAGACAAGGGCGACGTGCCAGACCTGGATGCCCGGCGGGACCGCCCGCCCGTTCGCGAGCGTGCCGGACGTCGCCCGCGACACCAGCACGCCGAGACCGCCCCCGTCTGTGTACAGCCCCTCGATCGAGGTCGGGAACTGCGAGGGGGCCGGTTCGTCGCGGTTCGCGAGGGCCTGCCACGCGGCACCCGTCGGGGACCACCACAGGGTCGGGCCGTTGGTGAGCTCGACGAAACCGTTCGGGGATCCGAGGAAGCCGCCGTCGAGCACGGAGACCGCGGGGACGGTACTGGCAGGGACGGCGCTCGGCGTGGCGGACCACGTGCCGCCGCCGTCGCCGGACCACCATTCCCACTGCTCGCCGTTGACGATCCCGCGGGCCACGACCGAAGTGCCCTCGGCGGCCAGCGCGCTCACCGAGCCCGGGGAGCCCCCGAGGAAGACTGTCTGCCACCGGACGCCGTCGGCCGACACCCACGCCGCCGGGTGCAGCGCCGCCACGGACGGCCCGCTCTGGCCGGCCACCACGAAGCCGCTCGACGTGGCGGCCGCCGCGCTGACGAAGGCGGGCGGACCGAGCGAGACCTGCTGCCAGTGCACCTCGTCCCGGGTGATGTACACGAGGTCCGGGTTCGACGTCTGCAGCGCACCGTCGGACGGCGCGCTGAACGACGCCAGCAGGGTGCCGTTGCTCCACGTCAACGTGCGCAGGTAGTACGGCGCGGTTGGGGGCAACGTCATCATGTGCCAGTCCACGGCATCGGGAGTTCGCCACAGGGTGGTGCCGTCGAACAGCAGCAGACCGGTGGGCGTCGTCACGAGCCGCTCCGCCGTCTGGCCCTCGTCCACGGCGCCGGGGTCCCAGGCCTGTTGCCAGGTCCCTCCGTCCGGGGACGTCCAGACGACGGGCTCGTTGACGTGTTCGGTCCGGCAGGCTCCCGGCGTCGTCGTCGTGCAGGGCTGCGAGATCCCGCCGACCGCGACGAGCTCGCCCCGGTGGCGGAGGACGGAGGTGACGACCGTCCCGGGCGGGAGCCCGACGGCACCGGGCGCCGGCGGGGACCACCGGGCGACGGGTACGGCTGCCCCGGAGCCCGACGAGCCCGTCACCGTGGGCGGCGCGACGGCGCGCGGGTGCGCCCGCACCGGGGCGGCCCCGGTGACCACGACGACAAGGCCGACCCCGAGTGCGCACGCCGCCACCGACGCGATCCCCACCGCCCACCGAGCCCTCCGTCGGGTCGAACGGCTGTCACGCCGCCGGCCATCGCCTCCGCTCGACAGGTCCTCCGACCCGTCGGGCACCATCCCCGGGCGGCCGACGACCGTTCGGGACGCGCGGCCACCGACCGAAGGGCGGTCGTTGTCGCTCACGTCGGTGATCGTCCATGTCACGGCGGCTCACTCGCCGATCCGACCCGGAGAATCAGGGACGACCCAGAGGTAGCCGCGTTCGTCGGCGCGCTTGGTCGGGGCCGCGGGCCCCGCCACCGGCAGCCCCTGCGCCAGCGCGCTCGCCAGCGCGGCCACGAGGGACGCGGCGTCCGCCAGGCGCAGGCGGAACGTGCCCGTGCACGTGTCGCCGCGCCACAGGGAGATGACGACGAGCCCCTCGTCGCGATGGGAGGTGACGGCCATGCGCCGGTCGGGGCTCCGCTGGTCGTGGAACCAGACGCGCTCTCCGGGCCGGAGCTGCTCCTCCTCCACGACGCTGATCGTCGCGCCGTTCGCCGGTGGTCGCCAGGGCGCGCGCCCGAAGGCGTTCAGCCGAGCGGCCTCAGGACTCGGTCCAGGTCGACAGCAGCCCGCGCTGCGGGGCGCCGATGCGGCTGCTGTCCTCCAGCCTCCCCATGACGCCGTCGACGAGGTCGAGGTCTTCGACGTCCGCGGTCACCTTGCCGTCGGTGACGACCGTGCGGACGCCGTCGACAGCGATGTCGATGCCGGGCTTCGCCTCCTCGAGCGCGAAGCGCGAGAACTTCGCCCGCCACGCCACTCGCCCGGCGCGCTCCTCGTCGTCGACCGGCACGCCGATGTCGTCCGCGTGGGTCGCCAGCTCGGACGCGACGTGGAAGGCCTGCCACCGGTTGGGGTAGTCGCCGATCGACGTGTCGACGGTGCCGTCGCCACGCTCCCGGAAGCGCATGCGGTTGTCGGTGCTCGCCGCGCGCCACCGCTCGAGGACCTCGGCGGCGGGGAGCACCGAGTAGTCGGCAACCCCGAGCGCGTTGAACGCGTCGAGGTCCGAGGCGCCGCGCGCGCCGAACGAGGCGATGTGCGCGGACGCCCGGCCCTCGAGGCACGCCCGGTGGTAGTCCTCTCCCGCCAGCAGATGCCCGAGCACGTCTCGGGTCGTCCAGCCCGCGCAGCGCGACGGCCGGTCCCACTCACCGACTTCGCCGGCACCGGCTCCCACCCCACCGTCGGCGCTCGCACCACCGGCGGCCACGAGCCGCGAGAAGAACGCGTCGAGGCGGGCAGCTTCGGTGTCCAGCGCGTCGAAGGGATCGAGGCCGTGGAGCTCGCGGTCATCGGTCACGGCGTCAACCAGTCATCGTCAACTCGAGGGTGTCACCGTGACGGCCGGGGGGCTCGCGCCGGCTGACCCGGCCTGGCGCCACGAGCCCGACGCCTCGGTCCACTGCCATCCCGCGAAGGACACCGCCGCCAGGTGGTAGTTGAACGCATGCGCCACCGCCCAGGTGGCCACGGCCCATCCCGTCTTGGTGCCGACGGGCGCGCCGAGCACGTTCGAGCCGAGCTCCTGGGTGGCCGCCGCGCCCAGCGCGTCCCGAGCGGGCGCCGCGCCGCCGTACCCGTCCAGATGGCACGACATCCCCCCCGCCACCTCCCCGGTCAGGGCCCGGGCGAGCGCGCGCGCCTCAGGCGCCCACACCGCGTAGGCGCTCGGGTCGGCGCTGCGCTGGACGAGCTGCGCGGCCTCGGTCACCGGCATGGTCTCCCACCCGGGGACGAGCGCCAGGTGGTCGTAGAACGCCGACGCCGCGTAGTTCGGGTCGAGGATCTGGCCGGGCGTGCCCCATCCCTGCGAGGGCCGCTGCTGGAACAGGCCCAGCGAGTCCTGGTCCCCGTAGGGCAGGTCGACGAGCTTCGACTCCTGCAGCGCGGCGGCGAGCGCCACCGTGACGGCGTGGTCGGGCATGGCCTTGCGGAACGCGACGGCGCTGATGATCGCCGCGTTCT
>DATGKD010000183.1:0-2970 GCA_035294855.1 Acidimicrobiales bacterium
GGAAGTTCTTGAACCCTTTGAGCATTGGACCCTCCTGATGCCGAACCCGGCACGCGCCGGGCTCACGCAAGGTAGCCCGCGAGCCGTCCACCTGCTGTGAGGTGGGTTGTGCGTCGGCTGCCGATGGCCCCGCTCAGGCACGAACGGCGGGAAGCCACGAGGGCCGCGTCGGCTCGTAGGCGCGGATGTCGTCCTCGTAGCGGAGGGTGAGGCCGATGTCGTCCCAGCCGTTGACGAGGCGCTCGCGCGTGGCGTCGTCGAGAAGGAACGAGCCCGCCAATCCGGCCGCGGGCGCTTCGATGGTGCCGCGGGCGACGTCGATGGTCACCTCGAGGTCGGGCTGCGCGGCCACGGCGTCGAGCAGTGCACGCCCGAGCTCCGGATCCACCTGGACCGGCACCAGCCCCTGCTTCGTGGCGTTGTTGCGGAAGATCTCCCCGAACCTGGGCGCCACCACGGCCTCGAACCCATAGTCCTGCAGCGCCCAGACGGCGTGCTCACGCGACGAACCGATGCCGAAGTTGGGGCCCGCCACGAGCACCGTGGCGCCCGCGAAGCGCTGGTCGTTCAGCACGAACGACCGGTCGTCGCGCCATTCCGCGAACAGCCCGGCGCCGAAGCCGGTCCGCTCGACGCGCTTCAGCCAATCGGAGGGGATGATCTGATCGGTGTCGACGTCGGAGCGGTCGAGCGGCACGGCACGGCCCGTCACGACGTGCACGGGCTTCACGGCAGCTCCTCGGGCGAGGCGAAGTGCCCGGCGACCGCGGTGGCGGCGGCGATCGCCGGCGAGACGAGATGCGTCCGCCCTCCCCGGCCCTGCCGTCCTTCGAAGTTCCGGTTCGACGTCGACGCGCAGCGCTCGCCGGGTGCCAGCTTGTCCGGGTTCATGGCCAGGCACATCGAGCATCCCGGTTCGCGCCACTCGAATCCGGCGGCGAGGAACACCTTGTCCAAGCCCTCGCGCTCGGCCTGCGCCTTCACCGGATGCGATCCCGGAACGACCAAGGCGCGCAGGCCCGCCCGCACCGTTCGGCCCTCGAGCACGGCCGCCGCCGCTCGCAGGTCCTCGATGCGGGAATTGGTGCACGAGCCGATGAAGACGGTGTCGACGGCGATGTCCCGCATGGGCGTCCCGGCGGTGAGGCCCATGTACGTGAGCGCCCGAGTCGCGGCTTCACGATCCGCCGGCTCGGCGAAGCTGTCCGGGTCGGGGACGGCGTCGTCGAGCGTCACCACCTGGCCCGGATTCGTGCCCCAGGTGACATGCGGTCGCAGGGCGGCGGCCTCCAGGGTGACCGTCTTGTCGAACTCGGCGCCCTCGTCGGTCGACAGGTTCCGCCAGTCCTGGAGCGCTTCGTCCCATCGGCGGCCCTTCGGCGCGTAGGGGCGGCCGTCGAGATAGGCGAAGGTGGTGTCGTCGGGCGCGATCATCCCGGCGCGCGCACCCGCCTCGATCGACATGTTGCAGACCGTCATGCGGCCTTCCATCGACAGCGCCTCGATGGCGGGGCCCCGGTATTCGATGACGTAGCCGATCCCGCCGCCGGTTCCGATGGTGGCGATGACCGCCAGCACGATGTCCTTGGCCGTGACGCCCGCGGGAGCGACGCCGGTGACCTCGATCGCCATGGTGGACGGGCGGGATTGCGGCAAGGTCTGGGTGGCGAGCACGTGCTCCACCTCAGAGGTGCCGATGCCGAACGCCAGCGCGCCGAACGCGCCGTGCGTGGAGGTGTGGCTGTCGCCGCACACGATCGTCATCCCGGGTTGGGTGAGCCCGAGCTCGGGACCGATCACGTGCACGATGCCCTGGTTGGCATGACCCATGGGAAAGCACGTGATCCCGAACTGCGCGCAGTTGGCCGCCAGGACCTCGAGCTGGCGCGCCGAGACCGGGTCGGCCACCGGCTTGTCGATGTCGGTGGTGGGCACGTTGTGGTCGGCGGTCGCGATCGTGAGCTCCGGGTGCCGGACGCGCCGTCCCGCCATGCGCAGACCGTCGAAGGCCTGGGGCGACGTCACCTCGTGCACGAGGTGGAGGTCGATGAACAGGAGGTCGGGCTCGCCCTCGGAGTGGTGGACCAGATGGCGCTCCCACACCTTGTCGCTCAGGGTGCGAGCTTGGCTGGTCACGCTCAGGTTCCGATCGTCACGATCTCGACCCGCTGCACGCCACCGGGGGCCTCGTACTCGACGACGTCCCCGGGGGAACGCCCGAGCAGAGCCTGGCCGAGCGGCGATCCCGGGGACACCACGCTCAGGTCGTCGTGGCGCTCTTCGATCGAGCCCACCAGGAACCGCTCCACGTCGTCGTCACCTTCGTAGCGGATGGCCACCACCGTCCCCGCGGCGACCGTGTCCGAGCTGTTCGCCGCGGCGTCGTCGACCAGGACCGCTTTGGACAGGGTGGCCTGCAGTTGTCGGATGCGCGACTCCATCTTCCCCTGGGTGTCCTTGGCGGCGTGGTAGTCGCCGTTCTCGGACAGGTCACCCAGGGCGCGTGCCGCCTCGATCGCACGCGCGATCTCGACTCGGCCCCGCGTCGTCAGGTCCTCGAGCTCGGCGTGGAGACGCTCGAACGTGGTCCGGGTGAGATGGGTGGCGTCGTCGCTCACGGCTACGAGGCTATCGGCTCCCACAGGGCCGACCACCGAGCTGCGCCGGGCTCATGACATGTCCGGCACGGTTGACGTCCCTGGTCAGGGCGAGGGAAACTGTCCTCGGCATGCCGCTTCCGACCGCCCCCGTAATCGCCATCGAATAGGCACGCGCCCGACCGGTGCGTGCCTCTCCGACCGTCCACACTGGTGGGCGGTTTTTCATTTCCGGGGCCGCGGCGAGAAGACCGAGAAGACAGGGCCACACAGAGCCAGCACACAGAGCCAGCACCACCGAAGACCGAGCACCAAGAGACGAGCCGAGAGAACAGGGCCGGACGAACAGTGCCAGTGAGAGCAGGATCGAGGA
>DATGKD010000184.1:0-2680 GCA_035294855.1 Acidimicrobiales bacterium
CGGGTGGCCGCGTCGACGAGGGAGGGACCCACCACCTGCCCGGGGACGACTCGTCGGTCGCGATCGCGTTGCCGGCCGGACTGGCCAAGGGGACCTACGTCGTGGCGTGGCGCGTCATCTCGGCGGACTCGCATCCCGTCCATGGCGCCTTCGTGTTCAGCGTGGGAACGGCGAACGGGGTGCCCAAGGCGGCCTCCCTCGCCAATGCGCTGGCCAAGGAGTCGGGCAGCCCAGCCGTGGGCGTGGTGTTCGGCATCGTCCGGTTCGTCGCCTTCGTCGCCCTCGTGCTCGTCGTGGGCGTGGCTGCGGTCGTGCTCGTGGTGTGGCCCACCGGGGCCGCCACGAGGCGCGTGCGTGGGCTGCTGTGGTGGTTGTGGGGCACGTTGGCGGTGGCCACGGTGCTCGGCATCGCCGTCCAGGGGGTCTACGCGGCCGACCTCCCGTTGGGCGACATCGCGCGGCCGTCGTTGTTCGACGAGGTACTGCACACCCGCTTCGGCGAGGTCGAACTTCTCCGCCTCGTCCTGTGCGCGGCGTTCGTGCCCGCGCTGGTCGTGCTGACGCGGCGCGCTCGTCGCCGCGGTGAACCGGGACAATTTGTGGCCGCGTCGGCGCGCCCACCGGTTCCCTGGATGGTCTTCGGGGCGGTGGTTGCGCTGGGACTCCTCGCGACGCCCGGCCTCGCCGGACACGCGTCGAGCACCGGAAGCGTTCCTGTCGGGGTGGCCCTCGACGTCGGGCACCTCGTCGGCGTGGCGGTGTGGCTGGGCGGCCTCGCAGTGCTCGCCGGTCTCCTCATCCCGGGCGGCGTGGCCGCGGACCGCCCCGACGAAGTGGGGCGAGTGGCCAGGCGGTTCTCGAACTACGCGTTCGGGGCGGTCGTCCTCATCGTGGCGACCGGCGTCGTCCAATCCATCCGCCAGGTGGGGAGCTTCTACGCGCTGTTCCACACCACCTACGGGCGCACCTTGGTGGTGAAGGTGGCCGTGGCGATCGCCATGGTCGGCGCGGCGTCGTTCAGCCGGCGGTATGTGGGCAAGATGGCCGACGTACCGCCGCCCTCACGCGGCGGGGACGCGCCGCGCCTCGGGCCGGTGATCGCTGGACACCGCGCCAGGGAAACCGCAGGAGGCGGCGTCCTCACCCGGGCCGCGCCCGTGGTGACCGCGTGCGAGCAGGACGAGGCGGGTGAGCAGTGGGCGCGCCGGATGGTTCGCAGGCTCCGGCGGTCGGTGCTGGCCGAAGCAGCCCTGGCCGTGGGTGTGCTGGCGGCGACTTCCCTGCTCGTCAACGCCGCGCCGGCCAAGGTCGCGGCGGCCCAGCCGTTCACGCAGAGCTTCGACGTCCTCGGCGTCCAGGTGAACGCGGTGATCGGGCCAGCTCGCGCCGGACCGGGCAATCAGTTCCACTTCTACGTCCTCGGCCGGCTGGGCCAACCCGTGGGCATCCCCGAGCTCGACGCCGCGGTCACCCTCCCGGCGGAGTCGATCGGTCCCATCGTCGTGCCGCTGCGGGTGGGGGGGCCCGGCCATTACCTGGCGACGGGCTTCACCTTCCCGTTCGCCGGGACATGGGACCTGAAGCTCACGGTGCGGACGAGCCCCATCGACGAACAGGAGGTGTTCGCACGCTTCCCGGTGCACTGACCCAAGGGGCCGCCTTGAGGCTTCCCTGTGCCTGGTGCTGAAGTGGTCCGATGGAGGTTCGGCGTGCAGGTGACTTCGACTACGAATGTGGCGGGTGGTCGTACGCTCGACACCGGCGTACCGACCCGCGCATAGAAGCGCTCGTCCACGACGCGCTCGGTGCAGCGCGCCGGGTCATCAACGTCGGTGCGGGGTCGGGCTCCTACGAACCTGTCGACCGATACGTGGTGGCCGTCGAGCCGTCGGCGCAGATGCGCTCACAACGTCCACCTGACCGGGTCCCGGCGATCGACGCCACCGCGGAGTGCCTCCCGTTCGACGACGGCGTCTTCGATGCCGCCATGGCCATGGTGACCCTGCACCAATGGTCCGATGCGGCAGCCGGGTTGCGGGAGCTGAGGCGCGTGGCGTCGGGCCCGGTCGTGATCTTGACCTTCGACGGAGACGCCCTCGACGACTTCTGGTTGGCCGACTACGTCCCCGAGCTCGTCGAGGCCGAACGGCACCGATATCAGCCGCTCGACTGGATCGCCGATCAGCTCGGGGGGACGACGACGGTCACCGCCGTTCCGGTGCCGATCGACTGCCACGACGGATTCACCGAGGCCTACTACGCCCGCCCGGAGAGGTTTCTCGACGAGAGTGTCCGGCGGGCCCAATCGGCATGGGGTTTCGTCGACGACGAGGTGGAAGCACGAGCCGTCGCGAGGCTGCGCGCCGATCTCGAGGACGGCACGTGGCACCGCAAGTACGGCCACTTCCTCGAGCGGCCCACGTTGGCGGGTTCCCTTCGTCTCCTCACGAACGCAACGGGATGACTCTCCCCGTGCGGTGTGTCCTCAGCAGGGGTGGCTACTCCTTGACGGATATCATCTGATGGGGACAGAGCGGGGCAGCGCGTGACCGTCCACGACCTGCAAGACGTGATTGCCGGCGTGCAGGACTTGCCGGTGGCCGCGATCGTGACCGATCTCTCCACCTACGAGGTTGTCGCCGCCAATGACAGGGCGGCCGAGCTACTGCGAACCACCGTC
>DATGKD010000185.1:0-2189 GCA_035294855.1 Acidimicrobiales bacterium
GACGTCGGCCTGCGGCCCCTCGGCGACGGTGCGGGCCACCGCCTCGGTACACGTCCCGCCGAGCGCCACCACGCCGCCGAACGCGGCCACGGGATCGCCCTCGAGGGCGCGGCGGTAGGCGTCGGCGAGGTCGGAGGCGACGGCGGCGCCACACGGGTTGGCGTGCTTCACGATCACGGCGGCCACCTCGCCCGCCACGGGCAGCTCGCCTGCGAGCCGCCACGCCGCGTCCGCGTCGAACAGGTTCAGGTACGACAGTTCGGTGCCGGCGCGTTGGACGACATCGTCCCACCAGGTGCGCTCGCCCGTGGCGCGGTAGCGGGCGCCGCGCTGGTGGGGGTTCTCCCCGTAGCGGAGCACCGCGGCGCGCTCGAGCGCCGGGTGCAGGGTGGGCGGGAGGGCCTCCGCTTCACCCGGCGCGTCACCGCCCGCGCCGCCGCTGTCGAACCACTGCACGATGGCGGCGTCGTACGCCGCGGTGTGGGCGAAGGCGGCGCGGGCGAGACGCCGGCGCGTTCCCTCCGAGAGCGATCCCGCTCGGCGCAGCTCGTCGAGCACCGCGGGGTAGTCGGCGGGGTCCACCACCACACCGACATGCGCGTGGTTCTTGGCGGCGGCCCGCACCATGGTCGGTCCGCCCACGTCGATCATCTCGATCGACGGGTCCGACGCAAAGGGGTAGAGGTTGCACACCACGAGGTCGATGGGCGTGATGCCGCGCGCCTCGAGGTCGGCCACGTGGGTGGGATTGGAACGGTCGGCCAGGATGGCGCCGTGGATGCCCGGGTGCAGCGTCTTCACGCGACCGCCGAGCATCTCCGGAGCCCCGGTGAGCGCGGCCACCTCGACGACGTCGATACCCGCCTCGGAGAGGGAAGCCGCCGTGCGCCCGCTCGCCACCAGCTCCCATCCGAGGTCGCGCAGTGCGGCCGCCAGCTCGACGAGCCCGGTCTTGTCGTATGCCGACAGGAGCGCTCTCACGACCAGGCTCCCGTCTCGTGGAGCTGGGCCAGGAACGACCGGATGGTCGCCGGATACAGGCGGCGCTCGGCTTCCTTGATGCGCTCGTGCAGCGTGGCCTCGGTGTCGCCGGCGAGGATCGGGACCTCCTCCTGGGCGAGGACGGGTCCGGCGTCGGTTTCGAGCGTGGCGACGTGGACGGTGCAGCCGGTCACCGCGACGCCAGCCTCGAGAGCGTCTGCCACCGCGTGCCAACCCGGGAAGGCGGGGAGCAGCGCCGGGTGGGTGTTGAGGATGCGGCCACCGAACTTGTCGTGGACCTGTTGGGTGAGCACCGTCCCGAAGCCGGCCATCGCCACCACGTCGACGCGGCGCTCGACGAGCACATCGGTGACACGACGCGTGAAGGCGTCACGGTCGAAGGTCGGGCCATACCCGCCGAACTGCGCGCGGTCGACAAGCGCGGTGTCCACGCCCGCGTCGGCGGCGCGCTGCAGCGCGCGGCATGGCCGATCGGCGAGGACGAGGGCGACGGGAAGACCCTCGCCGATGATGGCGTCGAGGATGCTCCCTGTGCCCGAAACGAGCACCGCGACACGCACAGGGTCACGCTACCAGGGGGCTTCCCGGCCCTTGTAGGTGGCCGCCCCGTCGGCGCCGCGCTCGCTCAGTCGAGGTTGCGGACGATCTCCACCATGCGCTCGCCGGCTTCGGTCGGGTTCTGTGCCACGGTCGCGCCCGCCGCGGCGAGCGCCTCCATCTTCGCCTGGGCCGTGCCGGCCGAGCCCGAGATGATCGCGCCCGCGTGTCCCATCTTGCGCCCGGGCGGCGCGGTCACCCCGGCGATGTAGCAGACCACCGGTTTCGTCATGCGCTTCGCGATGAACCCGGCCGCCTCTTCCTCTGCCGACCCACCGATCTCGCCGATGAGCATGACCGCCTTGGTGTCCGGGTCCTCTTGGAACGCGGCCAGGCAGTCGATGAAGCTCGTGCCCGGGACGGGGTCGCCGCCGATGCCGACGCAAGTGGTCTGACCGACCTTCTGCTGTGACAGCTCGTGCAACGCCTGGTACGTCAGGGTCCCGGAGCGGCTCACGATGCCCACGGGCCCCCCGGGCAGGGCGATGTCCCCGGAGGTGATGCCGATGTTGCACTTGCCCGGCGAGATCACGCCCGGGCAATTCGGCCCCAGCAGGCGCGTGCGCGGATAGTCCCGGCGCAGCACGTTG
>DATGKD010000186.1:0-3807 GCA_035294855.1 Acidimicrobiales bacterium
GTCCCGTCGGTGGAGAAGTCCGCCGGGTTGCCCTTCTCCACCACCCACGCCCCGCCCACCGGCGAGGTCCCGAAGCCTCCGGACACCACCCGGGCGAAGGCGTCGGACACGAGCGGGCCGGGCGCCGTCGGGGCGCCCGCGCCGCCGGGCGGGGGCTGCGCACGCGGAGCAGGGCTCGTCGTGGCGGCGTGAGCCGGGGCTGCCGACGTCGTGGGAGCAGGCGCCGGTGCGGCCGTGGTGGTCGTGGACTGCTGGACCGGGGAACCGTCGGTGCCGGCGGCGCCCACGTGGTGCAGGGTCGTCGATCCGCCGCGCCGTCCGATCGGTGACGAGGAGTCGAGCGCGCTGGCCATGGCGACGGCGGCGCCGATCACGAGCGCAAGCACGACGAGGGCGGCGGTGGTGCGGCGCGGCGTCCCCCGCCGGGGGCGCGTAAGAGCGTGGCGCGGTGGCGAAGCGTGGTGAAGAGGAGACATGGCAACTCGATGACGCCCGCAGGCGTCAGCTTCAGAAGTCCGCTTTGAATGCCGCCAAGGCGTTGGGGAAGTTGCCGTCCAGAATATTGTTCTGCTGGTCCGGCGCGTTGTACGAGAAGATGTTCGTCCACGCCACGTTGTGCTGGGCGATCCACGACGCGAACTGGTCGATGAAGTAGGGATCGTCCCCGAGGCCGTGACCGTCCGGCCGGTAGTCCACGGACCACTCCGGGAACACGATGGGGCGGCCCTGCTGAGCGGCGAACGACGCCAGCCAGTCGAGCCCCCATGGTTGGCTCAACTGGTCGGCCCAGCCGTTCTGCGGGGTGAACGGGCTGGAGAAGCAGTTGCCGTAGACGTCCGAGCCGATGAAGTCGACGTAGTTGCTGCCGGGATAGGCCTGGTCCGGGGAGTAGCTCGTCGGGCCGTCGCCGTTCGGGTTCCACACGAAGCGGAACTGCTGCCCTGGCACCGAGCGCATGGCGTCCACGATGTTGCGGAAGTACGCCGCGAAGTTGGCCGCGTCCGACGCGTTCTGGACACCCCAGCTGTACCACGACGCGTTGAATTCCCATCCCAAGCGGAGGTAGGCGCCCCCTTCTCCCTGGGCGATGAGGTTCTGCGCCAGCGTGACGAAGTAGCCGTCGTAGGCCCCCGATGCTCCCCCGGCGAGCGTCGCGCCGGTCCCCCCGGGGAGGATCGGGACGCCGAGCACCAGCTGGTACCCCGATCCCTGCCACGCACCGACCCCTCGGGCGCTGTCCATCGCGCCCCAGCCGCCGGTCCCCACCAGATAGTCGGACGCGAACGTGGGATGCGTTCCCGTCAGCCGCCCGAAGAGGGCGACACCCGCGGGGTTGTCGGCACCCGCGTAGTCGCCGAGGGGAACTGACGACGCCGAGCCCGAACCACCACCCCCACCACCCGGACCGAGGCCGAAGACCGCGACCGCGGGCTGGACCGCCAGGAGCGTGGGCGCAGCGGACGACGAACGTGCACTCCTGGTGAGGAAACGTGAAAGCCGGGAGCGCGCCGGTGCCTTCGCATGCCAGTAGCCGATGACGAGAGAGCACCCGCCACACAACTTGAGCGAGGTGACCTTGATGCTGCGGTGGCTGACGCGCAGCTTGCCTGTCGAGGACGTCACATAGCCCTTGCGATTCGGCGATCGCCGCTGCGGCGCACTCCAGCCGCGGGGGACGGTGATCTTGAGCACCCCGCCCGACAGCCCGCCCTTGGGGGCGGTGTAGCGCAGCTGGACCGTGTTCCCGATCGACGACGCCGGGACCGCCGAGGGCGACACCGACACCGATCCCGGTCCCGTGGTGGCCGCGGTACCGGGCGCCGCGCCGACGGCCGTCACAAGCGGCACCACGATCCCCGCCACGAGGACCGCCACGGCGGCGCGACCACGACGTCTCATCGGGTCATGGGGCGGACAACCGCCCGATTCGTCCTGTGGACGCTCCGCCCATCTCCCCCGGACCCCCCCGGCCTCGCCATCGCCCCGACGGCCCAGCTCCGACCGTCGCTCCCCAGGATGGTAGGACGGCCCGCAGGCCGCGTCACATGGCCGCGGCCGGTGGCGAAGACGACCTGCTCAGCCGTGTTTCAGGCCGGGGCATCGGCCGGCACCGACGGTCTCCCGGGCCTCATGGGCCCCCGTACCCGGCGTCTTCCACGAGGGGGAGTCGCAGCCACGACACCATCTGCCGGAGCTGGTCGTACGCCTGGAGGCGGGCCTCGTCCGTGCCGGCCGACTCGGCCCGCTCGATCGGTTCCCACAGCCGGAGCACCATCGTCGGGCCGATCTCGAGCAAACCGCCGCTCCCGGCCGTCGCGTACTTCGCCAGCACGTATTTCACGATGGCGCCGACGGGCACGGCTATGGCGCGAGCCATGTTGTCGAGGGTGCGGAGAGGATCGCTGTGCGCGTAGAGAGCGATCTCCGCCTTGTAGTTGGCGTCCGGGTCGTCGGGCGCCCAAGGTCCCTGCCACGACTCGAGCTCGACGATGTCACGATGTCCTGCTCGTCCTTCCATCGGCCTTCCTTCCCCCGTGCTCGCCAACCGTCACGTCAGCACGCATGCTTGCCGACATCGCGACTCGGCCAGCGTGGTGGGCCCGCCCGCGCCACACTGGCGCTGTGCGTATCGTGTCGCTGCTGCCTTCGGCGACGGAAATCGTCTATGCCCTCGGCCTGGACGACGACCTCGTCGGCGTCACCCACGAGTGCGACTGGCCGCCGGCCGCGCGCACCAAGCGCATTGTCTCCACCTCCGCCCTGGCCCCCGGGACCTCCCCGTCGGAGATCGACCGGGCCGTGAGCGCCAGCCTGGGAGAGGGCGACCCCATCTACCGCCTCGACGACGACGCGGTGCGCGAGCTGCGGCCCGACCTTGTGCTCACCCAGGACCTGTGCGCGGTGTGCGCCGTGCCGTCGGGTCACGTCACCGCGGCCCTGGACGTGTTGGGCCACCCGGCTCACGTCCTGTCGCTCGATCCCAACTCGCTCGACGACGTGATCGACGGCGTGATGCAGGTGGGCAGGGTCACCGAGACGGTTCGGCGCGCCGCCACGATCGTGGAGGATCTGCAGCGAAGGCTCGCCCGCGTCAGGGAGACGACGGCGGGCTTGGCCCGCCCGAGCACCTTCGCGCTCGAGTGGTCCGATCCGCCGTTCAACGGCGGTCACTGGGTTCCCGAAATGATCGAGGCCGCCGGCGGCGAGCCCGTCCTTTCCTCCCGCGGGGTGCCATCGGTGCGCGTGACGTGGGAGGACATCGCCGACGCCGCGCCCGACGTGGTCGCCTTCATGCCGTGCGGCTACGGGCTCGAAGAGGCCGCGGCCGAAGGCGCCGGCCTGCTCGGCCGCTCCGAGATCGGGCCCGCGACGCGGGTGTTCGCCTTCGATGCCAGCGCATACTTCTCGCGACCGGGCCCCCGGTTGGTCGACGGCGTCGAGATCCTGGCGTCGGCGCTCCACCCGGATGTCGTCGGGCCGTGGCCTGCCGACGCCGTGCGCCGCCTCCGCTAGACGCGCCTCCTGGCCCGCGGCGCGGCTGGCCGCCGGCTCGCCGCTACCGCCAGCGCAGCGGCAGCGCAGTGACTCCCCGGATGGTGAAGCTCGGCCGCCATGTCGGGCGAGCGACGAGTTCGAGTCCCGGCAACCGGTCGACGAGCGCCCGCAATGCGATCCGGGCTTCGAGCCGCGCCAGGGGCGCGCCCAGACAGAAGTGTGCGCCCGCGCTCAGCGACACGTGCGGGTTGGGGCTGCGGCTCAGATCGAGCGAACCCGGATGCGCGAACACCTCGGGATCGTGGTTGGCGG
>DATGKD010000187.1:0-31863 GCA_035294855.1 Acidimicrobiales bacterium
GCGCCACGTCGTCGCCGAGGCGAGGCTCGGACGTCCGCTGGTCGACGCATTGAACGAGGTCGCCGAGCGGGTCCAATGCGAGGACTTCGAATGGGTGGTCTCGGCCATCGGGATCCAGCGCGAAGTAGGCGGCAACCTGGCCGAGCTGCTCGACATCGTCTCCGAGACCATGACCGCTCGGGCGCGTTTGCGTCGTGAGGCCCGCACGCTGACCGCCGAAGGTCGCATCGGGGCGATTGTGATCTCCGTCCTGCCCGTCGCGATCGGCATCTTCGTCTACGCCGTGAACCCGAGCTACATCAGCCCGCTCTTCCACACCGCCTCGGGAGAGATCTTCTTCTACGGCTCCATCGTGCTCGGCGTGCTCGGCATCTTGTGGCTCCGCAAGCTCGTGGACATCGAGGTCTGACGTGGTCATTGTCGCCGCTCTCGCCATCTTCGTCACCGCGTCGCTGCTGACGTACGCCGCCGCCATCAAGGCGGACGAACGGCTGAGCGTGCGCGCCGCCCGGGCCCGTCTTTCCGACTACAGCGCTCCGGTACCCCAGCGGAACGAGCAACTCCGGGAACCGTTCATCGAGCGCGCGCTCCGGCCGGTGGGCGCGGCGTTGATCGCGCTCGTGCGGCGTTTGATGCCCGCCCACTACGTCCAGAAGCTGCACCACAAATTGGTGCTTGCCGGTCGTGGCCAACCCGAGGACATCGACCGGTTCCTCACCATGCGAGTGCTGTCGGTGGTCGCCGTCCCGGTGCTGTGGCTGGTGGTCTGGAAGCTGACCTCGCTGACGGGCACGACCCTCCTCGCGGCGTTGGCCTTCGTGGGCGTGGCGGGACTGGTAGGGCCCGACGCGTGGCTCAACCGCGCCGTCGAAGACCGACGACTGGCGATCCGCAAGAAGCTCCCCGACGTCTTGGACCTGCTCACCATCAGCGTCGAAGCCGGGCTCGGCTTCGAGCAGGCGATGGCCCGGACGGTATCCATGGTGCCCGGGCCGCTCGCGGAAGAGTTCTCCCGGATGCTGGGCGAAATGCGTGCCGGCGCCAGCCGGGCGGACGCCTTGGCCTCCATGGACGCCCGCACCGAGGTTCCCGAATTGCGGTCGTTCGTCCTCGCCCTCATGCAAGCCGATACCTTCGGGGTCTCGGTGGGGTCGATCTTGCGGAACCAGGCGGTGGAGATGCGCGTTCGGCGGCGCCAATTCGCCCAAGAGCAGGCGCAGAAGGCGCCCGTCAAGATGCTCTTCCCGATGGTCTTCTGCATCATGCCGGCGCTGTTCGTCATCATCGCCGGTCCGGCGGTGCTGGGCATCTTCCACGCCTTCCGGGGTCACTGACCTCGTCGCGCAGCGGTGCGCGCGCCACGAACCAGCCTCGCCATCGGCGCGGGATTCGTGCTCTGGGGGCTCGCGGTCGGGCTCGTCCGCCTGCACGACAACAGCTTCTTGACCCACGTCGCGACGGGTCGCCTCATCGTGGCGCACGGCAGCGTGCCGACCCGCGACCCGTACTCCTTCACCGCCGCCGGGCACCCCTGGGTCGTGGAGTCTTGGCTGGCTTCGCTCCTGTACGGGACGGTCCAGCGCGCCGGCGGTGGGCGCGGCCTCCAGTTGCTGCACGCGTCGATCGCGGCGGTTCTCGCCGGGCTCGTCTGGCACCTCACCCGGCCCGCCCGCCAGCTGACCGGGCGGATCGTCGCCGCGGCAGCAGCCCTGGCCGTGGGAACCGGGTACTGGTCGCCCCGGCCGCTCACCTTGGCCCTCGTGCTCTTCGCGATCGTCATCGTCGTCGCGGAATCCGATGCCATCGCCCCGTGGAGCCTCGTACCGGTCATGTGGCTATGGGTGAACGTCCACGGAAGCTGGCCACTCGGGCTGGCCTATCTCGTGCTGCGGGTCGCGGGACGCCGGCTCGACGACTTGCCTCAGGGCCGTCTGCCGAGCTTGCTCGGCATGGCCGCGCTCGGAACCGCCGCGGGGGCTGTCAACCCGCTCGGTCCGCGCCTGTTGACGTACCCGCTCGTGGTGCTCACCCACCACCGGGAATTCGCGGGCGTCGCCGAGTGGCAACCCCCTCAGTGGACCGATCCCGTGCACGCCGTGCTCGCGGCGTCGCTCGTGCTCGCATTCGTCCTCCTCGTGCGCCGGCGCGGCACCGTGGAGGACGCGCTCGTCACGGTGGCCTTCGCCGCGACGGCGGTCGTGGCGGCGCGCAACGTACCCGTGGCTTCGATCGCCGTGACTCCGGTTCTCGCGCGGGGACTCGTGGGCCTCGGGACGCTCGAGGGTGAACGACGTGGCAGCCTGTCCGCCGTCGTCCTCGGTGCGTGCGGGATCGTCGGCGCGCTGGTCGTGACCGGCGCCGTGCAGCGCCCGGCCTTCGACCTGTCCGCCTACCCCGTGACGCAGGTGACCTGGATGCAGCAGCACGCACTGGTGCCGGGTCGCGTCGCCACCCCCGACTATGTGGGCAACTACCTCGAGTACCGCTACGGCACGCGCGCTCATGTCTTTCTGGACGACCGCGTGGACGTCTTTCCCTCCGCCGTCGAGCACGACTACGGCGTCTTACTGCGGGCGGCCCCTGGCTGGCGAGCCGTGCTCGACCGCGACGGCTTCGCCGCCGTCCTTTGGCCTCGGAATCTTCCCCTGGCCCGGCTCATCGCCCGCGATCCGGATTGGCGGACGGCTCTGAAGGGGCCGCGTTGGGTCGTCGCCGTGCGAGCGCGCCCCTTCGTGCCGGGAAACGCCGCCCTGACCGCCGAGCGGAGATCCGCCCCACGCGGCTGACGAAACCCCAGCTCCGAAGGGTCGAGGGGGACGCTCGGCGACCCTCCGGGGCGAGGCCGATGCGAGGCCGGGGCGAGAAATTCGCCTCTTTCCCCTAATGATCGGTGGGGAACGCCTCGATATCTGACGGGTACTCGACGATCCGGCACGTCGGGCTGCCTCAGGGCTCCGGCGTCGGGCCAGCTCAGGGAGGTGTTGCGGTGCAGGCGGTCGTGCCCATCTCCGACGACCCGCGCCACGTCCCGGCCTCTCGCCCCGACGGGGAGGAACCCGCCGGCGACGGCACCGATCCGACATCGGGCCGCGCCGACCCGGCCGAACCCGCTCTACACCGCACCGTCGTCGGGTCGCGTTCACGGCTGGGGTGGCGCTCGCGGCTCGGGTGGCGCGACCTCCAGCCGGCATCGGCCGCCGTGGTCGCCCAGTTCGGCCCCATGCTCACCGTTTTGCGGTGGGGCACGTTGTCGCTCGCGCTGGCGCTCGCCCTCGTCGAGCACAAAGGGCAGCGTGCTGCCCTTGCTGGAGGGGTGTTGGTGGCGTACGCGCTGTGGCGGACGGTGCGGCCGGTCGGTTCCCGCCACGGCACCTGGGGGGTGATCGCGGCCCTCCTGCTCGAGGTGGCCGTGGGCGTCGCCGTTGTCGAAGCGACGGGCTTCGCGCGCTCCCCCTTCCTCGTATGCCTCGGGGTCGCCGCGGTGCTCGCGGGCTTCGCCGGGGGATTGCCCGTCGTCGCGGGCGTGGCCTGTCTGGCCGGCCTAGCGGTGGCGTTGCCCAGCGCCCTGATCAACTCCGACCGGAGCCTCGCGGGCACGAGCCTCCAGTTCGCCATCGAGCTCGTGCTCGTCGGTGTGGTGGGGGGATTCAGTCGGTACCTGGTCGAAGACGCCCTTCAGGCGAACGAGAAGCTCGACACCCGCGTGGACCACCTCACCGAGGTCAACGAGTTGTTGTTCGACCTCCACAGGGCCACCGAACACGAGGCGACACCCCTGCACCTGGACGGTGCGGCCCGCTGGGCGCTCGAACGCCTCGAAGAGGCGTTCTGCCCCGATGTCGCGGCCATCGTGCTCATCGACCCGACCACCTCGGCGTGGTACGTCGCCGCGGCGAGCGGCGTTCGCGCCACCGAGGCAGGACGCTCGGTGGAGTTGGCGCCCGCGTTGACCAGGGCCGCGTCCGCAGCTGCACCGGTGGAGCTCGAGCGCCTGGACCACGGACTGAGCTTCCGGTCGCGCTGGGGCCTCTACTGCCCGATGCGGGTGCGCGACACCCTCGTCGGGGTGGTCGCGGTCGAGGCGGACGCGGCGCGTGCGACCGACGACGAAGCCCGCCGCCGCTTGGGTGACCTCGCCACAGCTGCCGGGCTGGCGCTCGACAACGCGCGGTGGCTGGAGCGCATCCACGTGCTCGGCGTCGAGCAGGAACGGACGCGCCTGGCGCGTGAGCTCCATGACCACATCGGCCAATCGGTCGTCTACCTCGGCTTCGAGCTCGACCGCCTCGTGCAACAGAACTACGGGCGGGCCGTGCAGCAAGACCTGCAGGCGTTGCGCGGGGACGTCCGCAACCTCGTCGAGGAGCTACGGGACATGCTCGTGGACCTGCGCTGTGACGTGTCGGAGAGCCGTGACGTGGTGTCAGTGCTCGAGTCGTTCCTCGAGCGGGTGAACCGCCGCAAACGGGTCGTGGTGACGCTCACCGCGGACGTCGGCGCCCGCATGCCGCTCCCGGTGGAACGCGAGTTCTGGCGGGTGGCGCGCGAGGCTGTCATGAACGCCGAGCGGCACTCGCGCGCGTCGACGGTGTCGGTGGTGTGGCTGTGCGACGTCGATGGCGCTCTGCTCGAAGTGAGCGACGACGGGATCGGGCTGCCCGCCGGCAAGGCCGCCGGTGTGTCCGGCTATGGAATCGTCGGCATGCGCGAGCGTGCCGACTCGGTGGGCGCCCAACTCGAGATCAACTCGGCGCCCGGAAAGGGGACAACAGTGCGGATGAGAATGAGGGCAGCGTGATGCGGGTCCTGATCGCTGACGATCACACCATGGTGCGCGAAGGACTCCGCTGGGCATTCGAGAACGCCGGGTGCACCGTCGTCGACGAGGCGGCCGACGGAGAGGAAGCCGTCCAGAAGGCCGAGGAGTACCACCCTGACGTCGTCCTCATGGACCTGTCGCTCCCCGTGCTGTCCGGCGTGGCCGCCACGAAGCGGATCAAGAGCTCGCTCCCGGACACCGCGGTCGTGGTCCTGTCGATGCTCTCTGACGACACTGCGGTGGCATCAGCCCTCAACGCCGGGGCACGCGGGTACCTCGTCAAGGACAGTGCCACGGCGGAGATCGTGGACGCCGTCACCCGGGTCGCGCACGGCGACACCGTGCTGTCGCCCTCGGTCGCCCCGCCCGAGGCCCTCAACGTCGAAGGAGGAGCGGCCAGCGACCGCGTCCACGGCCAGGCCGCCACGGCCACGCCGCTCGCAACTCCGGCACGGACATACGCGCCGCGCCCGCACATCTCGCGGCGTGAGGAGGAGGTGCTGCGCCTCATGGCGACGGGCGTGTCCATCCCCGAGGCGGCCCGGCGGCTATACATCAGCGTCAAGACGGTGAAGAACCACCTGTCTTCGATCTACCAGAAGCTCGACGCCCACGACCGTGCACAGGCCGTCCTGAAGGCGGTGCGAATGGGGATCATCCACCTCGACTGACGAGCGGCCCCGAGGTCCCCGAATTTGGGTCCTCCGACCCACGTTTGCGCAGCACAACGGCACAATTGGGCCTGGTGACCTATGGCGGAAGTTCCCCCATTCCTCGATAGTGAGGTCATAAGGGACCGAGCAACGAAGGGGGGGATACCGTGAACATCGTCGCTTTCGTGATGCGGGTCGTCGACCCGATTCGCCACACGTGGAACCGCAGGGACGAGATCGGCGCCAGCCTTGTCGAGTACGCGCTGCTTCTGGCCCTCATCGCTGTCGTGGCGCTCGTTGCCTTGCACTTCCTGGGTGGTTCTGTGTCGAACACCCTGAACAACGTGGGGAGCTCCATCAACAACCCCTGACCTCGGATCGGCGCGCGTGACGTGCGCCCGAGGTTGTCTCGTGTCTCGCAGGCGCCGGCCTGCGGAGGCCCGACATCGTTCTGATCGCCGGGAATCTGGCGGTCGGGATCGAGCTGACGGCTCAGCCCATGCCCACGGGCTGAGCCGTTTGCGCGTGGCTCACCCGTGCGCCGAAGGCGCCCGATGGAAGACCACCGCGGTGGAAGACGACCACACCGTCCGCCAATTGCTGTCATGGGCGAGAAACACCGCCAGCGCGTCCTGCTTGGGCCACAGGACGTAGTCCACCCGGTAGGCCGCCAGCGTCGCGTCCGGGTCGCCGGTGAGGTGATCGACAGCCAGGTAGCGGCGCAGGATCCCGTTGCCCGTGTAGAGCTCGGTGCGCCCGTCCACGAAGACCCGCCGGCCCTCGAGGTCCAGGTAGTCGTTCCACAGGTACGTCGAAAGGATCCGGCCCGGATGGTCCTGCAGGTAGCCCACCGCGGCCACCGGGGTGCCCGGGTCGAGCGCGCCCGCCGACGCGATCGGCCCGTGCAGGAACGCCACGCCGAGGACGCCGGCGATCGGCCACACGAGCAGCGTCGGACGGAGGCTCTCCTTGCCGATCGGCGAGCACCGCGCCGCCAGGGCGCACCACGCGATGGCGAAGTACGGGATGAAGCGGGCGGCGTCGAGCGCGGCGAAGAACATCGACGCGGCCAGCGCGAGCTCGAGGGCGGGAAGTTCGCCCCGTCCGAACGCCAGGTACGCGACGGTGATGGCCGCGGGGACGAGCAGCACGGCGACGATGGCCGGGTCGTGGAAGCTCGGCGACTGCCATTCGCTGATGAGCTGGCGCACGGTCGAGTTGAACGTGACGCCGAGCGCACTCGAGTACACGCCCGGACCGAACGGGTTCACGAGCGTGGCGGCGAACGCCGCACCGAGGGTGGCGACCGCGTGGCGCCGGGGCAACGGGTCGACCACGACGACCCGACCGAGACGCGCCGGCAGGAAGCTCACCACGACCTCGAGCGCCAGGATCTCCTCGCCGAGCAGGAAGCTGCCGTGCAGGTTCGCC
Organism: Acidimicrobiales bacterium; assembly: GCA_035294855.1. Lineage (GTDB taxonomy): Bacteria > Actinomycetota > Acidimicrobiia > Acidimicrobiales > UBA8190 > DATGKD01. Next base: position 6,904 of record DATGKD010000187.1, read on the forward strand.
CACGCCGCGAACATGACAGGTACGAGCCACAGCCAGCCCGCGCGCCGACGCGCCGCCGACAGCACGAGCAGGAGGACGGCGACGAACAGGTAGCTCACCATCTGCGGCCGGACGGCGAGGAGGATCGTGACCGCCGCCCCGGTCTCGAGGCACAGCAGTCCTGTCCACGTCCACCCCGCCCCCATCAGGCGGCAACGCCACGCCACGGCGAGCACGGTGAGCGTGGCCAGTCCGGCGGACGCCAGCCAGTAGGCCGACGGGCCGAGGACGCGCACCGACTCGGCCAACACCACGTCGTACCCCCACTCGGGCGTCCGCCACGAATGGCCGGTGACCGTGTACGACAAGATGTCGTGGGTGAGTACCCGGTGGTGATCGAGCATCCACCGGCCCGACGCCAGGTGCCAGAACGTGTCGCCCAGCAGGCCGCGGTGCAACGCCGCCCGCCACGGGATGAGACAGCCCACCACGACCCCGATCACACCGACGGGGAGTGCCGCCGACGTCTGACGCGCCGACGACGCGTGTCGACCGCCGTCGCGACGCGCGCGCCGCCGAGAAGCGCGCCGGTCGGCGGCGTCGGCGGCGTCGGCACCCGGGGCAACCCGGGTCGCAGGAGGGGAAGCGATCGAGGTGGGAACCGGCCCATGATCGCGTGTGACGCGCGCCAAACCGGGTATCCCGGGCCACCGTTGAGCTGGCCGTGTTCGAGTTGGCCGTATGGAGCCGCCCGTCATGAGCGGCCGTTGATCAGTCCGTGCACACCGTCCCGGTGGCCGGCAGCGTGCCGTCCAGGAGGTACGCCTGGTCGATCGACCGGACGCACCCGCTGTAGAAGTACGCCACGTGATTTTCGCCCTGCCACGTGACGAGCACGCCGTGCTGGAGCTCCGAGGCGAGGTGCTGGGCCCACACGTACGGTGTGGCGGGGTCCTTGGTGGCGCCCACCACGAGGATCGGCGGGGAGCCGACCGCAGTGGTGGGGCCGACGACGCGTGTCGCCGGCACGGGCCACACCGCGCACCCGAGCAGCCCCCACGCGAGCAGCGGGCCGAACACCGGTGCCTGCGCGGCGGCCTCGCCGGCAAGCGACTGGTAGCTCGAGATGTCGCGCGACGTGGGATGGTCGAGGCAGTCGATGGCGGTCTCCGCGTCGACCGCGTTGGTCGAGCCGTTGCGGAGGTACGCGTCGGACAGCCCCAGGATCGCCGCGCCGTTGCCGGCAGCCGCCTCGGCGAGCGCGCTTCCCAGCGACGGCCAGAACGAACGCGCGTACAGGGCATCGAGCATGGCGTCGTAGAACTCGCCAGGTCCGGCACCACGCCCGCCGCCTCCCGGGATGGGATTGGCCCGGCTGGCGGCCACGAGACCGAGCAAGGTGGCAGCCGGGTTGCTGCCCTCGTTCCACGGGCAGTGCGTGCTCGCGCACCAGGAAAAGAAGTCGTCGAGAACGCCCTCGAACCCCTTCGACTGGTCGATGATCATCTGAGCCGAGCTCAACGCGGGGTCGATGGCGCCGTCGAGCACCATGGCGCGCACGTGCGTGGGAAACAGCTGGGCGTACGTGGCGCCCAGGAGCGTGCCGTAGGAGTGGCCGACGAAGGTGAGGAGCGGATCGCCCAGGGCCTGGCGGATCACGTCGAGGTCGCGCGCCGTGTCCACCGTCCCCACGAACGGCAGCATCTTCCCGCTCATCGACTCGCACTGGCCGGCGTACGCCTCGTCGTTGCCGACCAGCGCTTGTTGGGTGGCGGCGGCCACCGGCACCGGGTCGGGCAGCGGCCCGGGAGGTCCCTGCCCGCCTGACTCCCCGGGATTGCACTCCACGGGCGCGCTGCGCTGCACGCCCCTCGGGTCGAACGACACGATGTCGAATCGCGCGAGCAGCTCGGGAGTGAGCACGCTCAGCTCGTTCGGGAGGTCGTTGATGCCGGAACCGCCGGGGCCGCCCGGATTGATGACCAGCGAACCGATGCGCGCCGCGGGGTCCGTCGCGAGGTGGCGCGCCAGCGCGATCTGGATGCTGCCGAGCTCCGGCTCGGCGTAATCGAGCGGGACGGTCACCGAACCGCACTGCAGGGCGCCGCACGTCGACCACGCCACCGGGCTCGCGGGCCCGAACCCGTCCGTCGGCGTCGTGCTCGTGGTGGTCGACGCGCCGGCGGACGTCGTGCTCGACGACGATCTCGCCGCCGAGGCACCGAGCGACCCGTGCGCCGGCGAGGTGCACCCTGCGAGCGCCAGCCCCGTCACAAGCGTCAGCCCGGCCCCGAACGCGACGGCCGTCCTCCGCCACCTCCGGCCAGCGCCACCCGGCCCACCCACGACGCCACTGTGGCACGGCTGCCGGACGGGGGGACTTCGCTCCGTGTGCCGACGGGACGATTTCGTCCTCCATGGGAGGATGGAGCGGTGCCCGAACTGCCCGAAGTGGAGGCGCTCACGCGGTTCCTCGACGAGAGGCTCGCCGGCAAGGTGGTCGAGCGGTGCGAGCTCGCCGCCATCGCCGCGCTCAAGACGTTCGACCCTCCCCTGTCGGCGCTCGTGGGGCGGCAGTTCGTGTCCTGCACGCGGCGCGGCAAGTACCTGTGCCTGGACATGTCCACCGACGCGGGGGGCACCTGGCTCGTGATGCACCTGGCGCGCGGGGGCTGGGTCAAGTGGTACGACGCGCTTCCCGCCGGGCACGCCCGCCCCGGGCGCGGGCCGCTCGCATTGCGCGTGGGTGTGCAGGGCGGCGCCGGTTTCGACGTCACCGAGATGGGCACCGAAAAGCGCCTCGCCCTCTGGGTGGTCCACGACCCTGCGGACGTGGAGGGCGTGGCCACGCTGGGCCCCGATCCACTCGACCCGGCGTTCGACCGCGCCACCCTCGCGACTCTGCTGTCGGGTGCACCGGGAACGCTCAAGACCGCACTGTCCTCGCAGTCCCTCATCGCCGGCATCGGCAACGCCTACTCCGACGAGATCATTCATGCGGCGCGCCTGTCGCCGTTCAAGCCGGCGCGCAATATCGACGCCGACGAGGCGGCACGGCTCTACGACGCGGTCGTCCAGGTGCTCGGCGACGCGCTCGGGCGCGCCGTCGGCTCGGCGGCCTCGGAGCTGAAGGGCGACAAGAAGCGCGCCTTGCGCGTCCACGGTCGGACCGGGGAGCCGTGTCCGGTGTGCGGGGACCGGATCCGCGAGGTGTGGTCGGCGACCCGGTCGCTGCAGTACTGCCCGACCTGCCAGACAGGGGGCAAGCCGCTCGCCGACCACCGCCTGTCGAAGCTGATCAGATAGGCCCTGGTGAACCCGATTCGAGTGAATTCCGTTCCCGTGGATCCCATGCGAACGGATCGAGGACGAAAGGAGTCCGTGTGAACGACCGCGAGATCGTCGAGCAGATCAGTCGACTCACCGATGAGGAGCACCGCCTCGAAGAGGCGCACGTCGGTGAGGGGCTCACGTCGGAGGACGCCGACAAGCTGCGGGCCATCGAGGTCGCCCTGGACCAGTGTTGGGACCTGCTTCGTCAACGCCGCGCGCGGCGCGACGCGGGGCAGGACCCCGACGCGGCAGAGGTGCGCCCGGAATCGGTCGTGGAGCACTACCAACAGTGAGCCGAGCGGACGCTCAGCGCACCTCGTCGTCGAGCGGTTCGGTGACCTGTTGCTCGATCCAGTCGGCCTCGGGGACCTCGCCACGCTCGGCGGGCGGACGCACGGTGCGCTCCTCCGTGACGGGTCTCCTCTGGTCGAGGGCGTCGGCCTCGGGCCGGTCGCCGACCGAGTCGATCCGATCGTCGCCGGCGTCGGCGTCGGCGACATCACGCTTCTGCTCCAGGGCATCGGCTTCGGGCACCGGTTCGTTCTCCATGGTGCAATCTTGCCTCGCTGCCATGCGCCCGTCCTCCGGGCTCCTCACCGGGGGATTTGCCGAAAGGTGGGGGGCGCCATGAGCGCGGACCAGCAGTTCAACCTCGGACGGGTGGTCGAAACGGTGGCCGCCGCCATCCCCGAACGCGAGTGCATCGTCCACGGCGGCCGGCGGCTCACGTACGCCGACGTGCGGTCGCGGTCGCGTCGCCTGGCGTCGTTCCTGCACGCCCACGGGCTCGGACTCCACACCGAACGGAGCGAGCTCGCCGGGCACGAGTCGGGACAGGACCACCTCGGGCTGTACCTCTACAACGGCAACGAATTCCTGGAGGGGATGATCGGCGCGTACCTCGCCCGGGTGGCGCCCTTCAACGTCAACTACCGGTACGTCGCCGAGGAGCTGCGCTACCTGCTCACCGACGCGCGGGCGCGGGGCCTCGTGTACCACGCCACGTTCGCACCGGTGCTCGCCGAAGTGCTCCCCGACCTACCGGAGCTGACCGTGCTGCTGCAGGTGGAGGACGGTTCCGGGGAAGCCCTGTTGCCCGGCGCGGTGGACTACGAGGAGGCGCTCGCCTCCTCGTCCGACGAGCTGCCACCGGTGGAGCCCTCCCCCGACGACCTCTACGTCCTGTACACCGGGGGCACCACCGGCATGCCCAAGGGCGTTCTGTGGCGCCAGCACGACATCTTCCGGGCCGCCATGGGGGGTCGCACCTACGGCACGTGGGAGCTGGTGGAGAGCTACGAGCACCTCGCGGCGCGGATCCTGCCCAACGACAGCGTGCGCGTCATGTCCATCCCCCCGCTCATGCACGGCGCCGCGCAGTGGGCGAGCTTCTACTACATGACCATGGGTGCCACCCTCGTGTTCCCGAGCGACACCCGCCACGTCGATCCCGTCGACGTGTGGCGCACCGTGGAGCGCGAGCGCGTCATCGGCATTTCGGTGGTGGGCGACGCCATGGCGCGCCCCATCGTGGAGGAGCTCGAGCGCGGCGACCACGATCCCAAGACGTTGCTGGCCTTCGGCAGCGGTGGCGCCACGATGAGCGTCGGGATGAAAGAGCGCCTCCTCGCCCGGTTGCCCAACTTGCTCATCTCCGACGTGGCCGGCGCCTCGGAAACGGGCGCGCAGATGGGAACCAACTCGGGGTCGGGATCGGTGTCGACCGGCAACTTCGTGCCCGGTCCCGGCACGGTCGTCGTCTCGGCCGACCTGGCGCGCGTGCTCGAACCCGGCGACGACGAGGTCGGCTGGCTGGCGCAGCGGGGCTCGGTGCCGCTCGGCTACCTGGGCGACCCGGACAAGAGCGCCCGCACCTTTCCTGTCATCGACGGCGAGCGCTACTCGGTGCCCGGTGACCGGGCCCGGGCGCTCTCCGACGGGCAGATCGAGCTCCTCGGCAGGGACTCGGTCACCATCAATTCCGGGGGCGAAAAGATCTTCGCCGAGGAGGTCGAGCAGGCCCTCATCCGGCATCCGGCGGTGGCCGACGTCGTCGTGGCCGGGCGCCCGAGCGAGCGCTGGGGACAGGAGGTGGTGGCCGTCGTCCAAGTGGCCGAAGGGAGCACGGTGACGGCCGACGAGCTCCTCGCCGAAGGCGGCAAGCACCTGGCGCGCTACAAGCTCCCGAAGGCGATCGCGTTCGTGCCTCAGATCGTCCGTGCGCCATCGGGGAAGGCCGATTACCGCTGGGCGGCGGACCAGGCGCTGCGGGCCTGATCGGAGAGCGCGCACGTGGAGGACCGCCTGACCCCCGGGTTGTACCTCGAGCTCGGTGACCTCGACTCCGACACGTACGCCACGGCGCGCGCGAAAGAACTCGCCGGACTCCCGGGAGTAGAGCGCGTCACCTGGTGGGCCAACAACGTGCCCGGACGGACCGAGCTCCCGAGGACGATCCCCGACGGCACGTTGCTCGGGGTGGCCGAAGTGGACGACACGTTCGTGGCCCCGGACCCTCTGCCGGATACAACCGCCCGGCTGTTCCGCCGCCACCCGCGGCCGAACCAAGGCATCCTCACCGGACGGCCCACGACCGGGCTCCTCGTGGTGTGGATCAGCCCCCGGACCGAGGCTGACGCGCCCCGCCTGCGGGACTGGGCGGACTTCGTGCACATCCGCCACATCGCGGCGGCGGGGTTGCCGGGGTTCGCCACGATCACCCCGTACGACAACGCCGAGGGCGGGGACCCTCGCTACATGCACTTCTACGAGCTCGACACCGACGACCCCGAAGGGGCGTACCAGGAGATGGCGCGCCGGATGGCGAGGTACTTCGGCGGTTCGCGCACCGAGGACTTCCGGGTGTGGGCCGACTTCGAGCCGCCTGGCGGCCGTCTCGTGTACTGCAACACCTTCCGGCTCCTGGGCGACACGCGCCGGTCACAGGACTGAGGCGCGGTGTCGTTCGTCCTCGTCGACCGGCCGCGCCCGCACGTGGCTCTCGTGACGCTCAACCGGCCCGACCGCATGAACGCCATGGCGTTCGACGTCATGATCCCCTTCCGACACGCTCTCGAAGAGGTGAGCGACGACAACGACGTACGGGTGGTGGTCCTCACGGGTGCGGGTGGCGCATTCTGCTCCGGCGCGGATCTCGAGGACTCCGGGGTGGTCCCCAACATCGGGGGCCTGACCCGCACGACGATCGCACTGCGGTCGATGCAGCTGCTCGACGACGTCATCCTCACGCTTCGGAAGATGCACCAGCCCGTGGTCGCCGCGGTGAACGGACCCGCCGTCGGCGGTGGGTTCTGCCTGAGCTTGGCCGCCGACATCCGCCTGGCGTCGTCCGCGGCGTTCTTCCGTGCCGCGGGGATCAACAACGGGTTGACCTCCTCCGAGCTCGGCATCAGCTATCTCCTGCCGCGCGCCGTCGGCGCCTCGCGCGCCTTCGAGATCATGCTGTCGGGACGCGACGTCGACGCGTCGGAAGCAGAACGCATCGGGCTCGTCTCGCGTGTCGTGGGGAGCGACGACCTTCTCGACGCGTGCTACCAGCTGGCCGAGCGGATCATCGGGTTCTCGCGCGTCGGCATCGAGCTCACCAAAAGGCTTTTGTGGTCGAGCCTGGACGCATCCAGCCTGCACGCGCACATGGACCACGAGGGGACGACACAGCTGTACGTACGCCTCACGACGGAGAACTTCGAGGAGGCCGTGCGGGCCCGGCGCGAGCGCCGGGCCCCGACCTTCCGCGACTGACTGGCCGTCCAGGCGGCACCCCTGCGCCGCGCCGGCGCGGCGAGGGTTAGGCGCCGAGGAAGTCGAGCAGGAGCGTGTTCACGACGTCGGGCGCCTCGAGCTGGAGCCAGTGGCCCGGCCCGTCGACCCGTTCGTAGCGCCACGGCCCGGTGACGTAGGCCGCCGATCCCGTCATCTGCTCTTCGGTGAGCGCCATGTCGCCGCTGCTCCAGATGCCCATGGTGGGCGCAGCCACCGGCGGCAGCGCCATCGGGGGGCCGAGCAATGCCTCGGGAGGGATGTTCGCCCGGTAGTAGTTGAGCGCCGGGGTGAGCGATCCGTTCTTTTCGAGCTCGGCGATCACCGCGTCGGTGTCCGGATGGCCGGCCCACTCTCGGAAGTTGGCCCAGTCGTCGTCGGACAACCACCGCTCGGCAACGCCCTCGAATTGGAACAGCAGCATGTACCAGCTCTTCTCGCGCTGCTCGAGGCCGGCGGATGCGAACGACAAGGGATTGCCGACGGACATCGCCACCAGGTGGTCGACCCGGTCGGGGAGCAACGACGCGAGCCCCCAGGCGAGGGCCGCGCCCCAGTCGTGGCCGACGATGTGTGCGCGCTCCAGACCGAGGTCGTCGAGGATGGCAACCACGTCACCGGCGAGGTAGGGAATCGCGTACGCCTCGACCTCCTTCGGCTGGCCCGATTCCCCATAGCCGCGCAGGTCCGGCACGACGGCGCGGAACCCGGCCTCCGTCAGCGCGGGCACCTGGTGGCGCCACAACCGCCCGCTGTCGGGGAACCCGTGCAGGAGCACCACCGGTGGACCGTCGCCACCGCTCGCCTCGTAGTGGATCGGGACCCCGTTGACCTCGATGCGCACCGCTTTGTCCTCTGCTTTCTCCGTCCGGGCTCCTCGTGCCCTGCATTGCGGTCTGGCTCGCGTCGCCCAGGCTCAGGCGGCGACGATCCCCAGCAACTCCTGGCGGCTCGGACCGAGCGGTGGCTCGTCGCGCCAACCGGCCCCGAGGCTCACCACCTTGTCGAACACGCCCGGCGCGCCGAGCGCCTCCTCGGGCAGACGGAGGAGCCCGAACACCGAAAGCAGCGCCCGGAGGCAGTCGCCGTCCTGGCCTGCGGCGACGTTGAGGCCCTGGACGATGTCCCATTCGGGCCCCTCGGGGTCGTACGGCCGGCCCTCGATCACGGCGTCGATCTCGGCGAGCCGGTGCCGGTCGAACGACAGCGTCGACTGGTACCAAGGCTCCACGGTCGTCTCGGTGGCGTGGGCGAACGCCGTTTGGAACCCGGCGGGGTCGTCGCCGTCGGTCCGCAGTGAGTCGCGCAGCGCCGTGCTGTGCACGACCGCCATGGACGCCCCTCGCCCCAACGACGGGTTCGTGCACGCCCACGAGTCCGCCACCGCCACCACGCCGGTGGCGACGGAGGCCCCGTCGACCAGGTAACGCCGGTGACGGTCTTCGATCTTCGCCATGACGGTGACGGCGTCCTCGAACGGCTCGCCCTCGCCCCAGTGCGCGGCCAGCGGCAAGCTCTTCAGGACCGCGTTCCACGTCGACACGTCGCGCAGGGCCCGCATCGCCGTGTCCTTGGCGCTCGTGATGATCCCGACCCCCCACGTGCCGTTGTCGGCCGGGAGGGTGAGCGCCGAGATGCTCCCGTACGGCTGGAGCGGCGGGGCGATCACGGGCGGCAGGCTTCCGTCTCGGGACCGGAAGTGACGGCCGTAGTACACGAAGCCCGAGTCCTCGAGCACCTCTTCGGGGGATCTCGCGCCGACGTCCGCGAGCCACCGAGGCAACGGCGACCGGCGGCCGGTGGCGTCCACGACCAGGTCGGCGCGGAACTCCTCGCCGGACTCCGTGCGCACGCCGTTGACATGGGGCGTACCCGGCAGGGCGGTGGCACCCGTCCGCAAGGCCGCCACCGCCGCACCCCGCCGTACGGTGACCCGTGGGGTGGCCTCCGCACTCGCCGCCACGACGGCCTCGACCACGGGGCGACGCCCGGTGATGGCCTCGAAGTCGCGGTCGCCGGGACGGTCCGCTCCCTTCATGGCTGCGGGCACGGCATCGAGGGGGTTGAACCGCAGCGCCCCAGCGCCGTCCAACGCCTCGACGACGGCGGGGAGCTCGCGCTCCATCTCGTTGCGGAAGCGCGCCAGGAAGAAGTGCAGCATCCGGAATTGGTTGACACCGCGCCGCTCCCATGCGTCCCAGGCCTCTTCCGGCGTTGGTGGCACGGCGGGGTCACGTTCCAAGACGGTGACCTCGTGACCATCTTGGGCGAGCAGCATGGCGGCGACCAGGCCGCTCATCCCCGCCCCGGTGACGACGATCTCAGCCACGACGCACCTCCTTCAGGTGTCCTGTCATGTCCCGCCGGCGCCGACCGACCTGCGCACGGTACCAGGCGTTGGCTGACGGACACCTCCCTTGACATGGGTCGTTCGGCGCCGGCGGCGGTGCCGGTTCACCGCGAGCGTTCACCTCGAAGGCGGTGGACGGCGATCGCCGCGGCGGTCTGGGATGATCGAAGGGACACCACCGTGCAGGTACGAGGGAGGGCGGACGATGCGCGTGCCCCTTGTTGTCGGCGACTTCCTGGAGCGCGCCGCGCTCGTCCGCGGTGACGACGTCGTCGCCGTCGTCGACGAGCCCGAGGTCCCGGGCTCGCTCGGGCGCATCACGTACCGCGAGATGTACGACCGAGCCCGTGGCATGGCCCTCGCACTCGACGACATGGGTGTCGGCCCGGGCGAGCGCGTCGCCATCGTGAGCCCGAACTCGGCGCGCTTTCTCATCGCATTCTTCGGCACGAGCGGCTTCGGCCGCGTGCTCGTGCCCGTCAACTTCCGGTTGAACGCCGACGAAGTGGCCTACATCGTCGACCACTCCGGCTCGTCGGTGCTGCTCGTCGACCCCGAGCTCGACGCGGCCCTGGCCCACGTCACTGCCAAGGAGAAGTTCCTCCTCGACGGCTCGGACGATTCCCGGCTGTTCGCCCCCGCTCCCCCGGGTCGTGAGCCGCGCCCCGTCGAGGTCGGGGAAGACGCCACCTGCTCGATCAACTACACGTCCGGTACCACGGCGCGGCCCAAGGGTGTCCAGTTGACGCACCGGAACTGCTGGCTCAATGCCGTGAGCTTCGGGTGGCACACCTCGGTCACCGACCGCGACGTCTTGCTGCACACCCTGCCCATGTTCCACTGCAACGGGTGGGGCATGCCCTATGCGGTGACCGGCATGGGCGGCCGCCACGTCGTGCTGCGCAAGGTCGACGGGGAGAACATCCTGCACCGCGTCGACGCCGAGGGTGTGACGCTCATGTGCGGGGCGCCCGCGGTTGTCGCGGCCGTGCTCACGGCCGCGGCCGAGCGCCGCACCCGCGGCGAGGAGATCCCCGGGCAGGGCCGCGTACGGATCGTCGTGGCGGGCGCGCCGCCGCCGTCCAAGACGATCGAGCGGGTGGAGACGGAGCTCGGCTGGGAGTTCATCCAGATCTACGGCCTGACCGAGACGGCGCCGCTGCTGACGGTGAACCGGGCTCCCGCCGAGTGGGACGACCTCGACGTGGCGGCGCGTGCTGCGCTGCTGGGGCGCGCCGGCGTACCGGCGGTGGGCGTGCGCGTCGCCGTGGACGAAGACGGCGAAGTCCTCGCCCGGTCCAACCACGTGTTCGGTGGGTACTGGGAACAGCCGGCGGAGACCGAGCAGGCCATGCGGGGTGGCTGGTTCCACACCGGCGACGGCGGCTATCTCGACGGGCCGTTCACGGTGATCGCCGACCGGAAGAAGGACGTCATCATCACCGGGGGCGAGAACGTGTCGTCCATCGAGGTGGAGGACTGCCTCTATCAGCACCCCGCCGTCGCTGAGGTGGCGGTGATCGGCGTCCCCGACGAAAAGTGGGGAGAAACGCCCAAGGCGCTGGTGGTGTTGCGGGCGGGCACCGACGCCAGCGAGGACGAGCTCATCGGCTTCTGCCGGGACCGCCTGGCCCATTTCAAAGCGCCGACCTCGGTGGAGTTCCGCTCCGAGCTCACGCGCACGGCCACGGGCAAGCTCCAGAAGTACAAGTTGCGCCAGCCCTATTGGGAAGGCCGCGAGCGCAAGGTCAACTAGGCCTCGGGCGCGCCCCGGGCCCCGGTGGGCGCACCGGGCCTGGTAGCGCCGCCGTTAGGGTGCGGGGCCATGGACGCCCGCCACTTCCTGGGGCTCGAGCCCGCAGGTGACCCACTGCACTGGCGGCTCCCCGTCACGACCGCGGTGGCGACACCGGGGCGGTTCCTGTACGGCGGCTGCGGTCTGGCTGCGGGGATCGTGGCGCTCGAGGAGGCGACCGGGCGTCCCACCGTGTGGGCGACGGCGCAGTACCTGACGTACGCGCCGACCGGCTCGGTCGTCGATTGGGAGGTCGTGATCGCCGCGTCGGGCCGCCACACCACCCAGGGCCGCGCCATCGGACGAGTGGGGGATCAGGAAGTCCTCACCGTCAACGCGGCTCTGGGCCGCAACGAGCTCGACCTCTCCGGCCGGTGGATCGACACGCCGCAGGTCCCCGCGCCGGGGCTGTGCCCTCCCCAGGAGACGCCCGCGATGTTCGCCGACTCGGTGTTCAACCGCGTCGAGCACCGGGTGGCCAAGGGCCGCCTCATGAGCGAGCTCGACGGCAAGCCCGGCGACGGCCGCACGATGTCGTGGACGCGCCTGCCGGGCCAGCTCGAGCCCTCGGCCGCCACGCTCGCCGTGATCGGCGACTACGTGTCGGCGGGCGTGTCCCAGCCGCTCGGGGTACGGACGATGGGCCGCAGCCTCGACAACACCTTGCGGGTCGCGCAGCTCGTGCCGACCGAGTGGGTGCTGTGCGACATCCACATGCACGCCCTCGTGGGCGGGTTCGGCCACGGGCTTGCGTACCTGTGGGCCCAGGACGGCACGCTGCTCGGCATCGCCAGCCAGTCGATCAGCGTGCGGCGCTGGCCCGGCGACCACGCCGTCACCCGCGGGATGGCGGCAAGCATGCCCCGTACGACCCCGACGACCCCCGAGGAGCGGTGATGCGCACGCGCCAGATCGGATCCCTCGACGTGTCGGTCGTGGGGATCGGGTGCAACAACTTCGGCAGCCGCCTCGACGAGGGGGGTACGGCCGCGGTCGTGCACGCCGCCCTCGATGCGGGCGTCACCTTCTTTGACACCGCCGACGTCTACGGCGGGACCAAGAGCGAGGAGTTCCTCGGGAGCGCCCTCGCCCGGCGACGGGACGAGGCCGTCGTGGCGACCAAGTTCGGCATGCCGCTCGACGCCGAGCGCCGCGGCGCCCGACCCGAATACGTCCGCCGCGCTCTCGAGGACAGCCTCCGCCGCCTGCAGACCGACCACGTCGACCTCTACCAACTGCACGCGCCCGACCCCGACACCCCGGTCGCCGACACGCTCGCCGCCCTCGACGAGTGCGTCCGAGCCGGCACGGTGCGCGAGATCGGGTGCTCCAACTTCACCGCCGCCCAGTTGGCCGAGGCGGACGCCGCGGTCGCCGTCGGGGCGGCCAGGTTCGTGAGCGTGCAGAACCACTACAACCTGCTGCACCGCGAGCCCGAGCGCGACGTGCTGCCGGCGTGCGAGCGCCTCGGCATGGCGTTCCTGCCGTACTTCCCCCTCGCCGCGGGGGTGCTCACCGGGAAGTACCGTCGCGACGGCTCCCTGCCGTCGGGCACCCGCATCGCGGGCATGCCGTCCGAGCGCCGGGGCACGCTGCTGTCGCCCGATAACCTCGCCGTGGCGGAGCGCCTCGGGGATCTCGCCCGGCGCCACGGGCGCGACACCACGGCGCTCGCCATCGCCTGGATCGCGGGGCACGAGGTGGTGGCGTCGGTGATCGCCGGGGCGATGACCCCCGAGCAGGTCCGGACCAACGCGTCGGCCGCCGACTGGGAGCTCACGTCGTCCGACATGGACGAGGTGGACGCCCTCGCTCCCCCGCCGCACACCTGACACAGCCGGGCGCCCCGACGCGCCCGGCTACACGCCGGTCTCGGCGACGACGCGCCCTGACTTCACCGCCGCCGCGAGCTGGGCATGGTCGCGCTCGACCTGGTCGGCGTAGGCCAGGGCGAACCGGGTCATGGCGATGTCGAGGGCTGCCCCCGTACCGGCGTACCCCGCGATGAGCGAGGCTCGCCCCGATCGGGCATGGGCACGGGCGAGAGCCCACCCGCACAGCTGGGCGTACTCGTCGAAGCCCACCGACGCCAACGAGGCGGTGTCGACCGAGCCTTTCATGTCCCGTAACTGGCGCACGTAGTAGTCGACACCCTCCACCCCGTCGACCCACCCGAGGAAGATGTCGCTGGCGGCCTGCATGAGGCGTTGCCCGTCGACGACGCGTCGCCCTTGCGAGGTGTGCCCCGGCCGTCGTGCGCCGCCCGCCTCGTGGCGCGACAGGTACGGATCGAGCGCGGAGCGATCAGCCTCCTTCACCTGGAGGAAGAGCGGGTCACCGAGGTCGCTCAGCAGCAGGGCGATGAAGCAGCGCGTTCCGACGCTTCCCACGCCGACGACCTTCTGGGCGAAGTCGACGATCTCGAACCGATCGAGCAGGACCCGCCGTTCGTCTTCGAGTGTCTCCCGGTAGCGCCGGAACAGGCCGCGCAACGTGGTGTCGACGAGGTCCATATCGTCGTGGGAGACGACGGGCGGATGGTCGACGATCCTGCGCTGTCCCTCCGCCGAGAGCTCGGTCAACCGTGGGAGCGCCTTCTCGGAGGTGGCGCGCCGGGCGCGCGCCACTGTCGACCGGATCGACTCGGGCACGGCTCGCCCCATCGCCCGTAGCGCGGCGTCGGCGTCCACCGACGCGTACCACGCGTCGAGCACGCCCATGGCGGCGTACTCCGCCAGCCGCGTGCGATACGACCGTGCCGCCGCGTTCGCCGCCGCCTCCTGGTCCTTGCGACTGAGGCCCGCGCTGCGCGCCGCGACCACGGCGCTCGCCACCAGACGCTTCAGGTCCCACTCCCAGGGTCCCGCGGTCGTCTCGTCGAAGTCGTTGACGTCGAAAAGGAGCCGACGCTCGGGAGAGGCGAAGACCCCGAAGTTCGCGAGGTGGGCGTCACCGCAGATCTGGAGGTTCACGCCTGTCGCCGGCGTCGACGCCAGGTCGGCGGCCATCAGTGCGGCAGATCCGCGCAGGAACGCGAACGGCGACTCGAGCATCCGTCCCCAGCGGACGGGGACGAGTTGAGGGAGGCGTGTGGTGTTCTGAGCGTCGAGAAGCTCGACGGGGTCGGGGCGGTCGGGTGCGGGTTTCCACTCACCGTGGGACGAGCGGGGGACCGTTGTCCGCAGCTCCCGCCCGGTGCGTGCTTCGGTTTCCCGGCGGTCCTGCGGTGACGTCGGCTCGGGCTTCACTGACGCCGGACCCTATCGATCGGCGCGGGACGCGAAAAGGCCGCGGCCGGCACGATTGCCGGCCGCGGCCCCGAACGCTGAACTCAGGCGGCTTGCTCGCCCTCTGCCTGGCGGAGGGAGGCCTCGACGTTGAGCTCGATGCGCACCCGCTTCCCCACCACGGCGCCGCCGGTCTCGAGCACCGCGTTCCACGTCAGCCCGAAGTCCTCGCGGTCGATGTCGGTGGATGCCGAGAAGCCGATGACCCGGCTCCCCCACGGCGATACGTTCGCACCCTCGAACTCGACGTCGAGGACCACCGGACGCGTCGTGCCCCTGATCGTCAGGTCCCCGGTCACCTTCCAGTGCTCGTCGCCGGCGAGCTCCACCTTCGTGCTCTTGAAGTGGAGGGTGGGGTGCTCCTCAACGTGCAGGAAGTCGGCGCTGCGCAGGTGCTCGTCGCGCTGGCTCTGCGCCGTGGCGATGCTGGCGGCGTCGATCGTCACCTCGACAGACGACTCCTCGGGGACCTCGGCCACGGTCACCGCGCCCGAGAACCCGTCGAACCGGCCCCGGACCTTGGTGACCATGAGGTGCTTGGCCACGAACTCCACCGTCGAGTGGGCGTTGTCGATGTCGTAGGTCCCCTCGAGGGGAACCTCGACGCCGTTGTACCGCCGGGTCAGCGCCCCGGTCTCCGTCGTTGTGCTGGTCATGTCCGGCTCCTCCCAAGTCTTTGCGCCTACAACTTTGTCTACGCAAGGATCCTAACCCAAATACTTGTACTGTCAACCACTTTCTCCCCAACGGCATTCCCGGGAGGGCAACGGCGCGGACGGGGAGGGGGAGGGGACCCCGGAGGGGGGAGACGCTGGGCCGGAGAGCCCGGCCGGGCGGAGGCCCTGGTGGCGGTGAGTTCAGGCCCCGAGCTGCAAGGGGTAGGAGTCGACGAGCTCGGACGCCGGCATCGGCCGCGAGAAGAGGTAGCCCTGGGCGAAGTCGCAGTCCAGGCTCTTCAGCACATGGAGCTGCTGCTCGGTCTCCACTCCCTCGGCGATGACCTGGAGGCCGAGCGCGTGCGCCAGCGTCACGACGGCGGCCACGATCTCGGTACCGCCTCGTCCCGCCCCGAGCTCGTCCACGAAGCTCTTGTCGATCTTCAAGATGTCGAGCGGGAACCGCTGCAGATGGCTGAGGGAGGAATAGCCCGTTCCGAAGTCGTCGATCGCCAAGGTCACGCCGAGCGCCTTCAGTGCGTCGAGAACCCTGGAGGCCACGGTGGTGTCGCGCATGAGTGCGCTCTCGGTGATCTCGAGCGTCAGGTGCTCGGGAGCCACCCCCGTCACGCCCAACACGCGCTCCACGGTGGCGACGATCTCCGGGTCGTCGATCTGACGGGCGGACAGGTTGACCTCGACGGAGCGGCGCGGTCCGCCGGCACGGTCGTCGTGCCAGGCGCGGAGCTGCTCGCACGCCTGGCGCAGCACCCACGCACCGATGGGGATGATAAGCCCGCTCTCTTCGGCCACCGGGATGAAGCGGTCCGGGGCCACGAGGCCGTGCTCGGGATGCGCCCATCGCAGCAGCGCCTCGACCCCGACGGGTTGCTCTCCCCCGATGTCGACGACTGGTTGGTAGAAGAGGCGTAGCTCGCTGCGCTCGAGCGCCCGGTGGAGCAGATGCTCGGTATGCATGCGGTCGAGCACCCTTAGGCGCATGGCTTCGCCGAACACCTCGACGGCGCCGCCGCCCTTGCGCTTGGCCTGATACATCGCGGCGTCGGCGTTCGACAGCAGGGGCGTGGCCTCCCGCACATGCGGCGTCGTGCACGCGATGCCCACACTGGCAGTCAGGAAGATCTCGTCGTCGCCGGTGGCGATGGGCCGGCCGAGCGCGCGCAGGGCGCGATGGGAGAACGCGACGGCGTCACCCTCGGCATCATCCCCGTCGAACAGGGCCAGGAATTCGTCACCCCCGAGTCGGGCGATGACCGCGGCCCGCCCGTCGGCGCACTCGAGGCGGCGCGCCACCGCCACGAGAACCTCGTCGCCGATCTCGTGGCCGAGTGCCTCGTTGATCTCCTTGAAGCGGTCGAGATCGAGGACGAGGACGGCGATCGAGCCGTCGAGGCGGTCGGGCTTCGCCAGGGCGTAGGCCAGCCGGTACGTGAACAGTGTCCGGTTCGGCAGCCCCGTCAGCGAGTCGTGGAGGTAGGCGTGCGCGAGTGCGGCCTCGGCGGCGCGGCCTTCGGACTCGTCGTGGACGAACCCTCCGATCCGCAGGTCCTCACCTGAGCCGACGACGTAGGCGGTCCCGGACACCTCGATCTCGTGGCCCTCTTGGTGGAGCAGGCGCAGGGCACGCGGCCATGTCCGATCGACGCCGCGCATCGCGCTCTTCGCCGATTCCAAGTCGTGCAGCGTCCGTCCGACGTGGCGCTCGGGAACCAGGAATCCGGTGATGCACCGACCGAGCACCTCGTCGCGTGACCACCCGAGGAGCAGCTCGGCCTGACGGTTCCACTCGGTCACCACGCCTTCGCGGTCGGTCTCGACGAAGGCGTCACGGGACATGTCGAGCACATGGCGGAGTTGCGCGCGCATCCGCCTCGACGACAACTCCTCGTCGAGGTGGTGGTGACGATCGCCCCCCGGGGTCTTCGACATGTCCGTCCGTGCCCGTCCGCTGTTGACCCGCCCGGATGGCTGCCCACGAGATCCGACGGCCGGGGCTCACCCCGGCCGTTTGTGGTCGTTGTGGTCAAAGAAGCTTCTGTGAAAATAGTCAATCTTCTCGTCGGCCACACGGATGCCGACGTGCGGGAACCGCCCGGGCTCGTCGCAGAAGGACCCCGTTGGCTACGGTGCCCGGCGTGGTCCAGGTGACGGGTGTGGTCCAGAAGGCAGCCTGGGACCGCGACGTCCTGCCGCCGGTCGAGCGGGTTCGGCCCGGGCTGTGGTCGATCCCGGTGCCGATCCCGGACAATCCGCTGCGCTACGTCCTCGTCTACGCCTTCGAGCTCGACAGCGGCGTCGCCATCGTGGACGCCGGTTGGAACACCGACGACGCGTGGTCGGCGTTGAGCCGGGGCCTCAAGGAAGCCGGGGGCTCGATCAGCGATGTGCGGGCGGTGCTCGTCACCCACATCCATCCCGACCACTACGGCCTGGCCGGCCGGGTGCGCGAGGAGTCCGGTGCCTGGATCGGGCTGCACCCTGACGACGCCGAGATGCTCGAGGCCCGCTACATCGAGACCGACGACTTGTTGGCGCGCATGCGCGAGTTCCTCCAGGACGCGGGCGTCCCGGCGACCAAGCTCCCCGACCTCAACTTCGCGTCGATGATGATCCGCGGCCAGGTCACCATGGCCCAGCCCGACGTGCTCTTCGAGGACGGCACGGTCGTCGATGTGCCGGGGTGGGACCTTCGCACGGTGTGGACGCCTGGCCACTCCCCCGGCCACGTCTGCTTCTACAGCGAGCGCAACCAGCTGCTGCTGTCGGGTGACCACGTGCTGCCCCGCATCACGCCCAACATCGGCGTGCACACCCAACAGTTCCCCAATCCCCTCGGCGAATATCTCGAGTCACTACTCAAGGTCCAGAACCTGGGGGTGGACGAGGTCCTCCCCGCGCACGAATACCGGTTCGCCGATCTGCGCAGCCGTCTCGACGAGATCATCACCCATCATGCCGACCGTCTGGCCGAGATCGAGCGTCTCCTCGCCGAACACCCCGGCTCAACGGCGTGGGACCTGTCCGTACAGTTGAGCTGGTCGCGTCCCTGGCACGAAATCGCCGACTTCATGCAACGCGCCGCGGTCGGCGAGACGCTCGCCCACTTGGTGCTCCTCGAGAACCATCAGCGTGTGCGGCGCGAGGGTTCGTTCCCGGCGCGCTTTCATCTCCTGTCACAGCACTGAATCTCCGAACCGCACGGAATCCCGAGGCCAGCGCATAACCACCGTTGGCGCGCGCCCGTCGTGTAGACAAGACGCGGAGCACGGTCGTGGGAACGAACTCCTCAATCGCTCGGCGCCTTCCCGGGCGCGACGCGCGGCACGCCACCCATCGTGCCCGCGGCGTTGGTCGCGGGATCGTCGTCGTCGTGGTGATCGCCGCGGTGGCGGCTGGCGCCGCGGTCGCTGTCGTCAAGTTGCGGGCGTCGCACAACCAGCGCCCCGCCACGGTGACCTCGACCACGCTGCCCGCGTCGGTGACGACCGCGGTCGCCCCGTGGACGCTGCGCGCCCCGATCGCCTCCGAGGTGGTCCTCACCCTCACCGCGCCGGCTCCCGGCGCCAGCGCCGGCACCATGCTCGAGGTGTTCGGAGGCTCGACCACGGGCAACCAGCCCGCCAGCGGGATCTTCACCCTCGACGTGTCGACCGGGACGCTCGTGCACGTCGCCAACCTGACCACGGTGCTCGCGGAGGCCACCGGCGCATTCGTGGGCGGCCAGGCGGTCATCTTCGGGGGCGCGACGCCGACGCCGATCGCCACCGTGCAGGCACCACCGTCGAGCGCGGGCGCGACGAGATCCTCGACAGTGGCCACGGCGACCGTGCTCGGCTCCCTGCCGCAACCACGCGCGGGAGCGAGCGCGACCACCGTGGGCACGACGACCTACATCGTGGGTGGAGCAGATGGCACGACGCCGGACCCCGACGTTCTCGCCACCACCGACGGGAAGAGCTTCTCGGTGGTGAGCGCACTCCCGGTCCCGGTCGTTGATCCTGCCGTGGCGGCGGTGGGCACGAAGCTGTTCGTGTTCGGCGGCCAGGCGTTGAGCGGCGCCGACGCAGGACAACCGGTGACGACGGTGCAGATGGTCGATCCGGCGAAGCACCGCGCCCGGGTTGTCGGACGTATGCCGAGCGGCCTCGAAGGCGCCGCGGCGGTGACACTCGGAGGAAGAGTGTTCGTCCTCGGCGGCGACACCTCAGGGGCCAGCCCGTCCTCGGTCACCTCTGCCGCCGGCGCCTCAGGATCGAGTGCCTCGGCGGCTCAGACCTCCGGCACCATCTGGGCCTTCGATTCGTCACACAACCGGTTGGTCACCGCCGGAACCCTGCAGACGCCCGTCGCGCGCGCTGGGGTCGCCGTCGTCGGCTCGACCGCCTGGATCGTCGGCGGCTCCGCGTCCGGGAGGCCCTCCGCGGTGGTGCAGAGCGTCACCTTGTCCCCCACTCACGCCGGCTGACACCGCGCCCGGGCCGGGATTTCCCTCGGCTTCGGCGCTGCCCTCAGCTTGCGGGCCCCACCGCCGGTGCTCCCGACGCCGGCGGATGACCAAGAACGCCGCCACGGCCACGACGAGAACGGCCACGATGATGAGGGAGTAGACGCCGATCGTCTTCGCCACGGCCGCGTAGGAGTTGCCGGCGCCGTACCCAATGAGCACGAAGGTCGTCCCCCACGCGATCCCGCCCAGCGCGTTGAAGAAGAGGAACGTCCGGTACCGCATGCCGCTCATGCCCGTCAGGCCCGGTATGAGCGCACGGGCGAGCGCGATCCACCGTCCGAGGAACACCGCCGGCCCGCCGTAGCGCGCGATCAAGGCTGTTCCCCGGCGCACGCCCGCGTGGTCGCGCAGCGGGCGATGCTGCAACAACCAGGGCCCGAGGTACTTGCCGACCTCGTAGCCCGTCGAGTCCCCGACGATGGCGCACGCCACCACGACGACGATCATCCCGAGGAGGTTCACATGGTGCTGGGAGGCCAAGAACCCGCCGATCAGCGCGGCCGTCTCCCCCGGAATGACGAAGCCGAGGAGCACGGCGGCTTCGCCGAAGACGAGCGCACCACACACGATGTACGCGACGGGCCCATGGAAGTGCTGGAGCCACGTCGTGATGCTGGCCGGCAAGGGCCGCTACCCGGCGTCTCGGGCTGGTTCGAAGGCTTTCGCCCGCGACCACGACGTGCTGACCCATGTTCGGCGCCGGCACGCCGGGCACGTCATGAACCGGGTGTACCCACGCCCCGGACGCCAGAACCAAAGCGGAAGATGGAGCACGGCGAATTCGAGGACGTCGACCGACGAAGACTCGCCGCACGACGAACAGGTGACGTCGATGGCCGGGAGGAAGCCGGTCGCGCCGCCGGGCCGGGCCGGAGCGGCGTCGAGGTCGCGCTCGGCCGCTCGGCGCGACTTGTCGTTCGCCGCTCGGGCCGCGATCCGACGGCCCGGGCCCGTCAGGACGGGTGCGATCCGCGCCTCGTCGGAGAACAGGGCGTGCTTGCCCGGAGCGTCGCGGGCCGCCTTCAGCGGGGCGTCCTCGTCACGCGACGCGGGCGCCCAGAACAGGGCTCGCTTTCCCATGGGGTCGGGGGCGTCGCTCATCTGAGGCCCGGTGGTCCCGTCGTCGCTCAGCGGACGAGATGCCACTCGGCGTCGAGCTCACGGGCGATCGCCCGGTATGCCTCGGCGCCCGGCGACGACGGCGCGTGTTGGATGATGCACCGACCTCGCTGTGGTGCCTCGGCGAAGCGGATCGACTTCTTGACGGGTGGGTCGAGGACCGTGAGCCCGTACCGTTCCTTGACGGCATCGAGCACCGCCCGCCCGTGCCGCGTGCGTTCGTCGTACATGGTGGCGACGACGCCGCGCACCTCGAGGTCGGCGTTGGCGAACATGCGGACGTCGTCGACCGTCTCGAGCAGCTGGCCGACCCCCCGGTGGCTCAGCGCTTCGCACTGCAGGGGGATGAGCACCTCGCGTGCGGCCGTCAAGCCGTTGATGGTGAGGACGCCCAACGACGGTGGACAGTCGATGATGATGACGTCGTAGTCGTCGGCCACTGGGCCCAAGGCGAGCGACAGCGCATGTTCACGGCCGGTGCGCGTCAGCAGGTGCACCTCGGAACCGGCGAGGTCGATGGTGGACGGCAGGATGTCGAGGCCGTCGATGCCGGCGATCACACGCCGGACGTCGGCGACCTTCATCTTCCGTACGAAGACGTCGTGCAGCGACTGGTCGAGCCCGTCGGGGTCGACACCGACCGAATACGTGAGACACGCCTGAGGGTCGAGGTCGACGAGCAACACGCGCCGCCCGTGCTCCGCCAGTGCGTACCCGAGCGAATGCACCGTGGTGGTCTTGGCGACGCCACCTTTCTGGTTGGCCACCGCCAAGATGCGTGCCATCGGGGCGAGTCTATGCACAGTCCCGCGGGTGGCCCCGGGGTGGCAGCACCGGTGCGCCGACCTGCCACGATGGACGCATGGCGACGTGGGCCGAGCTGCACGGCGCCGAGCCCGTCTTCGCGGACCGGGTCCGCCAGGCGTTCGACACCGGGCGGCACAAGACCATGGCGACGCTGCGACGAGACCGGTCACCGAGGATGAGCGGCATCGAAGTCGAATTCGTGGACGCCGGCATCTGCTTCGGCACGATGCCCGGGTCCGCAAAAGCCCGCGACCTCGAGCGCGATCCCCGAGTGGCGCTCCACAGCCCGACGGTCGACCCACCTGCGGACGATCCCGGCGCTTGGCTCGGCGAGGCGAAGCTCGCCGGCCGGGCCGTGGCCACCGGCGGTCACGGGGACTCCGACCCGGGACGATTCGTCATCGACATCGTCGAAGTCGTGCTCACGCGCATCGGGAGCCCGCCGGACCACCTGGTCATCGAGTCGTGGCACCCCGGACGGGGCCTCGAGCGGACCGAACGCCGTTGACGGCGCGGCGGCCCCTCAGAAGGTCGTGAGCACCGACCGGGCCCTGGCCAGGTCATCGGAGGCGAACACCAGGCGGGTGTTGGTAGCCAGGTAGGCCAGAGTGATGTTGACCCCGGCGTCGCCGAGCACCCGGCTGACGTCGCCCAGCACGCCAGGCCGGTCCTCGACGTCGACGACCGCAACCTCCTGCTCGGACGCCACCTCGATGCCCGCCGCCGCCAGGGCCGTGAATGCGGCGGCCTCGTCCTCCACGAGCACGTGGACCTCTCCCAGGCCGCCACCGCTGATGAGGGCACAGAAGCCTTCGATGTTGACCCCGCCGGAGCCGAACACCTTCCCGAGTCGTCCCAGCTCGCCGGGCTCGTCGGTCAGGTAAATGGTGAGGTCGCTGGCCATGTCACCCTCCCGTGCCACGCCTGAACCGATCTTGGTCCCGGGCACGGCCTTCAGCAACCCGCTTCGCCTCACCGCTCAGTGGGCCGTTCCGTGATGGGCCGTTTGGGGCAATTGGTTGCTACATCCACCGTTGGGCCACTCCTGTCCGGCTCCGCGTCGAAGGTCAGAGGACGCGCCTCATGACAGGACGGGTGCGAGATGTGCGAGCAACCTCGACAAATCCTGCGGCTTCGAACATCGCCAAGGTCCCGGTATAGAGGGCAGACCCCGCCACCCGATCCGCCTTGAGGCCTGCGACGTCGACGGGATGCCCCTCAACGGCAGTCGCACCGTGGTCGCGGGCGAAGGCGACGGCGGCTTCCAGAAGGGCCATGCCGACGCCCGATCGCCTGTGACCGGCGTCGACGACGAAGCACGTAAGCCACCACGCTCCCGTGTCGTCACCGGACAGCACTCTGGCGAGCGCCGTATTCGTCGTGACCCCCGGAAGACCACGTCGGGGTCCGACTCGGGCCCATCCGACCGGGTGACCGTCGACGTACGCGATGAGTCCGGGAGCAACCGCAGCATGTGTGACCTCATGGTGCAACGAGTCACGGTTGTTCGGTGGCGTCATCGATGCCGATGAGCGAGCGGCTTCGGGGTCGAGAAAGCGCTGGCACCAACACCAAGACGAACTCTCGCCCCGTCGTCCGAACGCCTTGACGACATCGGTCCAGCGATCTGGTGTCGCGGGCCGAACTTCTACCGTCACACCTCAACTCTAAGGGGCTGTCGCACTGATCATGGCGCTCGCCTGTCATGACTTTGACTCATCGCACCGTCGGAAAGACCGAACCTCGATTCCGTCGGCATGGCATCGGTCACAAAGGGGACCACGGGGGGACCCGTGTCGCGGCAACGTTCACCACCTCTGCCGCGTCGCGTTCCAATCGCGCGACGAGCGACACGAAACAGGAGCTCGCACATGCGCTCGTCGATGATCGGCGGGTCCGCTCCGACGGATCGATTTCAACATCGGAACCGGTGGAAGTTCGCGCCATCAGGGTTCGGGCGAACGGAAAGGAGACGGGCCCCACCTGGTGAAACGTGCCCCCGGCAGGAGTCGAACCCGCAACCTGGTGGGTAGAAGCCACCCGCTCTATCCAGTTGAGCTACGGGGGCAGATCGCACACCTCCAGGGTCTGCGTCGCGCGACAAGGCTAGTGCCGAGACACAACGTCGGCGTAGCACTGGACGTATGCAATGCTTGAGCGCACTTGGTGGCCGTAGCTCAGTTGGTTAGAGCGCCAGGTTGTGGCCCTGGAGGTCGGGGGTTCAAGTCCCCTCGGTCACCCCATTTGCGGTCTCGCGAGACATCCCGGACGTCTCTCTCGAGACATGGCGGACAACCCTAACCCTGACCCTGATAGATCTTCTCCGGGTCGATCCGCAGCTCCCGTAGGAACTCGCCCTCCACCGAGTGCACCCGGACGTCGCGGTCATGGACCACCATCACAACGTATTGCCGTTGTGCGCCTGACCGACGCTGAGGTGGCGCAGCTCTTCCCCGTAGCGCAGCGTCACTTTCCCATGGCTCACCCGATCCCAACGGATGCGGAACGCATTGGCATCGCGGATCGGCTTCTCAGACGGTTTGGCCTTCACCCGGGTGATCTCGTCCTCGAGAACGGCCGGCGTCCCATGCGTGAGAGCCGTCGCGTACACTCGCCTCGCGCCTCTAGCTCAATGGCAGAGCAACGGACTCTTAATCCGCAGGTTGGGGGTTCGAATCCCCCGGGGCGCACGAGTGTGATTGTGTTGCTCCTGGTGATGCCCGTCACTCCGTAATCGGGTGATCGCCGACGCATGTTCGGTTGATGTCCGACACGTGCCCACCATCTGCCCTAAGGGTCGGAAGGTGGCCGAGTGCTCGTGGAGCTGAGCAAGATGGAGCAGCGTCACGACGCCGTGCTGGCCGTCATCCGCGATGGCATGCGGGTGACGGAGGTGGCCGAGAGTCTCTGAGGCGCACGACATTGGAATTTCAACCGTGACCCCCGCTTGCACCGTATCGAGCACAGAGGCTCGTGCTTCAGGACTTGAGTTGCGCGATGGCGCGCATCTGCATTGCCCGCCCGGCCCGGCGTACCGGGATGGACAGCGCGACAGAACGACGCAGCACTTCTGATGCAGACGCTCGCGAAATGAAGCGTTCTTTCTCGCCGCTCACAGATCCCGGCGCCACGTCGACCCCGAGTGGGCGCTTGGCCCGAGGGTGCCCCGTGAGCGTCGAAGGAGGACACCGGAAGGCCCATCTCCGGTCGCGGCACGAGAAATTACCCACTCCCCCCTCCCGCTGGGGCACAATGCAGCCCCATGAACAAGCGTGAACTCGCAAAAGCAGTTGCCGTCCAGTCCGATGTCGACCTCAAGACCGTGT
>DATGKD010000188.1:0-6397 GCA_035294855.1 Acidimicrobiales bacterium
GTCCGCGGAGACGGCGCTCTGCACGCCCACGACGACGGCGAGCACCACCGCGGTGCACGCCGCCAGCGCAGCGACCACCTTCACCCGCTGCACCTCCGCGTCTTCGACGCCAGGCGCGTCGCGCGTCCATTCCCCGCCACCGCGTCCTCCCCCTCGAGGCCGGTTGTCCGCCGTCCAACTGAACGGAGCAGGCTAGTGGACTGCTCGTTGGAGCAACCAATCTTTTCCTGCGCGACGAGTGCGCGAGCGCGCAAAAACCCCCGGTGAGGTGCAGTGATCGATGACGTGCCCCCTCGAGGGGGAGCAGTCGAATTACCGGGTCATCGAGGGCGCACGCGGTCGAACATGGCCAGCAGCCGGTTCGTGACCCTGGACCCGATCGCCGACTTCGGGGCGTGCGCGTGCGGCGTGCGAGGGACATGGCGCTTCACGCGCTCCAGCCTCCGGGCGAGCTCCGCGCTGGCGTCCTCGGTGAGCGCGGCGTGGAGGATGGGAAGGAGGTCGGCTTCTTATGTCGAGCTCAGCGCGGTGTGCAGCGCCACCTGACGAGCGAGGTCATCGAGAACCCAGCGGGGTGCGGCCTCGGCCTGCCGCTCGAGCAGATCGAGCAACAGCCCGATCTGCTGGTGATCGCTGCAGATCATGGTGACGGCGTCGGGTGTGGGCCCCCAGGGCTGCGCCGCGTCCGCGCCGGTCTCGTTTTCGGTGGCCGTCGTTTCGTTGGCCCCTGCGCATCCGCAACGTGCAAATCAGCTCCGGGGCTTACCGCTCAGCCGCGACCCGCGTGTGCACGGGCACAATCGGGCGCCCGCTTCAGTTCGTTCGTCGGCCATGGCGCGACGAACGAACTGTGAAGCGCGACGGGCTGCTACCAGCGGTACCAGCGCGCTCCGCGCCCGCCGGCGGACTCGCCCCGGGCGAGCCCGAAGCCGAGCAGCCATGCAATGAAGACCACCACTGCCACGATCCACAGTGCGTGCACCGCGAATCCAAGCCCCCCGAACAGAAGAGCCAACAGCAGAACGAAAAGGATGATGCCCATGATGTCTTCGCCCCTTTGTCAGTTGCTGTCAACAGCACTTCCCGGCGCGGCGGTTTTGTAAACATTTTTCGAGGGGCCGCCGGCGGGGGTGGAGGCTGGGTATTGCGAACGAGACACCGACTGCGAACGAGACACCGACAGGGAGGTGCCCATGACAGAGGTCGGACACACAGACGTCGCCCCGACGACCGCCGCCAGGACCGACATCGTCGAGTTGCTGCTCCGCGATCACGCGGAGGCGAAGGCGATGCTCGCGCGGTTCGAAACCGCACCCGCAGGCCAGAAGACCGAAGCATTCTGGGAGCTGACGCGCACACTGGTCCAACACGAGGTAGCCGAGGAAGAGGTCCTCTATCCCATCTTCCGCAAGCGCGTGGCGAACGGCTCCAAGATCGCTGGCGCCCGCGTTGCCGAGCAGAGCCGGGCCGAGGAAATGCTCGACGAGCTCGAGCGGCGCGGGGTCGACCACGCAGGCTTCGCCGCCGGCTTCCGGCAGCTGCACATGGCCGTCCTCGACCACGCCCGGCTCGAAGAGCAGACCGTGTTCCCCGCCCTGAGGAGCGCGCTCCAACCCGAGGAGCTCGGCGACCTCGGACGCCGCTACGAGCGGGCCAAGGCAGTGGCGCCCACTCACCCGCATCCCCACGCCCCGGACACACCGCCGGGGAATCTCGTCCTCGGACCGGTGGCATCGCTCGTCGACCGGGTACGCGACACGATCCGGACCGTTCTCGACGATTTGTCGAAGCGGCTCGCGGCACCAAGTGACCGGCCGGGCAACTCTGGGTAGAGCGTCTTTGAAATCGACTCCGTCGAACCCGGCGCCCGCGCCCGCAGGCGTTCGTTTCGACCCGACGAGAGGAGCTGTTCATGGAAGAGAAGTCCGGACCCCGCCACGCAGCAGAGAGCGTTGTCGAAGACCTGAAGGGCAAGGCCAAGGAGGCCGCTGGCGCGCTGACTGGGAACGAGAACCAGAAGCGCGAAGGCGCCGCCCAGCAGGAGAAGGCTGACGCGCAACGTGACGTGGCAGCCCGTGAGGCCCAGGCCGACAAGGCCCGCGCCGAAGCGAAGGCCCACGAGGCCGAGCAAGCCGCACACCAGAACCGGTAGTGAATTCCTTGCCGTGAAAGCGCACGGCCGGGCCCGGCGCGAGCTCGAGGTGAGCCGCGAAGATCCCCACAAGGACGACACCGAGGGCCGGCCGAGCGAAGACAGGTGGCTGGGCGGCGGAGGCCACGGTTGGCTCGATCGGCTGTTGCGCCGTCAGCGGCGATGACGATTTGGCGCGGCGTGTGCGCCGACGGCCACGCTCTTGGTCCACGGAGCCGTGGCCGCGGTGCATGACGCCGTCGTCATCGTCGTCAAGGCGGGCGGGCCGCCGCCCGGAAGCGTTCTTCTTGACGGCACGATCCGGAACAGTCGCCGGAAGCGACGGCTGACACCAGCCCGCGGCCCTGCAGGAGTTCGGACAGGAGCAGGCGCAGTCGGGGTATCGCTGGAGCGGTGACGATGAGCGAGCGAAGATGGCACGGTCGTACGGTGGTGGTCACGGGCGCGACCGCGGGCATCGGTCGCGCCACGGCGCGATTGTTCGCCGCTGCGGGCGCCAACGTGGGACTCCTCGCTCGAGGGGAAGCCGGCCTGGAGGCGACCGCGGCGGAGGCGAAGGCTGCCGGTGTGGGTGTGGTGGCCGTGCCGACCGACATGGCCGACTTCGATGCCGTCGAAGCCGCTGGGCGTCAGTGCGAACAGGCACTCGGGCCCATCGAGGTCTGGGTCAACGACGCGTTCTCGTCGGTGTTCGCGGAATTCTGTGACATCGCGCCGGACGAGTACCGCCGGGTCACGGAGGTCTCGTACCTCGGTTTCGTGCACGGCACCCGGGTCGCGCTCGAGTTGATGCGACCGCGCGACACCGGCGTCGTCGTGCAGGTGGGGTCGGCGCTGGGGGCGAGGAGCATTCCCCTCCAATCCGCGTACTGCGGCGCCAAGCATGCCGTCAACGGTTTCACGTCCTCGGTCCGGACCGAACTCATGCACCACAAGAGCGGGATTCGCATCACCGTCGTGCAGATGCCGGCAGTGAACACCCCGCAGTTCTCGTGGGTGCTGTCCCGCCTGGGGAGGCACCCGCAACCAGTACCGCCCATCTACCAGCCCGAGGTCGCAGCGCGCGCCGTGGTCCACGCGGCCGCTCACCCACGGCGCAAGCAGTACTACGTGGGCGGGACGACGGTGGCAACGGTGGTGGCCGAGAAGTTCGCTTCGGGGCTGCTCGATCGCTATCTGGCACGCACCGGTTACGGCTCGCAGCAGACCGACGAACCCGTCGACGCCGACCGGCCCGGCAACTTGTGGGCCCCCCTCGACGGCCCCGCGGGCTTCGACCATGGGGCCCGGGGCGTCTTCAGCGACCGGAGCCACACGCGCAGCATCCAGCTGCGGCTGTCCCAACACGCCCCGGTGCTGTGGGGCACCGGGGCGGCACTCGCCGCTGCCGCAGTGGCCGGGTACACGCGGAGGCGCAACCGTTGAGGAGGGAGCGGGGCTGTCGGCAGAAGCCCTGGGCAGGGCGCCCCGCCACCGCGTGAGACGTTCCTCCGGTGAGGGGCGGGGGCCTCTCGAACCCCCGGCCCCTGCGGTTCTCCGGCAGTACGCGATCGTCGCCGACGGTGAGCGCGGCGCGGTCATCGGGCCGACGGGCGACGTGACATGGCTCTGTTTTCCGCGCTTCGACAGCCCGGCGATCTTCGCGAGCCTCATCAGTGGACACGGTGGCTACAGCGTCGCCCCCTGCCAACCGTTCGTGTGGGGCGGCCAGTACGAGGACCGCACGCTCATCTGGCGCAGCCGGTGGGTCACCGCCGGCGGTCTGGTGTCGGAATGCCGGGACGCGCTCGAGTTTCCAGGGAAGGCGTCGAGGGTCGTCCTGTTGCGCCAGCTCGCGGCCGTCACCGGGCCCGCCCGTCTGCGCGTGGTGCTGCATCCCCGCTCCGAGTACGGCGCCCGGCCGTTCGACTCGTGGCACTGCGACGAGGTCGGAACCTGGTCGGCGAGATCCGGGGCGATCCGCCTGCGTTGGTCAGGAGCGCCGAACGCTCGACCCCACCGCGACGGGCACCGCGGCTGGTACCTCGAATGCGAGCTCGCGCTCGAGCAGGGCGAGCATCTCGACCTCGTGCTCGAACTGAGCGAAGACGAGTTCGAGGGCCCCCCGCCGGACCCGCGCGCGTCGTGGAAGGCGACCGAGGACAACTGGCGTCGCGACGTTCCCCGCCTCGACGTCCCGGTCGCAGCCCGCGACGCGCAGCACGCGGCCGCGGTCCTGCGGGGCCTGACCGCGTCCACGGGGGCGACCGTCGCCGCGGCCACCATGGCGCTCCCCGAACGCGCCGACCAGGGACGGAGCTACGACTACCGCTACGCCTGGTTGCGCGACGAGTGCTTCGTCGGCCAGGCGCTGTTTGCGGCCGATCTCGGCGATCTCGGCGACCAGGCGCTGGCTTTCGTGCGCGACCGGGTCCTCGCCGACGGCCCGCGGCTCGCACCCGCGTACACCCAGGGTGGCGGGCAGGTGCCGGCCGAGCGCGAGCTCGGTCTCCCCGGGTATCCCGGCGGCAACGACATCGTCGGGAACCACGTCCGGAACCAGTTCCAGCTGGACGTCTTCGGTGAGGTGCTCCTGCTGCTCGCCGCCGCGGCCCGCGCCGGCCGACTCGACGCCGAGGGCTGGCGGGCGGCCGAGACCGCGGTCGCCGCGGTGGCGGCGCGCTGGGACGAGCCCGATGCGGGGATCTGGGAGCTCGACGCCCGTTGGTGGACCGAGAGTCGTCTGGCGTGCGTGGCCGGCCTCAGGGCCATCGCGGGAGCAGGAGCCCCCGCGTCGGTGGTCGGGGACTGGCTCGCGCTCGCCGAGTCCCTGCTCGCCGAGACCGCCCGACGCTGCACGCATCCGGGGGGCCGCTGGCAGCGCGCCGCAGACGACGAGCAGGTCGACGCCGCGCTGTTGTTCGCTTCGATCCGCGGCGCGGTGGCGCCCGAGGATCCCCGCACGCAGGCCACGGTGGCGGCCGTGCACGCCGAGCTGGAGGAGGACGGCTACGTGTACCGGTTCCGGCCCGACAACCGGCCGCTCGGGGAGGCCGAGGGCGCCTTCTTGTTGTGCGGCTTCGCCCTGTCGCTCGCTGAGCTGCAGCGAGGACGCGTCGTCGAGAGCGCCCGCTGGTTCGAACGCACGCGCGCGTCGTGCGGCCCGCCCGGGCTCTTCAGCGAGGAATTCGACATCGCCGAGCGCCAGCTGCGGGGCAACCTGCCTCAAGCATTCGTCCACGCGCTGTTCCTCGAGTCCGCCGTCCGGCAGGGGTCGCCTACCGTCGCTGCGGCGTCGACACCTCCCTGAGTCAGGCCCGTCGAGCGTCTGTCGTACCGAACGCGCTCGTGTCGCCGAGTAGGTCAACGGGTAAGAGCCCACCGTGGCTCCACGCGGGCGCGACAGCGGGGAATGGACCGGTAGGGACAGCGACGGGCCGCCCGCCGAGGAAGTCGCCGTGCAGGTGGAGGAGCGGGGTTGATGGCCGAGGTGTGGGACCTCTGGTTCCCGCAGGCGGGGGCGACGGGCCTGTCGTTCGCGCGCACCCGCGTCGACCCGGAGGTGGCCGGCGAACGCGTGCTCGTCCACGCCTCGCCGCCGCGCCTGGACGTGACCGTCACCGACGACGACGGGGGCATCGTGGCGCGCGGCCGCGGCCTCGAGCGTCGGGAGGAGGGCCCCATGTCCTATCTGGTGCGCCGCGGCGGCGAGATCGCCCTCGAGGAGGGGTGGCCCGGTGACGACGACATCGGCCGGGTGGTCATCCTCCCGGGGGGCGAGGCCGGGACACTGCTGTCGTGGTGGCACGCCCCCGACCGCACGGCGTGGCGGTGGCGCGTCGAATTCTCCAACCAGCGCTGATGCACCCGGTCCCCGTCCGGTTGAACGGCCCGCGCCGAGCGGCCGCGCCGGCCTCACCCGCCGTCCGCGCCGTGGAAGCGGACCTGCGGGCGCGCAGTTGGACGTCGTGGTCAACGCCGACGAGGCTCCGCTGCCACCCAAGATCCACTACGCCGAGGCGAAGAAGTTCGCCCAGTCGTTCTTGAAGGGCACCCCCCGTCGGGTCACGATCGGCTCGACGCTCGCCCGCGACAAGATCGACGTGCTGCGCGAAGTGCAACGGTCCCGGCGCGGGCACTGACCGATTCCGCTCGGCAGGGCTGACCGACTCCGCTACGGCAGGGCCGTCACCACCAGGTTCGAGATCTTCACGTGGGACACCGCCGGCAGGTAGCTGCCCGGGGACCCCTGCAGGTCGGCGCTCA
>DATGKD010000189.1:0-9836 GCA_035294855.1 Acidimicrobiales bacterium
TCACTATGCGTACCTATTCGCTCAGGCGGTCCCCTTAGCCACTGAGTGTGTTGAGCGCCGCTCATTGTGGCGACTTGAGTCCAAGACGCGGCGAAGTCGCCGGGGGGTCTGAATGTCGAGTTCCCAGAACGGTCACGCGGAGCTGAACGGCAGCGCGTCGTCGCCGCATATGCCTGCGGCGACCATCTCCGCCTTCGAGGCCGAAACCGACCTGGTCTCGCCGGTGCATGCGGTTCCGCTCTACCGGGGCCCCGAACGCCGGCGGCTCACGATCGTCCCTGCGTCCCACGAAGCGACGGGGTCCAACGGCCACGGAGACCGGAAGGTCGCGACGTCCAACCCGAAGCGAACCGCCGCTCGCCGGCCGTCGAAACGACCGACGGTCAGCCTGGTGATCCCGGCGAAGAACGAGGCACGCAACCTCCCGACCGTCCTCAGCCAGATCCCCCCGCGGGTCGACGAAGTGATCCTCATCGACGGTTCCTCCACCGACGTCACGCAGCTCATGGCGCGGACGTGCATGCCCGACATCCGCATCGTGCCGCAGGACAAACGCGGGAAGGGGCACGCGCTGCGAGCGGGCTTCGAGGCGGCGCGCGGCGACATCATCGTCGCGATGGACGCCGACGGCAGCATGGCGGCCGAAGAGATCCCGAACTTCGTCTACTTCCTCGAACACGGGTACGACTTCGTGAAGGGCTCGCGCTTCGTGGCGGGCGGGGGCTCGTTGGACCTCACCCCGCTGCGTCGGCTCGGCAACCGCGGGCTGCTGGCCGTGGCCAACACGCTGTTCCACGCGCGGATGACGGATCTCTGTTACGGATTCTTCGCCTTCTACCGCCGCTACCTCGACCACCTCGACCTGGTCTCGTCGGGCTTCGAAATCGAGACCGAGCTGACCATCCGGGCGCTCGTGTCGGGGCTGCGGGTCGCCGAGGTCCCGAGCCTGGAGATGCCGCGACGCAGTGGCCGCTCCAACCTGCGCAGCTTCCCCGACGGCGTGCGAGTGCTGCGCACGATCCTTCGCGAGCACAAGGCCGGCGCCGCCCGCTCATAACCGATCACAGCAGACCACAGGAGACCCCCAATGAACTCTCGACCTCTTGACGCCGCCATCGTGGGTGCCGGGCCGTACGGGCTCGCGGCGGCCAGCTACCTGCATGCGCAAGGCATCGATCTGCGGGTCTTCGGCTCGCTCATGGCGGGCTGGACCGACTACATGCCCCGCGGCATGTTCCTCAAGTCCACGATGATCGACACCGACATCGGGTCGCCGCGCCACGGCCTCGGTCTGCGCGACTTCTGCTCCGAACACGGCATCACGCCGTACGACGACGGTGGCGGCGAGCGCCCGATCCCCCGCGACGACTTCGTCGCGTACGGCGGCTGGTTCCAGCAACACGCGGTGCCCGTCGTCGAGGACGTGAAGGTCGTCCGCATCGACATGGCTCGGGGCGGACACCGTGTCGAGCTCGCAACGGGGGAGTCGTTCGTCGCCAAGAACGTCGTCATGGCGGTCGGGGTCTCGCCGTTCGCGTATCTCCCGCCGCAACTCCGCCGGGCGCGTGGCGGGAGCAGCCTGTCCCGGGTGTCGCACACGAGGGATCACCGCGACCTGTCGGTCTTCGCCGGCCAGCGCGTGGCCGTCCTCGGTGCCGGGCAGTCCGCGTGCGAGACCGCCGTCCTGCTTCATGAGGCCGGCGCCAACGTTCACCTCGTGATCCGAGCGCCGGTCATGAGTTGGTGTACCCCACCGGCACCGACGACCGCGGGCTTCTGGCATCGCCTTCGCAAGCCACCGGCTCCCCTCGGTGCCGGCTGGACGCACCTGCTCGTCGCCCGGTACGCCCACCTGATCCGTCATCTGCCCGACACGACGCGCATGCGCTTGCTGCAGTCGATCCTCGGACCACGGGCGGCCTGGTGGTTGCGGGAGCGGTTCAGCGACGAGATCGACGTCCGGCTGGCGCGCCGCGTGCGCGGCGCGGTGGAGCGTGACGACTGCGTCGAACTGCAGCTGGCGTCGGTCGGCGACGATGAAGAAGTCCTCGAGGTCGACCACGTGTTGGCCGGCACCGGTTACCGGTTCAACCTCGCACGGATGGGACTGCTGAGCGCGGACATCCGGACCGGACTCGCCACGGTCGGCGGGTACCCCCGACTCTCGAAGGGCTTTGAATCGTCAGTCCCGGGGATCTTCTTCACCGGCCTGGCCGGAGCCGGGACGTTCGGGCCCGTGCTCCGCTTCGTCGCCGGCACGGACTTCGCCGCCAGCACGCTGTCGGCCGGTGTGACTAGCGGCATCCGCGCCCGGCGCCGTTCCGGCGGGCTCCCGGCGACATCACCGGCGCCTGTTCAGGTGCCGTCCTTGGCGACGAGCTCGTTCTCGGCTGCATCGGTGCCGGCTGGCACCGTGTCTTCGAGCTCTGCGTCGTCCGCGCCCCTGTAGATCGGCGCTCTCGCGCCCGCGTCGCGGGACCTGGCCCCCCATGACACCGCTCACCACAACCCGACCGCAGTCGACGCCGACGACCGATCGGCCGCCGGCGAAGCGCGTGCGTTCCGTCGGGACGGCCGGGGAAGGCGCACCCGCGGACGGCGACGACGCCGGGAACGCACGTGGTGGCGGCGACAGCCTGAGAACTGCGCTCGCCAACGCCAGGCGCATGAACGAGGCGCGCACCGGATCTGGGCCAGTCGCCGAATCCCGGTCGCATCTCGGCACCGTCATGCTCGTGGCCGCCGTCGGGATCTGCATCGTGGGACTGGCGGATGCACTTGGCCGGAGCGGCCACCTGACCCCTGCTGTTCTGCCGCTCTTCTTCGCCGGCCTCCTCACGATCTTCGTGCCGTGCGCGTGGCGGCTGCTCGGCACCGGGGCGTCCCGGTACGAGCGCGCCCGGGTATCGCTCGTGCTCGGCGTGGGGCTGCTCGTGGCGTATGTGCTGCGGAGCCCCCTTCTGCTCGACGGGTTCGACGAGTTGCTCCACGGAGCGACGCTGTCGCAACTGATGGCGGGCCACAGCCTCCTCGTCAGCAACACCGCGCTTCCGGTGAGCTCGTACTACCCGGCCCTCGAGCTGCTCACGAGCGCGGTCAAATGGATCACCGGCCTTCCCGTCGGCCTGGCCCAGCTCTTTGTGCTCTTCGCCGTGCGCGTGGTCCTCGTGCTGGCCGTCTTCCTGGTTACCGAGCGCGTCGGCGGGTCGGCCCGCGCGGGCGGCGTCGGCGTGCTCGTGTACGCCGCGAACCCACAGTTCTATTCGTTCGACGCTCAATACGGCTACGAGACCCTGGCTCTCGGTTTCGCGGCGGCGGCGGTGTACCTCCTCATCTCCGCGACCGGCGCGGCTTCGCCCACGACTGGGTCGGCGCGCCCTGGCGACGTCGCTTCCACCGGGGGGATCGTCACCGCCGCAGAGAAGGCCGACGCCCGGGCGCGCCGATGCCGGAAGGGACTCGACATCGGCCTGGCGCTGGCGTGCCTGGCCGCATTGGCGGTGACCCATCACCTCACTTCGTGGTTGACGGTGCTGTTCCTCCTCGTCGTGGGGGCGGGTCTGGACCGGACCGGACGGCTCGGTGCGGCGCGCGTCATGAGGTTCGCAGCCATCAGCGCCTTCCTGTTGGCCGGCGACTGGACGATCCTCGTCGGCAAGCGGATCTGGAATTACCTGGACCCGATCTTCCACGCCGCGCTGACCGGCGCGGCCACCGCGCTCGGGCAGCTCCACACCGACCGCCAGCTCTTCCACAGTGCGGCGGGTGCGGGTGCGGCGCCCAAATGGGAGATCGTCGTCATGCTGGCAGCCGCGGTCGGATGGTGCCTGCTCCTGGTGCCGGCCGCGCTCTCGGCGATCCTCGATCACACGGTGCGGGGCCGGTCATTGCGCTGGATCGCCGTCGCCGTGGCCGCCGGCTTCCCGCTTGCCTTGCTGGCCAGCGTGTCTTCGGCGAGCTCCGAGGTCGGCGCCCGGGCGACCACGTTCATCTTCTTCGGCATGGCGGTCGTCGTAGGTGCGTGGTTCGCGTCGTCGCGGTTCATGCGGACCCGTCACCGTCTGTGGAGAGTGCCCGTCGTCGCCGTCGCCTCGGTGTGCTTCCTCGGCATGATGATCTTCGGATCGGGACCGGACTGGTCGTTTGTGCCTGGGCGCTATCTGGTGGGGGCGGACCAGCGGTCGGTGGGCGCACCGTCCATCGCCGTGGCCGAATGGGTGGCGACCCACGTGCCGACGGGTACGCATGTCGCGGCCGACCGTGTGACCGGTGCGTTGCTTGCCGACCTGGGGCACGTGGAACCGGTGACCGCGATCGGCGGCTTGGTCAACGCCGGCCCGCTGTTCTTCGACCCCAGCATCGGCCACTACGAGACCAGCCTCATCCGCAAGGCACAGGTCCGCTACATCGTCGTGGACGACCGCCTCGCCAGCGGGCTGCCCAAGTTCGGGACCTACGTCGAGCCCGGCGAGGCCCCGACGCCCAAGAGGCTCACCCTGGAGGAACTCCGGAAATACGACTCGGTGCCGGGCGTCCGCCTCGTGTACGACAACGGTCCCATCCAGGTCTACGACCTCTCGGCCCTGCTGGGCGCTCCGGCACCCATGACGGGCCCGCTGCTCCCCAGTTCCGCCTCGGCCACCAACGTGGTCGTCCTGTTGGCCGCGGTGGGAGTGAGCGTCCTGATCGGCGTCCGCATGCGCCGCCGGCGCCGGGGAGCGCCGTTCGCCGAGGGGAGTGTCCTCCGCTGGATCGCCGCCGGCATGGTCGTCGGTGTCGGCGCGGGGGCGATCGTCGTACCGCTGCACGTGTCGCGCACCACGGTCGGGCTCGCGGGCCTGGCCACCGTGGCCGGCATCGGCCTTGTGGCGACGCGGCAGCGCCGCTCCGCCGCACCTGCCGCGGCAGCATCTGGCCCGCCACGGTCGTTCGCCGTGGTCCGCCGGGGGCATCAGTGGCAGCTGGTCTTCACCGGTGCGGCCCTGCGGACGCTCGCCGCGGCAGTCTTCGTGAGCGCAGGTGTCGCACTGGCAACCGTCAGTGCACTCGGTGAATGGAGAACGCCGGACCAGGTGACGCTGGCGGCCGGGCCGGCGGGGCAGACGGTCGTCACCGTCCAGTTGGCGACCGCCGCGCCGGGGGCCCGTCTCGAGTTGTCGGGGCGGGCCGGGGTCGTGATGTCACGACCGCTCGCGGCCACCACGTCGGCCCAGACGGTCGTGGTGCCGGCGTCGATCTCGCCGAACGCCTCGAACATCACCGTGGTCACGGCGAACGGTGAGTGGAAGTGACCGGACTGCCCATGACCGACCAACTTTCGCGCACGGTGGCCACGACCGCGAATGCCGCCGCGCCCTCGATGACGGCCGTCGTCTGCACCTACACCGACCGCCGCTGGGACATGCTCGTGGAATCGGTCGCGTCGCTGCTTGCGCAGACCCAGTGTCCCGATCAGACCGTCGTGGTGGTGGACCACAACGACAGCCTCCTCGCCCGCGCCCGCGTCGAGTTCGGGCCTGACGTCGAGGTCGTTCCCAACGAGGAGCAAGCCGGGCTGGCGGGGGCGCGCAACTCCGGGCTCCGCCGGGCCCGGGGCGAGGTGGTCGCCTTTCTCGACGACGACGCCCACGCGGATGCCGGCTGGCTGGCGGCCATGGCCGCGCAGTACGCCGACCCGCGCGTGGCGGGCGTGGGCGGGGCGGCCCGTCCCTCGTGGCCCGGGGGGCAGCGGCCGTGGTGGTTCCCCGCCGAATTCGACTGGGTGGTCGGTTGTACCCATCGCGGGTTGCCGGAGGTCGTGGCCCCCGTACGCAATCCCGTGGGCGCCTCGATGTCGATCCGCCGTCGCCTGTTCGACGAAGTCGGCGGCTTCGACACCGCCATGGGGCGGATCGGCACCGTGCCCGTCGGGTGCGAGGAGACGGAGTTCGCCATCCGCGTTCGCCAGCGGATGCCGGGCGTCGAGTTCGTCCACGTCCCCGGGGCCGTCGCCCACCATCACGTGGCGGAGGAGCGCGCCCGGATGCGCTACTTCCTGCGCCGTTGCTACGCCGAGGGGCTGTCGAAAGCCGCCGTCACCCAGCGCGCCGGAGCTGACGCGGCCCTCGCCGAGGAGCGCCGCTACACCCTGGTCGTCCTGCCGCGTGCTGTTGCGCGGGAATCAGCCGCTGTCGTCAGCGGTGATGTGGGGGGGGCCGTGCGTGCCGTGGTGATCGTCGTCGGTGTGATGGCGA
This sequence comes from Acidimicrobiales bacterium, assembly GCA_035294855.1. GTDB lineage: Bacteria > Actinomycetota > Acidimicrobiia > Acidimicrobiales > UBA8190 > DATGKD01. The sequence goes on from DATGKD010000189.1 coordinate 6,234, forward strand.
CGGTGGGCGGCTATGTCGTCGGACAGTCGAGGCTCGTGGCCCATCGCGTCCGAGGGTCGCTGCGGGGCTCGCGTCATGGCTGAGTCCCGCGCCGACGCGACGACGGTGTTGGACCCTGCGAGCTCAGGCCCGGGCCTTGTCGCGCCGCGCCGCGAGGTGCCCGACAAGGTGACGGGCCAGCAGAGGCCGGGGACGCCCGACGCCACGACGGTGGTCACCGAACGGCGGCAGTTGTTCGGCACCTTCGCCTACCTGGTCGGCCACCAGGGAAGCACCGCCATCCTCGGGCTCGCGTACTGGGTCTTCGTGACCCATTTCTTCGCTCCCGATCAGGTCGGCCTGGCCTTTGCCGCCTCGTCCACCGCAGTCCTGCTCTCGACGATCGGCATCCTCGGAATCGCGACGTTCCTCATCGCCGAACTCGGTTCGACCGCCCCGTCGGTCCGGCGGGCGCTGCTGTCGACGGGCATGGTGATCTCGGGCGCCACGGTCGGCGTGTTGGCCGTCGGCGCGCTCGCCTTTTCGCACACCTTTGGCAAGAGCCTCGCCACCATCGGGCGCGAGCCGGTGGCGGCCGTGTTCTTCCTGGGCGGCGCAGTCGCGACGGTCCTCGCCGTCACCTTCGACAATGCCGCCATCGCCATCCGTCGCGGTAGCGCGCAGCTCACGCGGGGCATTCTCGCCTCGGTCCTCAAGTTCGCCTGTGCCGCGGCTCTCATCGCCGCCGGGTCGCGGACGGGTGCGGGCCTCATCATGGCGTGGTCAGCGAGCCTGATCGTGTCCCTGATCGTGTGCTACCCCATGCTGCGCATGGGGCCGAACCCCCCTGGGGCGCACATGCTCCACGCACGACTGGGCCTCGTCCGCACCTATGGCCGGTTGTCGCTCAACCATCACGTCCTGAACCTGTCGATCAACTCGGTGTCGTATCTGGTGCCGGTGATCGCGGCAGCCTTGATCACCACGCGCCAATACGCCTTCTACGCGACGGCGCAGCAGCTCACGTCGGTGGTCCTCATCGTCCCGTACCTGTTGACGCTGGCCTTGTTCGCGGAGACGTCCGACGACGCCGGCCGGCTGCAGCGGCACGTGCGCCGGACGCTGCCCATGGGGATGGCCGCGGTGTCGCTGATCCTCGTCATCGTGGAGTTAGCCGCCCCGATCGCGCTCGGCGTGTTCGGCCACATGTACGCGACCAACGGCACCACCGCGCTGCGAATCCTCATCCTGGCCGGACCGTCGTTCGTGGTGAAGGACCACTATGTGGCCATTCGGCGGGCGCAGGGGAAGCTGTCTCTGGCCTCGCGCGTCCTGGCCCTCGGAACTGCGGCGGAAGCCACCGGCGCAGCGGTCGGCGGCGCCGCCTTCGGGCTGATCGGGCTCTGCTCGGGGTGGGTGCTGGTGGCGTTCTTCGAAGGGATCGTGCTCCTGCGCCCGGTGGCTCGGGTCTACTTCGGGAATCACAGCGCCCGCGGCTCGTTCCAGTTGGTGCGGTCCCGTATCCCCCGCGGCGACGTGCGAACGACGCCCGCAGCGCCGCTCGACCCCGGGCTCCCCGTCGTCCTCCTCCGTTCGCCCGGCTATCCGCTCCACCACGGCGCACTGGGCGCCATCCGCAGCCTCGGGCGCGCCGGCGTTCCGGTGCACGCGGTGGTGGAGGACTCTTGGACTCCCGCCGCCAGGTCGCGCTACCTGGCGAGCCGGATCGTCTGGACGGGAACCGCAGCGAGTGATCCGGCGCGCTTGGTCGAGCGACTCATGGCGGTCAGCGACGCTCTCGGGCGGCCCGCCCTGATCCTCTGCTCGGACGACCGGGCCGCGGTGGCGATGGCGGAGAACGCCGGCCAACTCCGCGACAGGTTCGTTCTGCCGTCGGTTCCGGCCACGCTCCCACGTCGCCTGGCGGACAAGCACGCGCTGTTCGAACTCTGCCGCGAACACGACGTCGCCGTCCCCGACACGCGCCTTGTCACCACCAGCGCCGAACTCGACCGCGCCGTGGACGAGCTCATGTTCCCGACCGTGGTGAAACCGGGGCCGATGTGCCTCGCGCCCCCCGGGGTTGGACCGCACGGCACGATCGTCGACACCCGTGACGAACTCGAGGCGCTGCGCGTGGGGTGGCCCGAACCGTTGAGCCTCATCGTCCGCGAGTTCCTGCCCGACGAGTGCTGCGAGGACTGGATCGTCCACGGGTACTGCGATGGTGACGCCCGTCTGGCGATCGTCTTCACGGGGCGGAAGCTGCGATCGTGGCCGCTGCGCACCGGGGCCACGGCTCGTGCCTGCGTGGTGGAGAACCCCGAGCTCGTGGCGCTCACCGCGCACCTGTGCTCGGTTGTCGGCTACCGGGGCGTGTTCGACCTGGACTGGCGCTTCGACAGGCGGACGGGGCACTACAACCTTCTCGACTTCAACCCACGCCTCGGGGCCCAGTTCCGGATGTTCGAGAACGAGGCGGGCATCGACGTGGTGCGCGCCATGCACCTCGATCTGTCGGGGCGAGCTGTCCCGGCGGCACCTACGGTCGAGGGGCGCCAGTTCGTCGTGGAGCCGTTCGAGTTGGCCAGCCTGTGGCGGCAGTGGCGTCAGCGACGGCACATGCCTCCGATGTCGGCTCGTGGCACCGGTCATCCCTCGACCTCAGGGACCCACTTGGCGTGGACGGCGGGCGACGACCTGCTCCCCGCGCTGGTCATGGCCGTCCGCCAGGTGGCGCAGTCCGTCGGGATCCGAATGGTGCGGGAGGCTCGGTCGAAGGATCGTCGTGCGCCGGTGCGTCGCGCCGGTTCAGCGCCTGGCGTGCCGGTCCTCGGTCCGAGACGCATCGTCGCGTGGCGCGCCTTGTTCGCCCGGCGAGGTGTCCGGTGAGCGTGACACGAGCTCTCGATAGAGGCCTTCGACATGGCCGGTGACCGCCGACGCCGTGTACGCCCGCACCTTGTCGAGGCCCCTTCGTCCGAGGGCCGCAGCCTCGGCGCGGTCGGAAATCAACCGGGCCAGCGCGTCGGCCAACGTGACGGCGTCGCCAGGGGGGACCACGAATCCGGTCACCCCGTCGTCGACGAGATCGGGGATGCCCCCGCTGGACGAACCCACCACGGCCCGTCCCGCGGCCATCGCCTCGAGGACCACGGTGGGGCAGCAGTCGAGCACGATCGACGGAAGGACGAGCGCCAGGCACCCGCGCATGAGCTGGCGCACGGTGTCCGGGCTGACCGGGCCGAGCACGACGACCCCCGGAGCCCGCTCGGGCGGCGTCTCGGGAAGCACGCGGCCGGCCAGCGTGAGTGGGGGCGGGGCCTCGAGGCGCCGGTACGCCTCGAAGAGCACGGGCACCCCCTTGTCGCGGGTGAGGTCCCCGACGAAGAGGATCGGCGCGTCGGCCGAGGGGACCTCGAGGTCGGCGGGGTCGACGAGCAGGTCGTCGGGCACGAAGTTGGCGATGACTTCGACGTGGCGCGCGCCGGTGAGGTCGGTGCGCGCCGCCACCGCAGAGCTCACGGGGACGAAGGCATCCACATGCCGGGCCCGTACGCGTCGCTCGGCCATGTTCGCCAGCACGACGCCCGCGCCCTTGACCGGACCGTAGTGCCCTGCCGC
>DATGKD010000190.1:0-3262 GCA_035294855.1 Acidimicrobiales bacterium
TGCGTGCAGCGCCTCGCGGCCGACGTGGCGTCGGTCGACCAGCGAGCACTCACCGGCATCCTGCACACCTACGACACCGTGGCGTCGGTCACAGGCGCAGAGGCGTGGGAGGTGGAGGCGCGCGCCGCGGCGCAGTTCCACGGCGGGGGTGTGAACCCGGCCGAGATCGAGCAGCGCCGGCGATCGATCGTCGAACGAGGGCGAGAGCAGGTCTGACCGGGCGCCGTCAGGAAGCTGGCACCCACCCGCCGCCACTGGCATCGACCACGTGGGCGCCGGCGTTCATCAGCCCGGTGTAGTCGAACAGGTCGTTGCGCCACGTCCCCCGGCCGAGCGAGGCGGGGTCGACCGTGCTGCCGGCGCGGGCGACGTCAACGGCGAGCTCCACCGCCGCGAAGGTCACGAGCGCGCGGTAGGAGGACGCACCCGGTACCGAGGACCGGAAGCGCTGCGCGCCCGATTGGTCGGCGGTCGGCCATGGGAAGCCCAGCACCGACTGCACGTTCGAAACGGCCGCGAGCGGCGACGTCCCCAGGCCGGCATACACGGCACTTGGGGCGACGAGCACCCCGGCGGGCGGCTGCCACGACAACGTCTGCAAGGCGGCCAGACACGACGCGGCGAGTTCCGGAGAACCGGCGACGGCGAGCGCCACGACCCCGGCACGCTGGAGGTCGCCGGCGGCGGAGAGGCAGGACGACGGCGGTGCGACCGGCGCGGTGTCGACGGTCATCACCTGTGCGATGCCGGTCGACAGGGAACTGTCCGGCCCCCCGTCGTTCACCACGCCCACGGTCCCCGACACACCCTGCGCCAGGAGCGCCGACGCGAGCTGCGTGCCGGCGGCGGCGTCGGACGGTTCGGCACCGACGACATCGGCGCCGGTGACGGCGGGGTCGGCGGGAAGCAACCACGGCACGCCGGCCGGGGCTGCGGCACCGAAGCCGCCCACCAGGGCACCAACGTGGCCCCGCAGTGCGGCCAGTCCGGCGGTGTCCTGCGCCGAGACGTCGTCGAGCGTCACCGGGGCCCCGCCCACGCCCCCGGTGGCGTTCGCCTCGGCGACCGCCGCGGCGGCGGCGTCGCGGACTTCGGCCCCTTCGGCGGCGCCGGGGCCGGCGTCGGGGGTGACCACCGCCAGTTCGAGCGGGCTTCCCGGGGCGGCGGCCGCGACCGGCCCGGTGGCGCCGGTCGCCGGGTTCGCCAGGGACCCGCCTCCGGGAGCCGCCGAGCCCGGCCCGTCGGCACCGTGCGCGGCCGCCTGGTGTGTCGCCGGGTCGCGGGCCGCGGTGCCGTGACCGGACCCACTGCCCTGCCCGGCAGCGCCCCCGGACGCAGTCGTCCGGTTCGACCCGATGGAGGAGTGGATGGCCGAGGCCTCGGTGGTGTGGCTCGGCGAGGTCGAAGACGCCCGGGTGCCCCCGGACATGACCGCGGCGCGCAGGGGCCCGGCCACCGCGGTCCCGACACCGACCATGAGCACCATGGTGGCCACCGCCGCCGGCATGAGTGGGGTCTTGACCCTCGGCGTGCGGACGGTGGCGGGAGCGGTCGTTCGCACGGCGCCGACGCGAGCGGTGGTGCGAATCCATTCCGCGGGGTGATCGGCCGAGAGTGGCCCCTGGACCCCGTGCGCGTCGCTCGGCGTGAGCGTCGACGGGTCCCGGAGCACGGCGCGTAATCCGGCATGCAGGCGCGCGGTGCCGCCGAGGTGACGGAAGCACCGGTCACAGCCGAGGACGTGCCACGCCACCTCGTCGTCGGCTTCACCGTCGAACCAGGCCTCGAGCTGGATCTCGCTCGGATGGCGCCGGAGGCGACGCCGCGCGTTCATGCGGTGCGCTCCTCGTGAACAGATCCTCCCGTGGCACGTTCCAGCTTCCGGGCGAGCTTGTGCCGGGCGGCATGCAAACGCGACATGACCGTGCCGATGGGGACGCCCAGCGCGTCGGCGATCTCTGCGTAGCTAAAGCCCACGACCTCGCGGAGCCAGAGGGCTTGGCGCAGGCCGACGGGCAGTTGGCGGAAGTGTTCTGCGACGGTGGCGGCCTCGGCACGGTCGACGGCGATGTCGTCCGGGCCACGAGCGGCGTCAGGTCGATCGGGGACCATCGGGCTCGTCGGACGGCACCGGCGGAGATCGTCCATGCAGCAGTTGCGCACCACCCGTCGCGCCCAGGCCTCGAGCCGTTCGTCGTCCGCGCTCCCCCAGGCGCGCCACATGCGCAGCCACGCCTCCTGGCACGCATCGTCGACGGTGCCGCTGCCGGCGACCGCCTGGGCGTACCGGCGCAGCTCACGCGCCGTGGCGCGGTAGAAGTCCTCGAACGTGCCCCCGCCCGCTCGCTCGAGCGGCGTCACCTGGTTCTCCCTCCCTGGATCGGGACCATCCCCTGGTCGTGCGGGTGGACCTCAAAAGGGGAACCACCTCGTCGCCGGTTTCTGGCGGGGGAAGAGGGGTTCCCGGGGAAGGAGAGGTTGGCCTGGGAACTCGCGCCCGGGACCCCCGCAGAAAAGCGCGAATACATCCGGGCCCAGCGGCGTCTTTCCCTCGAGGGGGCGCAATCTGCGGTGGTGGGATTCGGACCCCGGGCCGGGCGGACGGCCCGGGGTCTGTCAATTCCTCCAGCGATCCCTGCCGCCCGTGATCTCTGCCGCCAGTGACCCCTACCGCCTGAGCAGGACGATCTTGCCGAGCTTGCCCGGAGCGGCGAAGCGTTCGTAAGCGTCGGCGGCGCGCGCCATGGGAAACGTGGCCGAGAGCGGGACCCGGACCCGGCCGGCCGCGAGCAGCGGCACGACGTGCGACTCGACGGCGGCGGCCACGGCCGCCTTCTGCGCGCGGGGCCGGGCCCGCAGCGTCGAGCCGCTCACCCGGGCACGCCGGTGCATGAGCGCCAGCAGGTCGATCTCGGTGCGGGGCCCGGCGCCGACGCCGATCACCGAGATCCGCCCGCCGGTCGCCAACGCGCCGAGCGACGCGCCGAAGCTGACCCCGCCCACGAGCTCGAGCACGACGTCGAACGGACCGAGCCCGAAGGCCTCGTCGGGACCGGCGGCGTGGTGCGCGCCGAGCGCCATGACGGCGTCACGCAGCTCGGGGCGACGCACCGACGCCACCACCCGAGCGCCGGCGGCGGCCGCGAGCTGCACCGCCGCGCTGCCCACGCCGCCGGCCGCGCCGGTGACGAGGACGCGATCGCCGACGCTCACGCGGCACTGGGTGAACAGCGCGTCGTGCGCGGTCTCGTACGCCTCGGGG
>DATGKD010000191.1:0-5428 GCA_035294855.1 Acidimicrobiales bacterium
CCCATCGTGGTGAATCTCGACCCGGCCAGCGCCACCGCCAAGTGGGTGTCGAACCTTTCGGGGGCCACCCAGCACATCACGGCGGGCGTGAACTCCGTCACCGTCGCCCCCGGCCAGCGGGCCGCCCAGCAGGCCAGCTACTGGCTGCAGCGCGTCCAGCAGTCCCAGCAGAAGTGGGCAGCCAGGGTCGCAGCGGTGTCGCTGTCGGAATGGCAGCAGGCGATGATCAACATCGGCATCCCGCGTATCGCCACGGGCGCCCAGCAGAAGCAGGCCAAGTACGAGGCGTTCGCCCAGAAGTTCTTCCCCTACCTGGCCCAGGGCGTCGCCAAGGTGCGGGCCATGCCGAAGAACAGCCTCGCGGACTCCATCGCCAGGGCAACGGCGATGATCCAGCACAACGCGCAGTACAGCGGGCGCACGGCCTGACGGCCACCAGCCAACCGATCACCTACTGACGAATCGAGGAAACGATGGGATACGGGATCGAGCTGGTACAGGGCCATCTCTCCGACGCCGCCTCCACCGGCGCGCAGGCGCTCACCGCCGGGAATCAGCAGTCCTTCACGGTGCGGGCGACGGCCGGGGGCTCGGCGGCCGTCTGCCTGGAGGCGGTCATCGCGAGCTTCCAGGCCGCCGGCGACTTGCGGATCCGCTCGCCGCGGATGCACGACGACGTGAACGCCGTGCGGCTGCAGGCGACGGCCGGGGTGCCGACGGTGGTCGCCGCCGAGGGGTTCCGCCAGCGGCTCTACAGCCAGGACACCCCGACGGTGGAGGCGGTGTTCACCACGGCGCCGACGGCAGCGGAGATCTCCATCGCCGGCCTGCTCAACTACTACGACGACGTGCCGGGCATCGCCGCGGTCTACAAGACCTGGGCCGAGCTCGCCCCGTCGATCGTCGACTACCTCGCGGTGCCGGTGTCGCCCACCTCGGGCGCGACGGCCGGCGACTGGGGCACGGGGGTGGCGCTCAACAGCACCGTCGACGTGTTCAAGGCGAACACGCTCTACGCGCTCGTCGGCTGCATCGCCCAGGGGGCGGCGGCGGCAAACGGGCTGTGGGCGATACAGGGCGTCGACACGGGCAACCTGCTCGTCGGCGGGGCGATCAACAACAGCCCCACCGACCAGCGGCGGTGGTTCTGGTGGCTCGAACAGGTCACCGGCAAGCCGTCGATCCCGGTGGTCAACAGCCAGAACAAGGCGTCGACGCTCGCCTTCGCCGCCACGCAGACGGCCAGCACCGCCGTCGAGCTGTCGCTGCTCTTCGCCCAGCTGTCGACCGCCCCGTAAGGGGCGCCATGCGTCCACGGGCGCTCATCGGGTCGCAGCCGGTCGCAAGCGGCATTCTCGACAACGGCCGGGGGCTCATCACCTTCTGGTCGTTCCGCGAGGCGACCGGCTCGGCCACCGCCGAGGTGCGCCTCGTCGACGGGTCGTCGGCGGCGGGCACCGAGATCGCAGCGATCTCCCTCGCCGCCAACGAGTCGACCCGCGACGCCCCGCCGCATCCGTTCATCCCCTACCGCACGGGGCTGTTCCTCGAGCTCGTGTCGGGGCAGGTGCGGGGCCAGGTGTTCTCGCTCGTGCACCCCGACTGCGACCACTACGCGCTGCCGATGATGCTCGTCAACATCGACCAGCTGACCCTCGACGTGACGGGAGGCTGATCCGTGTCGACGTCGGGGGCGGCAACGGCCGGCGGCGGAAAGAGCATCTACGGCGACGGTTCCGACGGTGACGTCGTCGTATCCACGACGCTCACCTTGACCCGGGACCACTACTTCCACAACCTCACGGTGAACGGCACCATCACCACCGGCGGCAACCGCGTGTTCGTCGCAGGGGTGCTCTCGGGCACCGGCACGATCGACAACTCCGGCCAGAGAGCCACCGGCGCCGGTGGCACCCAGGGCGGCGGCCGGGTCGGCGCGTACACGGCGGGCCAAGGCGGCGCAGGCGGCGCCGTGGGCGCGGCCGGGGTGGCCGGGGCGAACATCACCGTCGCCGAGGGCGGCGCAGGCGGCGCAGGCGGCGCAGGGGCGACCGGCACGAGCCCAGGCGCAGGTGGCGCAGGCGGTGCCGTGAACAGCGGCGGCCAGGGGCCCGGATCCCCGCCGCGGTCTTTGGCCGAGGTGCTCGGGTGGGCGCTCTCGGGCGGGAGCCCGGGAACGGTCGTGGGCCTCGGCGGTGGGGCCGGTGGCGGCGGTGGCGGCGGGGCCGGGAGCCTCGGCGGCGGTGGCAGCGGTGGGGGTGGCGGCGGTGGCGGCGGGGCTTGCGTCGTGCTCGCCGCGGCGGTGTCGTCGGCATCTGCGCTCACGGTGTCGGCCAACGGCGGTGCCGGGGCGGCGGGCACGGGCTCGGGCGGAGGCGGTGGTGGAGGCGGCGGTGGCGGGGTGGTCGTGATCGTCTCGGGGTCGGTGCAGCTCGTCCCCGGTGGCCCCAACACCCTCGCCGGGGTCACCACCTCCGTCGCCGGCGGCGCGGCCGGTGCGGGGGTCGGAGGGGCGGCGAACGGGGTCGCCGGCAGCCCCGGCGCGGTGTTCTTGGTCCCCGGGTAGCCGTCACGTGTCGATCCGCCGGCGCTACCTCCCGCTCACCGTCACCGTCCCGGCCAACACCGCCAAGGCGTCGCCGATCACGGTCGACTCGGGTGTCGCCAACGCCGTGGTGAACACGATCGAGCTGCGCATCCCGCCCGGCCACGGCGGGCTCACGGGCATATCGGTCCAGTGGAACGGGGTGTCGGTGGTGCCCTTCGCCCAGCCGCCGGAGTTCATCGACGGCGACGACGACTTCTTCACCTTCGACGTCGGCGAGCAGATCGGCGGTGGGCTCACAGTCGCCGCCTTCAACACCGACCCTGTCAACCCACACTCGTTCTTCCTGCGCTTCGACGTGACGCCGTTCGTGTTGCTGTCGTCGTTCCCGGCCACTTCGGTGTCCCCGGTGCCGATCGCATGACGGGGGCGCCGGACTGGCAGCGCGTCACGACGATTGCAGGCATCGACCTGCTTTCTTCCCTATCGACCACCTTCAACACCACCCCGACGAATTTCCCTGTGACGGACCGGTGTTTTCACCAGTACCAGGGGTTCTATTTCATCATCACCGGCTTCACCGACTCGTTGCTCGATTCCTTGGCCGTGCAGCTGGTGAACGTCACTCAGAACCTGGCCAGTCAGTGGCAGGTGTTGGTCGGGAACGTGAACATGCTAGGTGCACAGCAGGCTGCGTATCCATTGTTGTTCCCGATCCCTGCTTCGGTGGGCGACCAGATCGAATACAAGACCATCTCGCACTTCTCCGGTGCCGGTCCTTTCACGTGCAACGTGTACGGTCTGGCATCCCTGCCGTTGAATGCTCCGAAGCTGCGCCCGGACGGTCGGTTGCCGGTGCAGGGGTCGAGGATGGCCAACGGGTCCAATCCAAACGGAGAAACGCTGGTGGCCGCGCCGGGCACACCGTGGGCGGTGCTCGTCAAGTCGGCGCAAGTGTCATTGGTCGCGCCGGCGCAGGCTCTAAGTGATTACGCGCTGCAGGGAACGATAGGCGGCGCATTGAACGATCTGGCAGTGGTCACTGCGACTGTGAACGGGAATGCCGAGGTGGGAATGGACTTCGGGGACGGCATCCTTCTCGACGTGAACACGCCGATCGTCACGGGGTCGACGGCGCCGGGCCAAGCGGTCCGAGCGTCCATTTCGTACGACCTCGTCGTGTGAGGCGTAGGATCGCCCCGTGCCTACCTGGGTGAACCCGGTGCTCCACGCGGCCCAGTCGCTTCTCGTCGCCGGCGGCGTGGTGGCGCTCATGGTCATGGGCAGGCTGCCGGTGGACACCGGCGTGGGCATCCTCTCGGGGCTGGGCGGGGCGTGGGCAGGGGTCGGTGGCGCCGTGGCCGTCGCCACTAAGAGCGCCGCCGCAAACAGCGCCCAAGGTGGGCAGGTGCCCGTCCCGGCGCCGCCGGCCCCTGCCGGCGTCGCGCAGGTCTCGGGGGGAGTGCCCGGTGGCGACCCCAGCACCGTCGTCGGCTGAGACGCGCCCGACGATCGCCGTCGCCTGGGTGCGCGACGTCGGCGCCAACCTCGTCGAGATCATGTTCGGGCTGCCCGACGGCACCCGCCAGCGCGTCGTGGTCCCCAAGCGTTACGTGAACGTCGACGCCGTGCAGTTCATCGGCCGGGCGCTCGCCATCCTCCCCGAGCTCCACGGGGTGACGCTGTGAGCACCTGGGGCGTCGCCCGGCTGGCGGACTGGTGCCGGTCGGCGGGCTTCGCCGGCGACGCCCTCGTCGAGGCGGTGGCGATGGCGCAGGCGGCCTCGGGCGGCGACGACCACCACGTGTCGAACCCGTCGTACATCGAGGCGCTGTGCCGCCGGGGGCTCTTCGCCCTGCGCCAGTGCGAGGCGCCGCATCTGTCGGTGGGCGAGCTGTTCGACCCCGAGAAGAACACCGCGGCCGCCTTCGCCCACTGGCGCGACATGGGCGGGGTCTGGGCGTGGCACCCGGTATGGGCGTCGGGGGCCGCCACAGACGCGCTCGACCACGTGCGGGCCGTCCTGGAGCGCCCCGGCCTGGCGCCGGCGCCGGGTGCCGCCGAGAGGGCGGCGCAGATGCTGGACTATGCCGGTCGCTTCCAGGTGGCGATGGCGCAGCTCAGACGACAGTGAGGTGCAGGTGTCGACCCGACGAAAGGTGGTCCTAGGTGGAATCCTGGCAGGTGGTATCGCAGCGGCAGTCCTCGCAGCTCGTGAACGGGCAGTTCACCGAGGTGATGGTGGTCACCTTCCGGACCTCCGACGGGGTGGTCGGCGACATATCGGTGCCGCTGGCGCAGTACTCGGCGCAGCACGTGAAGGACCTGATCGACGCCCGGGTGGCGAAGATCGCCGAGGTGCACGCGCTCGCGAGCTCGTCGAAGCCGTCGCCGCCGGTCAGCTCGCCGTAGCGTTCCTGGCCCAGCTGGTGCTGGGCGGGCTCTGGGACGACATAGTCGGGTTCTTCGGCTCTGTCGGCCAGGACATAAAGAACTTTGTGCTGGCGGCCCTGCGGCGCCTGCGCCTGTGGGCGACCGAGGCGATCAACGACGTCTACCAGTGGGGCGGCGAGCTGATCTACGGCGTCGCCGTCCTCGCCCGCCAGCTCGTCTCGGACCTCTCGAACTGGGCCCAGGAGGCGATCTACGGCGTCGCCGCCCTGGCACGGGGGCTCGTCTCGGACCTGGCGAGCTGGGCGCAGGACGCCATCGGCGCCGTCGACGCCTTCGCCCAGGGCGTCGCGGGCTGGGCGCAGGCGGCCATCGGCGACCTCACGAGCTGGGCGCAGGACGCCGTGAACTTCCTGTGGCACCAGCTCATCGACCCCCTGTGGCACTGGGTGGAGGCCGCCGGCGACTTCGTGTGGCACATCGTCAACGTCG
>DATGKD010000192.1:0-12412 GCA_035294855.1 Acidimicrobiales bacterium
TGGCACAGCAGTGACCGTCGACGACGCACCCGCCGCGGGTACGACGCCCCACGACCAGGGCGCCGGGCAGCCCTCCGCCCCGTCCGATGACCCCACGGCTGCGTGGTGGCGGCCCCCCGACGCCGCTGCGCACGGAGGTGGGAGCGGATGGGGACCGCCGGCGGCACCCACGATGTGGGGCCCCCCCGCCGGTCCCCATCCCTACCGCCTCCAGCCGGCCCGGGCGATTCTCCAGGGCCTGCTCATGATCGCCCTCGTGGTCGCCGGTGTGGGCGTCGGCGTCTGGCTCGGCAACTCGCACTCCACGCCCGGAGCGTCGACGAGCGCGTCGACGCCGTCGTCTGTCCCATCCTCCGGCTCGTCGTCTGCGGGAACGCCGTTCGGCTCCTCCAATTCGCCCAACACCGGCGGGTCGAACGGGTCCTCCGCCTCGCCGGCCGCCTCGCAGCTCGCGTCCCGGGTCGACCCGGGCGTCGTCGACGTCAACACGCGCCTCGGCTACAGCGGGGGCGCAGCGGCAGGGACGGGCGTGGTGCTCACGTCGTCCGGCGAAGTCCTGACCAACAACCACGTCGTGGAGGGCGCCACGAGCATCAGCGTCGCCGACGTCGGCAACGGGCGTACCTATTCGGCCACGGTCGTGGGTACTGACCCGAGCGACGACATCGCCGTCATCAAGCTGACCGGCGCCTCGGGGCTCGCCACCGTGCAGGTCGGCAACTCTTCGTCGGTGAGCGTGGGCGACGGCGTGGTGGCGATCGGCAACGCCGGGGGCACCGGCGGCGCGCCCAGCGTGTCGAGCGGCTCGGTGACCGCGCTCGGGCAGTCCATCACCGCCTCCGACGACGCCGCCGGCACATCGGAACAGCTCACCGGCCTCATCCAGACCGACGCCTCCTTGCAGCCCGGTGATTCGGGCGGCCCGCTCGTGAACGCTTCGGGCAAGGTCGTGGGGATCGACACCGCGGCCTCGAGCGGGTTCCAGTTCCAGACCGGCTCGAGCGAGAGCTTCGCCATCCCCATCGACGAGGCGATGTCGATCGCCCGCCAGATGGAGGCCGGCCACGCGTCGTCCACCGTGCACATCGGACCGAGCGCGTTCTTGGGGATCCAGGTGGCTTCGGCCGACAGCGTGGGAGCGGCGTCGAGCTCCGGCGCCGGCGTGGAAGGTGTCCTCTCCGGTACGCCCGCACAGGCCGCGGGGCTGGCGCAGGGCGACGTGATCACGGCGGTCGACGGCCAGGCCATCGACTCGCCCGCGACCCTTTCGAGCGTGATGGCCCAACACCATCCCGGTGACCAGGTGCAGGTGACCTGGACAGACACATCCGGCCAGCAGCACACGGCGACGGTCCAACTGACGAGCGGTCCCGCCGCCTGACGCGGCGGCGGCCGCCCGCAGCTCGACCACAGCTTTCCCCTGCCTTGCCGACCGGCGTGGCAGGCTGAGCGTCCGGCGCGGGGGTCCCGTGCCACCGCAGGGAGGCGCTCATGTCTGAGCAGGTTGACGCGACGAGCGAGCTCGCCGAGCGCGTGCGCGAGGCGTTGGAGACCGCTGACCTCGATGCCATGCGACAGCTCCTCGCGCCGGACGCGACCTGGGGTCCTCCCGACCATCCCGAGTGGGGGTGCCAGAACCGCGACGAGGTGCTCGCCTGGTTCCGGCACGGCCGCGACGGAGGAGGGCGGGCGCGCGTGATCGACGTGATCGCCGGCCCCGACACCCTGCTCGTCGGGCTCGAGGTCACCGGCTTCCCCAGAGCAGGCCGGGACGGGCCGGTCGAGCGCTGGCAGGTGATGACGGTGCGCCACGGCAGCGTGAAAGACATCTGCGGCTTCGACAACCGGGCCGAAGCGGCGAGGCGCGCCGGGCTTCCCTGATCGTCGGTCCCGGCGTACCGCAAGAGTGGGGGAGAACGTGGCGTCGAAGGCACCCAACATCGTGGTCGTGATGTCCGATCAGCACCGCGCCGACATGATGGGCTGCGCGGGCGACGCCACCGTGCTGACTCCGACGCTCGACCGCCTGGCGGGCGACGGCGTGAGGTTCTCCCGGGTGTCGTGCCAGGGTCCGCTGTGCATGCCGGCGCGCGCGTCGTTCATGACCGAGCGGTACGTCCGTGACCACGGCGTGTACACCAACTGGGCCGAGATCCCCGCCGACGCGCCCACCTACGTGTGGGCCCTCCGGGAGGCGGGCTACCACACCGCCATGTTGGGCAAGGCGCACCTCTACCGGGACGAGATCCTGACGGCCGACCACATGGACGAGCTCGCGTGGAAGCTCACGGCGCTCGGCTTCTCCGAGGTCCAGGAGACCGGCGACAAGTTCGTGGGCAAGACGCCCACGAGGTACACCGATGCTCTCAAGGCGCGCGGCCTGCTCGACTCGTACTGTCGGCACATCGCGGCGCGCGCCTACCAGGGCGAGAACGAAGACGGCCGCAACGCCACCAAGAGCGTCCCGATGTGGGACTCGACACCGATGCCCCTGCCGGTCGACGCCTACGTGGACAGCTGGCACGGCCAGCTCGCCGTGGAGTGGATCGAGGGATACGACCGCCCCGAGCCGTTCTACTTGTTCGTGGGCTTCCCGGGCCCGCACGACCCGTGGGACGCGCCGCAGGCCGCGGTCGATCGCTACCGAGACGTCGACATCTCGATGCCCAGCTCGACGAAGCGGCCCAGCACCGAAGGCACGGGCCGTTACGGGGCGCTGCTCGATTCCTTTTTGTGGCTTTCGGACTCCGAGACCATGACCGAGGACGCCATCAGGGGCATGCGGCGCGCGTACGCCGCGGATGTCTCGGTGATCGATGAGGCCATCGGCCGCATGGTCGGTGCGCTCGACGCGCGCGGCTTCCTGGACGACACCTGGGTCGTCTACACGAGTGACCACGGCGAGATGGGTGGCAACCACGGCCTCATGTCCAAGTGCGTGATGTACGAGCAGGCCGTCCGGGTCCCGCTCATCATCCGGCCGCCCGGGGGGACCCGGCCAGGTGTCGTCGATGCGCGCGTCGCGCACGTCGACGTCCCGGCGACGTTGCGCGCGATCGCCGGCGCCCCGGCGATCCCCGACAGCGAAGGACGGTCGCTGAGGGGATACGTGAGCGGTGACGGTGAGCCCGAACCCCGGCCCGTGCTCGTCAGCGAGAACTGGGGGTTCGCCTCGTTCGAGACGGACCGGCACAAGATCGTGGTCGACGAGGACGCGTGTGTGGCGTGCCAGCTCTTCGACCTGCACGAGGACCCGGACGAGGACCACGACCTGATCGCCGACCCATCCGCCAAAGCGACCGTCGACCAGCTCATGGAGAGCTACGTACGGCCCTTCTTCGCCACCGCGCCGGCGCGTCCGCACGACAGCATCTTCACGGGCTGACCACGCTGATCGGCCGGGTCGCTCAGGTCGACGATCCCGGGGGCGGGATCGTGCCCGGGCCGGTGGTGGAGCAGGCCAGGGTGGCGCCGGACAGTCCCGACGGCGGGAGAGCGGGCAGCTGGGGGAACGTCGGTGTGCCGGTGCGCAGCGCCGCCATGTCGAGGAAGTCCGTCAGGTCGTTGGCATTGGCGTCGCGGAACGTCATCGCCGGCAGGTTCCACTTGCGCTCCACCATGGCGAGCACAGACGTGTGGTCGTGGAGGACGTGGGTCAGCCCGGCGCGCACCGCGTACGGAGAGACGACGACCGCGGGGACCCGGAACCCGTACCGCGAGAACCCGTCATAGGTGGACGCACCCGGTGGGACGACCGGTGGGATCCCGTCCGGTGCCAACGCCACGGGCGGCGGGACGTGGTCGTAGTACCCGCCGTGCTCGTCGTACACGACGACGAGCATCGTCTTCGTCCACGCCGGCGACCCGCCCACCGCGAGCACCACCTTGCGGAGGAGGTCCTCGCCCACCACGAGGTTCTGCGGGTTCTCCTGCGACTGGGTGCTGTAGTCGGGGTCGAGCAGGGAGAAGGCGGGCAGTGACCCCGCCGCGCAGTCGGCGTAGAAGGAGTCGAACGGCTTGTAGGCCGTCTGGGTCAGCACGGCGTCGTCGACCGGGTAGAGCTCCGAGGTCGTACCGGTCGGGTAGCTAGCCGTGTAGTCGACCCACGACACGCCGTGCGCGCTGAGGCGGTCGAAGATCGTGCCGTTGGCCGGAGTGGCGAGCAGCGCGTCCTGCTCGACGGTGCTGGGGCTCGTGCCCGGGCCCGGCACCGCGATGTCGTTGGTCATCCCCGACGACGTGGCCGCTATGAGGAAGCGGCGGTTGGGATCGGTCTGGCCGAGCACGCTGCAGAACCAGCGGTCGGCGATGGGGAATGCCCGCGCCAGGCCGTACAGGAACGGCAGGTCGGAACCGGACCAGTAGCCCATGGCGACCGGACCGCTCGGGGACACGACGAACCCTCGGCAGGTCCCGTTGTCGTACTGCAGGTGGCTGGCCGTCCATTCCTGGCTCGGGGACGCCGGGAGCTGGCACGTCGTCGGCATATGGAAGGCGTGCTGCACGCCGCCTGACGAGTTGGGGTTGGTCGCGGTCACCCCGGAAGGGTTCCACGAGGTGACCCGACGCGAGCTCGTCTTGAAACCGTCACCCCGGCCGAGCAGCCCGAACAGGTTGTCGAAGGAGTGGTTCTCGAGCATGAGCACGACGATGTGCTCGATCTCGGGCAGCGTGTCGGTCCCCGGTGGGAGGTTCGGGAAGGGGACCGAGTCGGGGTACCGGAGGGCCGACCGTCCCAGGGCGGCGAGGGCGGCCGCCGCCCCAGGCGGTCCCGGCGAAGCCGTAAAGGCCAGGTCCGCCAGACGCCCCCGATCCGCCAGCGCCCAACCGGCGGCCAGGGACCCCGCCGAGACGAGGAAGCTCCGCCGGCTGACCCGTCGCATCGCACCGACAACGGCCGGAAGGCGGCCGCCTTACGAGACCCTGTCCCGTGGTGCTTTAACCGCTTTGTGCGCGAATTGGGTCGAGGGGCCTATAGGCCCGGGGACCGATCGTGATTGATAGTGGTGCGAGGTCGGGTGGCATGAGCAGACGGTGCGAAAGCCAGATGGCCCGGGGGGTGCGATGAAGCAGGCGGTCGTCGACAGGGGGTTCCGGTCCACCGGCCGATACGACGGCCCCGCTTCATCGGCAGCTGCGGTCCCATCCGCCGGCACCCCACTCGTCGAGGCCACCGCCGATGGCGTCCGGGCGGTCCTCGTCGAGCGTGCCGATGCGTCGTGCGTCTTGTATCGCGGGGGCCCCGTCGGCGAGTGGCCGTCCGCGCGCCACGCCTGGGCTGCCATCAGGACGATCGATCCTCGACTCGAGTGGCGACGCTCGACCCCCGGGGTGTGGATCGGCACTCCCGGGTCTGAGCCGAGCCCCACCCACGGCGGTCTCCAGGATCCGCTCGGACGACGGGCCACCGAGCCGGGCACGCCGGATGGGGCCGACGGTTCCTTCAGCGTCGCCCGGATGGTCCGAGCCGCCGCCGGACAGGTCCCGGCGTGACGCGAGCAGGCCTCGTGCACTCGAACCGGATCGCCGACGAGACTCGCACCGCCGACATCAGCATCGGTGCACGGGTCGAGGTCCGCAACGCCGCCCAGCGGACGTGGACCCGAGGGTTTCGGATTGCTGCCCTCATCTGCGACGCCTACCTCGTCCGACGGGTGTCCGACGGGGCCGTTCTGCCCCGGAGCTTCGCCCCGGAGGATGTCCGACCCTGCTGACGGCCCGCGCGCCTATCGGCCGGTAGCGCCGTCGATCGTCTCTCGCAGGATGTCCGCGTGCCCGGCGTGGCGCGCCGTTTCCTCGAGCAGGTGCAGGAGGATCCACCGCAGGTTCACGGCCGGCTCGTCGTCGAACGGCGGCCAGAGGGCATCGAGGCTGGGCGCAGCCGCCACGACCTTGTTTGTCGCATCGCAAACCATCCGGTAGCGCGCCACGGCGTGCTCGAGCGCGTCGGCGTGAACAGCGAACGCGGCGTCGTCGCTCTGCGCAAAGCGCCGAATGAGCCAGGTGATCTCGGCGTCGGCCATGTGGTTTGCGAGCCACAAGAGCGTGGTCCCGGACGGGACCCGCATGGCCGTGGCCCGGTCGTCCGCGACGCCTGACACCTTCCGGGCAAGAGAGTCCCGCTGGTACGACAGCAGAGCGAGAAGCGTCTGGCGTTCGTCGGCCGCGAAACGCGGTGGCTTTCGGTCGGACACGGCTATCTGTTGACGCGGTAGTGGATGAATGTCGCCAACGGAGATTGCCGGGCGCTCACCTGTTCCAACTCGATCGATTTCGTGAAGCCGGCGTCGAAGAGGCGCTTGCCGGCTCCGAGAACGACCGGCGCCATGATCAGCCTCAGTTCCTCCACGATCTCGGCATTCAACGCCTGACGGATGGTGTCCGCGCCGCCCATGAGGTTGACGTTCCGTCCTTGCGCGGCCGCCGTGGCCTGTTCGACCGCTCGATCCAGGCCGTTCACGAAGACGAACCCCCCGTCCGGTGGTTGCTCCTGGGGTCGGTGCGTCAAGATGAAGAACGGCACCCCGAAAGGATTGGCGCCGCCCCAATGGCCGGCCGCCTCGTAGGTGGCGCGGCCGCCGATCACGCCGCCGGTGTCGGCCATGACCAGGTCGAACCACGCTTTGTCCTCGGCGAGTGGTTCGCCGCGCTCGGGTGTGTCGTAGGTCCACGGGCCCCCGAACACCCAGTAGTGGAGGCGCTCACCCCCGATGCCGAGCCCGCAGTGGGGCCCGTCGTCGGGACCGGTGATGTACCCGTCGACCGACGTCGTGATGGAGGCGATGACCTTTCCCATGACGGCTCCCGTTGATGTGCGATTGCGTCCCCTGGGCGGTACGGCCGAGACGGCCATCTATCCCCGCTGCCCCGGGTACCTGGCCCTGAAAGATAAAGACGTTCCTCGGCTCCCGGGCTCATCGCCTCGCTCGGGTGCCTGAGGGGCGTGTTTCGCCGCCCGGCGGCCGGCCGGCCGGCCCCGGGGCACGCGTGGTCGGGCCCGCGCAAGGACCGGGCCCCGAACAGCGTTCCTCACCGGAGCACACCGGGCTCGGCAGTGCTCCGCCTGCCTGTTGGCCGCTCCCACCACGCTCGCCCCGACTTCAACCATGCGCCCACCGAGGATCATCGCCGCCTTTGTCGTCCTTGCCGTTCTGTCGGCGTCTGCCGTGGCCACGGCCCGGCACGTCGGGGTGAGCGACGTCGCCGCCCCGGTGCCGGGAGCTCGGCAGGCCGCGTCCGGCGGTGGCGCCTCGCAGGGGACCAGTCGGGCCCCCTCGTCCACCGCCCCGGGGTCCGGTGGTGGGTCGACCGGAGCCAGCCCCGGTGCTGGTGGACCCGGTGGTTGGAGCCCCGATCCCGCCGTCTACGGCGTCAACGAGCAGCAGAACGTGCCAGTGACCATGGCCGACGGCACGGTTCTCCGTGCTGATGTGTACACGCCGGTCGATCCTTCGACCGGTGCGGACGCGCCAGGGCCGTTCCCGGTTCTGCTGACGCAGACGCCGTACGGCAAGGGCACGCTGGGCGCGGACACGTCCTTCGTGCAGCGCGGCTACATCGAAGTCGTCGCCGACGTGCGGGGCACGGGCGATTCCGCCGGCAGCTACGGGTTGTTCGACCCCATCCAGGCACATGACGGCGCGCAGCTCGTGAACTGGTCCGCCACGCTGCCACATGCCGACGGCGACGTGGGCCTGTTCGGTGAGTCGTACCTCGGGATCAACCAGTTCTTGACGGTCGGCGCCCTCCCCCCGGGCTCGCCCGTCAAGGCGATCTTCCCGGTCATCTCCGCCAACGACATCTACCGCGACACGGCGTTCGACGGCGGGCTGTTCGACACCGAGTTCAACTCCATCTACACCGGCCTGGAGGTCGGCGTGCAGAACGCCGACCCGTTGTTGGAAACGGTCCAGGCTCCGTCGTCGGGCTCGGCGTCCGACCTGCTGCCGACGCAAGCAGGCCATCTGGGCTCCCTCGGGTCGTACTACGCGCCCACGGCAGCCAACGTCGAGCTGAACGGGTCCGAGTCCTACGACGGGCAGTACTGGTTGGACCGCTCGCCGACCAGTTATCTGTCGACGGTGGTGGCGGACCACGTGCCGGCGTTCCTGGTGGGCGGTTGGTACGACCTGTTCCAACACGGCGAGCCGCTCAACTACGTGGCGCTGCAGAACCTGTACGACGGCCGACCCGCGGGGGCGCCGATGACCCCGGGCCAACCGGTCACCGGTCGTTACCAGCTGCTCATGGGCCCTTGGTACCACCTCACTGCGGGGTCGGGCCTCAAGCTCGACCAGATCGAGCTCGAGTGGTTCGACACGTGGCTCAAGCACGAGCCCTCCGGTATGGCCCAGACCGACACGCCCCTTCACCTCAACGTCCTCGGGACGTCTCGCTACGTGGACGTGTCCCGGTGGCCGTCGCCAGGCGCCCAGGCGAGCACGTTGTGGTTGGGTCAGGGGGGCTCCCTGTCGAACACGGCGCCGCCGGCGGGAACCCAGAGCGCGTCGATCGCCTTTACCGGCCTGTCGGCTCCGTGCGACCGGGAGACGTCCCAGTGGATGATGGGGACGGACAACGTCGCGCTCGGGGCGGCCGGTCTCGGGGCGGATCCCTGCACCAACACCGACAACGCCGTGCAGCCAGGCCCGGGTGCACTCACGTTCACGACGGTCCCCATGCCTGACGACACGGTCGTGTCTGGCCCGATGGACCTGAGCGTTGCGGCCACCGACAACGTCGCCGATGCGGAGTGGATCGTCAACGTCGAGGACGTCACCCCGAGTGGCCAATCAGTGCCGCTCACTTCCGGGGCCCTGCTCGGTTCGATGCGCGCCGTCGACGCGGCTCGGTCGTGGCGCGACGCCAAGGGGCAAATCCTGTTGCCCTGGCACCCCTACACACCGCAGAGCGTCCAGCCGGTCGTCCCCGGCGCGCTCACCCGCTTTGACATCGAGATCTTCCCCACGTTCGCGGAGATCCCCAAGGGCGACAGCCTCCGGGTGACGATCACGACGGCCGATACGCCACACCTCCTGCCCACCGCCGAGCAACTCGCCAACCTGGCGGGGGGTTCCTACACCGTCGGACTGAACGCCGCCGCGCCGTCGTATCTCGATGCCGTCTTGCTGCCCGCGTCACAGCTCACCCGCGGGTGCGCGTTGTGCGCTCAGGCCGGGGGATGAGGCCCCCGGCTCGGCGTTCGTAGACTCGCCACGGTGAGCAACACGGTGGAGCCCGTGATCGATGCGCACGGCCGCCCCGAGGCGCCGTCAGCCGCCGACGAGACCGCGACGTTGTTGGGATTCCTCGATTTCCAGCGCGCCACCTTGGGATGGAAGACCGCAGATCTGGGCGCCGAGGGGCTGCGTGCCACTGTGGCGCCGTCGTCGATGACGCTCGGCGGTCTGCTCAAGCACATGGCGCTGGTGGAGGACTGGTGGTTCTCCCACTGGCTGCACGGGCGTGACTGGGCCGCGCCATGGAGTGGCGTCGACTGGGATGCCGACCCGGATTGGGAGTGGCGGACAGCGGCAGACGACGCCCCGGACGCTCTGCGCACCATCTGGCAGGCGAGTGTCGAGCGCTCGCGCGCGTGTGTTGCCGAGGCCCTGTCCAGCGGTGGAGTCGACCAGCTGGCCCGTCGGACGTCACCCGACGGTCGGACGCCCAGCCTGCGTTGGATCCTCTGCCACATGATTGAGGAGTACGCCCGTCACAACGGACACGCCGACTTCCTGCGCGAGGCCGTGGATGGGCAGACGGGGGAGTGACGGGTGCAGGCCGACGGGGGCGGAGGCGGCGCCCCACCCCGCGTCGACCGGCCGGGCGGCCAGGTGGCGAAACCAGGGCCGTGCCATCTGATCGCCGCGGCCGGCTGATTCGTTACGCGGCGGTCGTCTGCCGTACTGGGGCCCATCTATGCCGGAGGTCACGGCAGGACCGGGAACCCGTGTGCGGTGGCCGTGCCGAGGGGCGTGGTGACCGTGACCGGACCGCTCAAAGCACCGGCAGGCACCGTCACGACGATCCGCGTGGAGGTGTCCAACGTGATGGTGGCGGGGTTGCCGTTGACCGTGACCTCCGTCGCACCGAGCAATCTCTTGCCGATGACCGTGACGGTCCCGCCGTTCACCGACGAGCCGTACTTCAGCTTGGCGATGACCGGCTGCACGACACGGGTGCCGTGTCGACGCGGGGGTGGTTTGGGTGCATGCCTTGGTGGAGCGACAGTCGTCGAGGTCGACGTGGTGGGGGCGGTGGGGGACGTCGTGCTCGTGGCGCCCGGCGGAAGAGTGGACCCGGGATTGCCCTGTCCCGCATCGCCGGTGATGGGGCGCCCGTCGGGGGTAGCGGAGTCCCCTCGCGAGGATCCGCCTGTCCCGGACGTGCCGGTCGTCGCCGGCGACGTCGAATCACGCGTGGCCGGTCGGTCGGCGTGATGTCGGGAAAGGGCGGGCGGACCCGGAGACGAGCACGAGCCGACGAGCGCACCGGCCGCGAGCAGCGCTGTGAGTCGCCCCGCGACCTGTCGCACTCATCCCCCCGCACTCGATGACCCGAAATCGGCATCGCCACGCGAAGCACCCGACGTCGGAATCCCGCCCCCCACAATGTCGCGCTCATTATCGCACCGCACCATCCCGGCCATGCTGTGTAACGAAGCCATGCCTTGCGGCGATGTAGTCGTATGCTTCGGCAGACAAGATCAAAGGGGCACCGATGCGGCGGGCGCTGATTTCTGTGGTCCTTGCCGGCTCGTTCGGCTTGTTGGCTGCGAGCCTGGCGCCCGACGTGGCGGGCGCCAGGACCCTGCGTCCCACCGATATTTCCGCGACGCCGGGTCCAACGGGTTCCCGGGGGGCAAGACCCGTCAAGGTCGAGTGCGCCACGTTGAGCGGGAACGCCGCGAGTTCGTCCAACCCGCCGACCATCAGCGACTGCAACCATCCCAATGTCACGGGGGGCGTCGGGTTCTTCCCGCCCGGCGGATTGGATGCGTCGGGCAACACGACAGTCACTTGGCACTCGGGGGGTAGCACCACCATCGAGTACACGAGCACGGTCCCGCAGTCGAAGGGCGACCGGTGCGGCGCGGACCCGACGAGCCCGGGCAGCAAGGAGACCGAGGTCATCCTGCACGGGAGTGTCCAGCCCCCGGGAAGCGGCGGGGTGAAAGGCGCGGTGCGCGCCAAGATCTGTCTGACGTCCACGTTCGACATGAGGCTGCTGTCCGGCCGTTTCGACCTCTGACGCCTGAGGACATCGCGAGTCCCGGGCTTCGCCTCGGACATCGGGTGACGTCCCGGTCCTTCGGATACCGTGGCCACACGGCCATCGAAGACTTCCAGAGGGTGCTCGAAGAGGCGCGCGCCGGTTCCGAGCGGGCGGCGGCCGTCATCTTCGACGCCCATCAGGCTCCTCTCCTCCGGTACCTCCGTTGGCAAGAGCCCTCGGCGGCGGATGACCTCGCCGGCGAAACGTGGCTCGCGGTGGCGGAGCGTCTCGGGAAGTTCGAAGGCGGCGAGGACGCGCTTCGAGCCTGGTTGTTCTCCGTCGCCCGTCGCCGCATCGCCGAGTACCGCCGACGTGGGGCCCGCCGACGGACGCGACCGGTCGCGCCCGAGGACCTCGCTGGTGTTCCCGGTGGGCCCGATCCTTCGGAGCTCGTCGTCGAGACTCTTTCGGCCCAACAGGCGATCAATCATGTGGCGGCGTCGCTCAACCCCGACCAAGCCGAGGTGGTGGTGCTCAGGATCGTGGCCGGGTTGTCGGTCGAGGAGATCGCGCACGTGCTCGGCAAGCGTCCGGGGACGGTGCGCGTCATCCAGCACCGCGCGCTTCGTCGCCTTGCGCAGCTGCGCGTCGCTGATGCGCCGACACGGCAGGGAAGGTAACGCCGTGGGCGCTTGGGACGATCTTGACGGTGTGGGTCCGACGGGGATCGACGAGGCAATCTTCGAGGGCGCGCTCACCGGCGCGCTCGATCCGCTCGACATGCCGCCTGCCGTGCGCGGCGTCGCCGCGCTGATCGACAAAGCCCGGCAGCCAGCAACCTCGGAAGAGCTGGCGGCCCGCTCCACGACTGTGCCGGCGTTTGCGCTCGTGGCACAGGCCGAACAGGCATCGGCCGGCCAGAGCCAGAGGGCCTCGAGCCTGTTGCGCTTCCCGGTCAGGGTGATGGCGATCGCGACGCCGGTCGCCCTCCTCGGGGTCGGAGTCGCTGCCGCCACCGATTCGCTTCCGTCCTCGACGCAGGCCGCGGTGTCGGACGTCCTGTCGCATGTCGGCATCTCCGTGCCCGACCCGCAGGCTCATGCGATCGTCGATGAGCCCTCCCATCCGAGCGCCTCGGCCAGCGTGCCGTCGGGGAACGGAGCTGCCGCGGTGTCGGGAAGCACGGTTCCTCTTC
>DATGKD010000193.1:0-9186 GCA_035294855.1 Acidimicrobiales bacterium
TCGAGCATGCGCGCGAACACATGGGGCCCGAGGAAGTCGGGGTTGAGCGCGGCCACCTGGCGGCCTTCGGCGCCGGTCAACGTGGGATGCGGCCCCCGCTTGAACACCTGGCCCGAACACAGGTACGTCATCAGGTGCCACTCGGTCATGCTGGCGGAGCACTCGTGCGCGGAGACGTCGACGAACTGGCCCTGTCCCGACTCCTCGCGCCACCACAGCGCGCCCAGGACGGCGAGGGCGGCATACGTCGACGCCGTACGCCACGCCTGGTCGCCCTGGCACGCGAGCGGCGGCGTGTCGTAGTCGCCACCGACGGGTGCGTAGCCGCACGCGGCCATGGACCCCCCGAGCGCCATCAGCACGAGGTCGTCCGCCTGCCACTCCGCCCACGGCCCGTCCTGCCCGAACGGGGTGAGCGCGCACACGACGAGGCGGCTGTTCCTCGACTCGAGCGCGCCCGGGGCGAGCCCGCGCGCCGCGGCCTCGCCTGGCCGGAGCGTGTGCAGGAGGACGTCGGCGGCGGCGCACAGCGCGCCGAGCGACCCGTCGTCTTCTACGACCACCGAGCGCTTCCCCACGTTGTCGGCCCAGAACGCCAGGCTGCGATCGGGGCCGGGAACGTCGTCGAGAAATGGCCCGACACGTCGCGACGGCGCCCCTTCGGGCGGCTCCGCCTTGACGACGTCCGCGCCCAGGCCGGCCAGCAGTCGCCCGCAGTACTCGGCCGACTCGTCGGCGAACTCGACGACGCGCACGCCGTCGAGCGCGCTCACGCGAGACCTCCGTGCCGGGGAGACGGGTTCATGCGAGCACCCCGTCCGCCTCGAGCCGCCTCACCTCGTCGGCGTCCATGCCCAGCACGTCGCCCAGCACCGCGGCGTTGTCCTCGCCCAGTCGGGGCGGGCCCCGTCGCAGGCGCCCGCCGGTGTGCGGCGCCGTGCGCGACATCCGCACGGGCATGCCCTCGAGCGGCATCGGGTCGACCTCGGTGTTGCCGAGCATCGTGAAGTGGCCGCGCGCCTTGAGCTGCGGGTCGCGCTCCAGTCGGTCAGCGGCGTCCTGGACCGCCCCGGCGGGCACTCCCACCTGTTGCAGGAGCTCCATGACGGCGTAGCGGTCGCGCGTCTTCGTCCACGCTTCGATGTGCGCGTCGAGCTCGTCGGCATGCTCGACCCGCCCCGTCACGGTGGCAAAGCGCACGTCGGACGCCCACGCCGGCGACCCCATGGCGCGCACCAGCGCGCCCCACTGCTCGTCGGTGCGGCACGACACGACCACCCACCGGTCCTCACCCTCGGCGCGGTAGGCACCGGCCGGCGCGTGCGGCGGGTGCTGGCGGCGGTTGCCCGTTGGGAACCCGGGCCGGCGTGACGGGCGGCCGTTCAGCGCCGCGTCGAGGACGATCGCCCCCGACAGGGCGGTGGCCGGCTCGAGCTGGGACACGTCGATGTGCTGGCCTTCGCCGGTGCGCCGCCGGTGCAAGAGCCCGGTCAGTATCGCAACGGCGCCGAGGTAGCCGCCCACGTGGTCGAGGTACGAGAACGACCAACCTGCCGGCGGGCGGTCCGGCAGGCCCACCAGGAAGGTCAGTCCGGTGAGGGCCTGCGCGGTGGGGCCCATGGTGACGTGTGCGGTGTCGGGGCCGCTGTGCCCGAACCCGCACATCGACACGTACACGATGTCGGGCCGCAGGCTCCGCATCGTCTCGTAGTCGAGGCCCCAGCGCGCCAGGGTTCCCGCCGCGAAGCTCTCGGCGACGACGTCGGACGCGGTCACGAGGCCCTTCAGGAGGGCGAGGCCCTTCGGATGGCGCGCGTCGACGGTGATGCTCTTCTTCCCACCGGTGTTGTACTTGTAGAAGATCCCGCCCCGGTTGGCGCTTGGCGCGGCGGTGGCGTTGGCCAGCGTGGCCGCGCCGAAGCCCTCACCGCGTTCTCCGGACTCGGGAATGTATGGCGGCATGACGCGAATGGGGTCCGGCCGCACCGTGCTCTCCACCCGGATGACCTCGGCCCCGAGGCACCCGCAGATCAAGGTGGCCTGCGCGCCGAATCCCAACCGGGTGAAGTCGAGGACGCGCACGCCGTCGAGCGCCATCGGGCCTGCGCCCCCGCCCGCGGCCGGCCGGTCGCGCATCTCCTGCCTCCGGCTCGGTGGCGCCACGGCGCCGACGATACAGTTGATCTCCGACACGCGTGTCAGAGAACGCCGCACCACGGGAGTCGCCATGCAGACAGAGGACCTGGTGCTCATCAGCGTCGACGACCACGTCGTGGAGCCGCCCGACATGTTCGAGGGTCGGTTGCCGGCGCGCTTCGCCGACCAGGCACCTGTCGTCACGCGTCGCGACGACGGCACCGAGATCTGGCGCTTCGACGGCAAGGAGGCCACCAACATCGGGTTGAACGCCGTGGCGGGCCGGCCGGTGGAGGAGTACGGCATCGAGCCCACGTCGTTCGCCGAGATCCGGTCGGGCTGTTACGACATCGACGACCGGGTCCGCGACATGGACGCCAACGGCGTACTGGCGTCGCTGTGCTTTCCGTCGTTCCCACAGCTGTGCGGGCAGCTCTTCGCCAAGGCGACGGACCCCGAGCTCGGCCTGGCGGTGTTGCGCGCCTACAACGACTGGCACATCGACGGGTGGTGCGCCGCCTATCCGGGCCGTTTCATCCCGCTCGGGCTCGTGCCCATCTGGGACCCGCAGGCGATGGCGGACGAGGTGCGCCGGATCGCCGCCATGGGATGTCACGCCGTCTCGTTCTCCGAGAACCCCGCCAAGCTCAAGCTGCCGAGCTTCCACTCGAGCCACTGGAACCCGTTCTGGGAGGCGTGCTGCGACGAGGGGACCCTCGTGTGCCTGCACATCGGGTCGTCGTCGTCACTCGTGGTCACCGCGCCGGACGCCCCCATCGACGTGCTCATCGGGTTGCAGCCGGTCAACATCGTGCAAGCCGCCGCGGATCTGTTGTGGTCGCCGGTGCTGCGGGCCTTCCCGCAGTTGCGCGTGGCGCTCTCCGAGGGCGGCATCGGGTGGATCCCCTACTTCCTCGACCGCATGGACTGGATCTACACCCGCCATCACCGCTGGACGGGCCAGGACTTCGGCGGCCTGCTGCCGAGCCAGGTGTTCACCGAGCGCGTGGTGACGTGCTTCATCGACGACCCGGCCGGCGTCGAGATGCGCCACCGGGTGGGCATCGACGGCATCTGCTGGGAGGCCGACTATCCGCACTCCGACTCGACCTGGCCGGAGTCGCCCGAGCGGCTCGCCAAGTCCCTGGACGGCGTGCCCGACGACGACATCGAGAAGATGACGTACCGCAACGCCATGCGGCACTACCGGTTCGACCCGTTCGTGCACCGTCCCAAGGAGACGTGCACCGTCGGCGTCCTGCGCGCCCAGGCGGTCGACGTGGACACGACCCCGAAGCCGGCCGGGCGCCCCACGGGGGCGCGCATGACGAAGGCTTCCGACCTCACGCGCCATCCGGGCACCAACCGCTGAACGCCGCGACCTCGCCGGCCGCCGGCCGCGCCGCCCCGCGGCGCGTCAGCGCATCCACACCTCGCGGATGCTGCCGGTGTCCTGCGTGGCGGGCGTGCGCCGCTGCCGCCAGACCTCGGCGCAACTCTCGGCACAGAACAACAGCTCGCGGCCATCTCCGTCGAGACAACGCGTCGCGGCCGTCCGGTCGGTGAGTGGGATACGGCAGATCGGGTCGAAGACGGTGTCGGGCCCCGGCCGGGGCAGGCACAACCGGATGAGCTGCACGGGGTGCTCGAGTCCCCGCACCGCCACCTCGTCGGCGGCCTCCACCACCGCCCACGGGGGCAGGTCGGCCTCGATGGCCCGCAGGGCGAGCACCTCGTGCGCCTGGGCGAGGTCGCAGAGCCGGGCGGCGACGTTGACGGCGTGCCCGACGTAGTCGTCTCCCTCGAGCAGGATCACCGACCCCGACGTGACGCCCGAGCGCACGGCGACGTCTTCGGGAGCGGCGTCGATGGCGGACTGCATCTCGAGCGTGGCGGCGACGAGCGGCGTCGTGTCGACGCTCACGAGCATGGCCCCGTCACCGAGCCATTTGGCGATGCGCACCCCGCGGCGCGAGCAGATGTCGCGCAGCGCCGCCCGGAAGACGGTGAGCACCGCCACGGCTCGCTCGTCTCCTTCGGCCTCCGTCAAGGCCGAGAACCCGGAGAGGTCGAGGAACGCGAAGTTCCGCTTGACCCTCACGGACCCCACCTCACTGGGCAGCGCACTCCTCGTCCTCGACGCCGGTGATCTCCGCCAGCCGGGCGACGTGCCGGCCGCCTTCGAATCCCGTCGACAGGAACACGTCGACGATGTACAGCGCGAGCTGCGTCCCGAGCATGCGGGCGCCCATCGACAGGACGTTGGCGTCGTTGTGCAGGCGGGCGAGGCGCGCGGTCGTCTCGTCGTGGCACAGCGCGGCGCGCGCCCCCCGCACCTTGTTGGCGGCGATCGCCTCGCCCTGTCCGCTTCCCCCCATGACGATCCCGGTGTCGGCCTCGCCCCGCACCACGGCTCGGGCCGCCGCGGCGCAGATCGGCGGGTAGTCGACGGGCTGGTCGGAGTAGGTCCCGATGTCGAAGACCTCGTGACCCCGGTCGCGCAAGTACCCGGCCACCGCCTGCTTGAGCTCGAAGCCCGCGTGATCCGACGCCACGACCACTCGCACGCCGCCAGCCAAACACCCCGGCGGTGGCCGAGCCAACTCCGCACGGCTCCACGCCCTCGGCGCGCCGTCCCAGGCCCGACGGTAACCTCCGGTCGGTGGAGGACCGCGTGTCGCGAGGACCCGACGAGTCCCGGGACGAGCCCGCCGAGCCGGGCGGCAGGCCGCACGGCAGCGACGAGGAGATCGACGAGGCGAGCGACGAGTCGTTCCCGGCGAGCGACGCGCCCCAGTGGTGGTCGGGCGGGCCCGACGAGAACCCATAGGCTGCGCCGGCCTGCTCCGCCCGAAGCTCCGCCCGTCTTCCATGCGCATCGGCGTCACCGCGATCCTCACCGACCGCACCATGGCGCCGCACGACTTCGCGCGCGCTGCGGAAGAGCGCGGCTACGAGTCGATGTACCTGCCGGAGCACACCCACATGCCCGTCGAGGCGGTGCCGCCCGCGCTCGTGAGCGGCGTGGGGCTCGAGGACTACCGCCGCTCCGTCGACCCGTTCGTGGCGCTGGCGGCCGCCACGGCCGTGACCGAGCGCATCCTCCTCGGCACGGGGGTGGCGCTCGTCGCCCAGCACGACGCCATTGCGCTCGCCAAGCAGGTCGCCACCCTCGACCACCTGTCGGGGGGGCGCATCGTGCTCGGCGTCGGCTTCGGGTGGAACCGCGCCGAGGCCGCCGACCACGGCGTGGACTTCACGGAGCGGCGCGCCGTGGTGCGCGAGAAGGTGCTCGCCATGCAGGCGCTGTGGTCGCAGGACGTGGCCGAGTTCCGCGGGGAGCACGTGTCGTTGTCGCCCTCGTACGCATGGCCGAAGCCGGTTCAACAGCCGCGGGTGCGCGTCCTGCTCGGGGGGGCGGCCGGGCCGCGCCTGTTCGCCGCGATTGCCGAGTACGCCGACGGCTGGATGCCCATCGGGGGCGCGGGCGTGGCGGGTGCCCGCGACGAGCTGCGGCGCGTCGTGGCTGCCGCGGGACGCGATCCGGAGCGGATCGAGGTGGTGCCGTTCGGCACCGTTCCCGACGACGGCAAGCTCGACCACTACGCAAGCATCGGGTGCAGCGAGGTGGTGTTGCGGGTCCCTTCCGGTGAGCAGCGCGACATGCTGCGCACCCTCGACGACTACGCGCGCTTCGTCGGGAAGCGCTGAGCCGGGCTTCGCCGCAGGGCCAACGTCGAAGCGGGCCGGCTTCGAGTCAGCCGGTTTCCCAGGTCAGCCCGTTTCCCAGGCCAGCCGGTTTCGAGGGCTCCTACTCGAGAGCGAGCTGGCGGCGGCGCGCCTCGGCGGCCGCCTCGTCCCACTTCGCCTCGATGCGGCCGAACCGCCAGATCGACAGCGCGGTCGCCCACGTGACGACGAACAGCCCGACGATCACGAAGCCGGCCGTGTTGATGTTGAAGGTCTCGAGCTTCGTCCAGAACCACCCACCCAGGTGAGTCTCCTGACCGAGCAGGCCGAGCAGTTCCACCGTCCCGATGAAGAACGCCACCACCACCGACAGCCCGGTGATCGTGATGTTGTAGTACACCTTGCGGATCGGGCGCGCGAAGGCCCAGCCGTACGCGAAGTTCATGAAGCAGCCGTCGAGCGTGTCGAACAGGCTCATGCCCGCCGCGAAGAGGATGGGCAGCGACAGCACGGCGTAGAACGGCAGCCCGCTCGCCACCGCCGTGCCCGACAGCACGAGCAGCGCGATCTCGGTGGCGGTGTCGAAACCGAGGCCGAAGAGCACGCCGACCGGGTACATCTTCCAGGGCGTGTCCATGCGGCGGGCGAGCGGCCCGAAGAACCGGTTCATGAGGCCGCGCTTGTTGAGCTGTTCCTCGAGCTGCTCGTCGTCGTACAGGCCGCGCCGCATGTCGAAGAAGACACGGACGATCGACACCAGGATCACGATGTTCAGGGCGGCGATGAGATACAGGAACGTCCCCGATACCGACGTGCCCACCACCTGGGTCACCCGGTGCAGGCCGGAACCGCCGTTTTTGACCTGGCTGTCGAGCGAACGGATCCCGAAGTTCAAGAGGACGGCAAGCGCGAACACGACCGAGGAGTGCCCGAGCGAGAAGAAGAAGCCCACCGACAGCGGGCGCTTGCCCTCGCTCATGAGCTTCCTGGTGGTGTTGTCGATCGCCGAGATGTGATCCGCATCGAAGGCGTGGCGCATCCCGAGCGTGTAGGCGAGCAGCCCGGTGCCGATCCCGAACAGCTGGGTCCGGCTCAGGTGGTAGTGGTACGGCACCGCCGTGAACAGCAGGATGAAGCCCACCACGTGCAGGGCGACCACGACGGCGGTCATCCCGCCGACGCGCGCCCATTCAACTGGTTCGAGCCCGTCTTGGATGGCGCGCCAGCGCGCCCGGGGATCGGCCATGGGGATGTCCTCCGCCAGGGGGAGAAGGGGGTGCCCGGCCACTGTAGCGCCTAGATGCGACCTGTTCGCAGAAAGCCGAAGCGGCCGCCGACGAGGGGAAACCCTGTGAGCGGGGCGGGATGCCGCCCCGGCCCGGGTGCCGGCGGTCAGCCCGGGAGACGTACCACGGACCGCAGGACCTCGCCCCGCTGCATCTTGGCGAATGCCTCCTCCACGTCTTCGAGCCCGATCGTCTCAGAGACGAAGCTGTCGAGGTCGAGCCGGCCCTGCAGGTACAGGTCGACGAGCAGAGGGAAGTCCCGCGACGGCAGGCAGTCGCCATACCAGCTCGGCTTGAGGCTGCCGCCGCGCCCGAAGAAGTCGATCATGGGGAGTTCGATCCGCATGTCGGGTGTGGGCACGCCCACCTGCACCAGGGTCCCCGCCAGGTCGCGTGCGTAGAACGCCTGCTCCATGACACGGGGGTTGCCCACTGCCTCGATGCAGACGTCTGCGCCGTTGCCATCGGTCAAGGCGCGCACGCGCTCCACGGGATCCTCCGCCGAGGCGTCCAGGGTGTCGGTCGCGCCGAAGCGCGTGGCGAGCGCCAGCTTGCCGGCGTCGACGTCGACCCCGATGATGCGCGCCGCGCCGGCGAGGCGGGCGCCGGCGATGGCCGCGCACCCGACGCCGCCGCACCCGAACACCGCCACGCTGTCGCCGCGTCCCACGTTCCCAGTCAACATCGCCGCGCCCAGGCCGGCCATGACGCCGCAGCCCAACAGGCCGACGGCCTCGGGGCGGGCTCGCGGGTCGACTTTCGTGCACTGTCCCTCTGCGACGAGGGTCTTCTCGGCGAAGGCGCCGATGCCGAGGGCCGCCGCCAGCGGCGTGCCGTCCTCGAGGGTCATCTTCTGGGTGGCGTTGTGCGTCGCGAAGCAGTACCACGGCCGGCCCCGCCGGCAGGAACGGCAGGTGCCGCACACCGCGCGCCAGTTGAGGACGACGGTGTCACCTTCGGCCACGCTCGACACCCCGGGCCCCACCGCTTCGACCAGGCCGGCGGCCTCATGGCCCAAGAGGAAGGGGAACTCGTCGTTGATGCCCCCGTCGCGGTAGTGGAGGTCCGTCCGGCACACGCCGCAGGCCCGCACGCCGACGAGAGCCTCTCCCGGGCCGGGGTCGGGGACCACGACGGTGTCGACCGCCACCGGCGCGCCCTTCGATCGCGCCACCACCGCTCGGACGCGATGTGCCATCGGTCTCCTCCCGGTCGACGACCACACGCCACAGGCTCGGCGCGCCGGCCTGGTGGGCGCGGGCGCCGCCCGAACCATGTGTAGCCGCTGCGCGGCGTGCGTGTCAGCCGGTCGACGGGAAGATCGCCGCGTACCCCAGGATCCCCTTCACGTACGCCTGGGTGGAGGGCATCATGCCGCTCTTTTGCACCTGGGGCAGGCCCTGGTAGTAGCCGGCGAGCGCCACGGGGACGTCACCGTTGGAACGGCCCACGAGGTTGTGAAGGTAGGCGGCCGCCATGGCGATGTTGTCCGCGCCCACCCTCGGGTCGAGAGCCGCGTTGTGCAACAGCTTCGTCCGCACGTAGCCGATTGTCGACGGCTCGAGCTGGCACACGCCCATGGCGCCGGTGGACGACGTCGCCGCGTTCTGCCATCCCGACTCCCACCAGCACATCGCTTCGAGCAGGTTGGGTGGCAGCGCCGACGCGGCGGCCGCGCTGACGAACGCGCTGCGCAGCGCCAGGCGGTCGGGGTGAGCCAACAGGGAGGCGGTGACCGCATCGGCGGGGGCGGAGCCCGATGGCAGCGGGGCCAACCCGCCCGGGACCTGCAGCCGCGTGCCGATCATCACGACGTTCGGGTTGGCGATGGTGTTCGCCTTGACGAGTGCGGCCACCGTCGTGTGGTAGCGCGCCGCAATCGAGGTGAGGGTGTCGCCGCTGCGGACGACGACGGTGGTGGAGCCGCCCGCCCCCGAACCGGCAGGGACCGACACGCCGGCGAGCGCCATGCCCGGCGCGGGGGAACCGGGGATCTGGAGCACCTTGCCGATGACGATGCGGTTGGGGTCCGCGATGCCGTTCGCGGCCGCCAGCGCGGCCACCGTCGTGTGGT
>DATGKD010000194.1:0-8194 GCA_035294855.1 Acidimicrobiales bacterium
GCGGCGACGTGATGGGTCATGACCCCCACGTCCACCTGGAGCGTGTCGGCGTGGCCGAGGACGTTGTTGGCCACCGAGTCGCCGACCAGGATGAGGTCCACGCCGGCGGCGTCCGCCAGCCGCGCGCTCGGCGTGTCGTAGGCGGTGAGCATCACGAGCGGCTCAGCTCCCGTCGACCGCTTGCGCGCCCGGACGGCGGGGACGGTGACCTTCTTCCTCGGAGGGGCGGCCTTCCTCGGAGGGGCGGCGGCTTTCCGGCCGGCGTCTGTGGCTGACGGCGCGAATGCGCCCGTCGTTGCGTTGCCCGTCATCTTCAATCCTCCTTGCCGTCCAGCGCACTCAGGCTGCCGGCGGCGTCCGGGACCGGGACTCCCCCAAGTATAGGTTTCGACCGTGGACGAGACGAAGCCGCAGGCCGCCCCGCCCACCTGCGATAGCTGCGGCGCGCCGGACGACCGACTCGAGCCCGTCCGGCGCGTGTACCTCGACGTCGACGATGTCGGCGGCGTGCGCGAGCTCGCCACCCTGGACGACGACGAGTGGTGGTGCCCGGCCTGCCGGGCCTCCTACCCCCACAAGCCGGTCCCCGACCCGCCCGGTCGGGCGGACGGCGCCCCCACCTCGCCCGGCGCGGGCCGCTGAGCGGTCGCGGACCGGTCGCGGACCCGCTGGCCGCCATGGCGCGCTCGCCGTACGTCATCGACTACCGCGGGTCGTTTCGTCTGGCGGCGTCACCGGCCGAGATCTGGGAGGCGATCGAACACGGGGAGCGCTTCGAGGGGTGGTGGGCCTGGCTGCGGGAATTCCGTTTCGAGGGCCCAGGGCTGCGGGCCGGGAGCGTCCTCCACGGCGTCGTCGAACCGCCGGTGCCCTATCGGATGCGCGTCGACGTGGTCCTGGGTCGCTGCATCTCGCCCCGTCTCATCGAGGCCACCGTCCACGGCGACCTCGAGGGCATGGCGCGCCTCGGCTTCGAGGCCGACGACGACACCGGCCCCTCGCCGTCCACGCGCGCCGAGGTGGCGTGGACGATCGAGATGAAGCAGCGGCCGATGCGCGTGGCGGCGCGCTTCGCTCACCCGTTGCTGCGGTGGGGCCACGACCGCGTCGTGGACGCCACGGTGTCCGGGTTCCAGCGCCACCTTCGAGAGAAGCCGGCCTGAGCCCGGACACGACCCCGCCCGCACCGACCGGCGCGGACGGGACGGCGCGACCTACCAGAGGCGCGCCACCGCCACGGCCGCCGCCAACGCCACGACCGCCCAGGACATCGCGCGCAGCGCGCGCTCGAGGGGAGCCAGCAGCGCGCCCACGTCGAGACGGACGATCTCGCCGTCATCGGTCTCGAGGGCGCCTTCGACCCGCACCGTCCGCCGGCGCAGCTGACGGGCCGGGGTGCTGAGCGCACGCTGCGCCCACGACAGGCCGAAGGCGCCGAGAGCGGCGAGCACCGGCGCGACCGCCAACCGGTCGGTCTCCGCCACGTAGGCGGCCAGCACCGGGAACGCGCCCCACGCCAACGCGAAGCCGGCGTCGGTGTGCACCGCTCCGCCGAAGAGCTCCGCGTTGTACGCCACCACGAGCAGCGGGCCCAGGACGATGAACGGCACCAGGCCGGGACCCACCTTGATCACCCCGGCCACGCCCAGGGCCAGCGCGCCGGCAAGGCCGGCGGCGGCGACCGCGACCAGGGTCGCCCCCGGGATGCTGGTGCGCAGCGGGCGGCCGTGGAGCTCGTCGAGGGCGTGGGCGGCGACCCCCACCGCCAGGAAGAACCCGAGCACCGCCGCCACCAGCCGGGTGGCGTTCACCCGCGGTGCGAGCGAGGCGCCGATCACGACGTAGGCCAGGTGCCACGCGGTGTACGGGGGATGCAGCAGCGTCCACCAGTCGCGCCAGCCGCCGCGCGCCGCCGCGTAGAACGCCGGCCGGTTCTCGACGTCAGCCACGCTTGGTGCCCCACATGACGAGCCCGCCCCCGAGGCTCATCCGCCGGACGACCACGTCGTCGAGCCCCGCGGCCCGCCACGCGTCGATCGTCCACGCCAGCGGATACCGGCGGTAGTGAGCCGAGATGTTGGGGCCCAGGAAGCGGCCGACGGTGAACCACTCCCGCCCCCCGGTGGCGGCCCCCGCCACCGGGAGCACGGTGCGGGTGTAGGCCCACCACCAGGCGCGCCACCACGCACTGTCGGGCACGAGGAACTCCAGGTTGGCGACCACGCCCCCGGGCTTGGTCACGCGCGCCAGCTCGCGCAGTGTGGCGGCGGGGTCGTCGACGTAGCGCAACAGGTAGGTGAAGGTCAGCGCGTCGAAGGAGTCCCGCTCGAAGGGGAGCTGCTCTCCCCGTCCCACCACCAGCCGGACGCGACCGTCCTGCCCGGCCGCCTCGACGTGGCGGCGGCCCGTCCGGACCATGGCTTCGGTGAGGTCGACGCCCACCACCCGGGCCCCCGTCCGTGCCGCCAGCTCGAGCGCCACCCCGGCGGTCCCCGTGGCCACGTCGAGGACGAGCTGCGGGTCCGACGCCGCCACCGCGCCGACCATCGCCCGCCGCCACCGGCCGTTCTGGCCCAGCGAGAGCCATTCGGCCAGGCGGTCGTAGCGTTCGGGTAGAGGGGAGAACAGCTCCTGGGCGAACCGGTTGTCCCGTCCCTCCACGGGCGGGGCGCCGGGTGTCCGCACATCGCGCACCTTGCGACAATCGCACACGCCAGGACCCGAGACACGAGGAGCGATGACCCGCAGCCGTTTCGACGTCGTGGTGGTGGGGTCGGGACCGGGCGGGTCGGTCGCGGCGTTCGTCCTCGCCCGGGGTGGCGCGCGCGTCGCGCTCGTCGACAAGGCCAGGTTCCCCCGCGACAAGGCATGCGGTGACCTGGTGGGGCCGCGCGGCGTCGCCGTGTTGTCGCAACTCGGCCTCGAGCCCTGGGGAGCGGACCGTCACCCCCCCACGGCGCAACCGGTGCGAGTTTCCGACATGCTCGTGGTCGGGCCGTCGGGCCGGTCCGTCGTGCTGCCGAGCGGGGAGGGGATCGACTTCCCCGGCCATGGGTGGGCCGTTCCCCGCCACGCCTTCGACGCCGCCCTGCGCGCCGCGGCGATCGACGCGGGAGCCCTCCCGGTGACCGGCCGGGTCCAGCACCTGCGCAACGCCGCCGGCAACCCCGGCACCGTCGAAGGGGTAGAGCTCGACGACGGCACGCAGCTGGACGCCCCGGTCGTCATCGGAGCCGACGGCGCCACGAGCGTCGTGGGCGAGCAGGCCGGCCTCGTCGACCCGAGGCGCGCCCTCTGGGGGTTCGCCGTGCGGTCCTACCTCGACGAGCCGGTCGAGTTGCCCACGATCGTCATCTGGGAGCCCGCCCGATGGCGCGGCTTCCCCGGCTACGGCTGGATCTTCCCGGGGCCCGACGGTCGCGCCAACGCCGGGCTCGGGCTCGGCACGCTGGCGGACCGCCGCGCCGGGGCGACCGCCGTGCGGCAGCTGCCGCACTTCCTCGACGACCTGCGACGCCTGGGTCTGCGCAAGGGAGCCGAACCCGGACCCCGCGCCGCGCGTCTGGGCGGCTGGCTCAAGATGGGCATCGTGGGCACGACGCCGGCGGCGGGCGGCGTCCTGCTCGTCGGTGACGCCGCCGGCCTCGTCAACCCGCTCCAGGGCGAGGGCATCGCCCAGGCGATGACGAGTGGCCGGGCGGCCGCTCACGCCGTCCTCGCCGAACCGGCCCGCGCCGCGGCCCGTTACGGGTCCGAGCTCGCCCGGATGCACGCGCGCTACCAACGGGTGGCGGCCGCGTTGCACGTCACGATGGTCGGGCGCCCCCGGGTGGCGGCGGCGGCGGGCCGGGTGCTGACGGTGCCCGCGGTGGGCCGCGCCGTCGCCGGCGGCTGGGCCCTCTACTGGAACGACCTCGTCGACGGGGCTCCGCCCGGGCGCGATCGCACCACGGCGCGCGCCGCCGGATTGATCGGCCGCGCTCTCACGCGCCGCACCCGGGCGGCACGGTGGTTCGAGCCGCCCACCATGCGCTGACCGGGCGCGCGCGCACTGCCGGCGGGCCCTGCCGCATGCGTCCCCGGCGCGCTACGAGGCGCGCCGCACCTCTGTCGGACGGCAGTGCGCGCAGGGCCGGAACCCACCGGCCACCGCGGCGTCCTCGGTCCGGAAGCGCCGTTCGTGCGCGGGGGAGATGCGGCGGGCGTGACGGCACGACGGCACACAGAACACGTGCGTGGTGGCGCTCCCGACGAAGCGCACCCCTTCGTCGGCGAGGCGCTCCAGGCGGTCGACGTCCACGCCCTCCGCACCGAGCAGCGCCAGCTTGAGCGGGACGCCGAGCCCGTAATTCCCCACGTGGCCGTCGGTCCGTACCACGCGATGACACGGGATCAGGATCGGGACGGGATTGCGGCCCAGCGCCGACCCCACCGCCCGCACGGCCCGCGGGCGCCCGATCTCGCGAGCCACCCAGCCGTAGGGGCGCACCTCGCCCGGCGGGATCTCGAGCGCCTTCAGCAGGACGGCGCGCTCGAACTCGCTCGAGGCGGCGAGGTCGAAGCGCAGCTTGCCGGCCCGTCCGCTCTCGAGCGCCGCAGCGAGGCCCGCAGGGGGGCGCTCGGCGGGCACCGGCGGCGCGCCGGTCCGTTCCTGGTGCTCGGCGGCGAAGCGCCCGGTGTCCCCGTCGTACAAGGACGTGGGGGCGACGGCGCTGATGCCGTGCTGGTTGAACGCGACGAAGAGCTCCCCCGTCGGGCCGGTCACGGTCACGAACCACTCGCCGGTCGCGAGGCCCAAGCGGTCGAGCACGGCCTCGACGAAGCCCTCGGGTGCGGGCACCCTCAGGCGCCGCAAGGCGGCGGCGGACCCGCTCACGGTGGCAGGAACGGTGGTCATCGGGCCTCCCCTGTCGTGCTGACGTGCTGTCGGGATCGTTGTTCGGCGGGCTGCGGGCCCGGCGGCGGGCCGGGCTGCGGGCCCGGCGGCATCGACCCTCGGGCGAGCGCACGCAGGCGCGCGACCCCCCGGGAAACGTTCGCCTTGGCGGTGCCGACGGGGCACTCGAGCGCGGTGGCAATGTCGTCGTGCGACAGGCCGGCGATGTGGCGGAGGACCACCGGGATCCGCTGATGGTCGGGGAGGGCGGCCAGCATCTCCGTCAGGTACCGCGCCTCGTCGGATCGCTCGGCCGCCGCCTCGGGGCCGGGCGAGGTGTCGGGCAGCTCAGCCCCGGCGTCGGCGTGCGCGGACTCCGGGTGGCGGTTCGCCCGGCGCCGCACGTTGCGCCACAGGTTGAGCGTTATGGACAGCAGCCAGGGGCGCGCCCGCAGCGAGCGCACGCGCTCGGCGTCGAAGCGCCGCAGCGACCGGTAGGCGCGTACGAAGGTCTCCTGGGCGATGTCCTCGGCGTCAGCTCGGGACGTGGTCAGCCGAACCGCCGTGGCGTACACGGCGTCGGCGTGCGCCCGGACGAAGTCCGCGTAGCCCCCGTCGAGGTCGACCGCCAGTCGCTCGAGCAGGGCTGCCTCGCCGCGCGTCACCACCACCTTGTATCAACACCGCCGCCCCGGTCGCGGTTGCAATTCAGCGGTGATCGGTGGCGACTCCGTCTTCGGCGTCGTCCCACCCCGGGGCGCTGGTGGCCGCATACGAGGTCACGACGACGATGAACAGCAGGAACGTCACCACGTGCACCGACGTGCACCACAGGCAGATGGCTTTGATCACGAACAGCTCGGCGGACAGCAGGTAGATGACGAATCCCATGCCCCCCACCACCATGGCCAGCCGGAGCTGCGCCAGCCGGCGCGACGCCACCTGCCACATGGGCGGAAGGTTGACCACCAGGAGCGCAGTGAAGAACAGCAGCCCCAGCAGCGCGACCGGGATGCCGAAGACCTTCGACTCCGCGCTCGTGGTCACCTTCTGGCAGTCGATGGCGCCGCCCCCCGCCGGGCAGGACACGATCCCACCGGTGTAGTGCTCGATCGTGAGGTACATCGACACGCCGAACCCGCACAGCGACAGGACGAATGCGGTGATCGGCTGCCAGCGCGGCACTGGCTGCACGGTGGATCCTCAGCCCAGGTGCAGAGCCGTGGCCGCCTTGTGCACCCCTGAGGAGGTGCAGAGCGGTGTGGGCTGCTGGCCGGTGAGTGAGCAGACCGCAGCGGTCAGATAGTTGGCGGTCCCCACGATGGCTTGCGTGACCGGGTCGTTGGGGTTGGTGAACTTGGCCGCGATCTCACTCTGTGACAGGCCACCGAGCAGCGTGCCGTCGCCGTTGTAGCTCGGGCCGGTGACGAACACCTTGTTGCCGATGTCGAGGAACGGGTAGCCCGTCCGGATACCGAATTGCTGCGAGTACTTCTCCCACAGGTTCTGCTGCTGGGTGGTCAGCGGTTGGAGGATGTGGCGCGTCCCGGCGCCGTTGGTGTCGTTGCCCTCGTGCTCGACCGGCGTGAAGTCGATCGACGTGCTCGTGAAGCTCGACCCGAAGAACGACAAGGTGGCGGTGTCAGGGTTGGCGTCCCACGGGGACGAGAACGTCTCCTTCAGGCCGGTGAACGTGCCGAAGTGGCTCATCGCCATGGCGATGGCCCAGCGCTCGGCCGCGCAGTACGGACAGAACTCGGCTCCGATGAACAGGACCTCGGGCTTGCCGCCCGAGGTGAGCCGGGCCTGGTTGTTCACCACCAAGGGTGCGGTGGTGCCGGCCCCGGTCCCGACCGCGTCGATGACCGATTGGGGCACCGAGGTGATCTGGGAGACCAGTTGCGGCGTGGCCACGGTCACGGTCGGGGCCGAGGTGTTCGCGTTGTTCTTGCTGCCGCCCGTGGACACCTTGACGATGACGAGGGCGACGACCACGACCACGACCAACCCGATCGAGGCGAACGCGATCGTCGACGGCGAATAGCGCCGGGGTGGGGCCGCGGTGACCCGCATGTTCTGCTGCGGCGCGCTCGCCTTGCCGCCCGGGCCCGGCCGGCCGGGAGGCCGCTTGCCTCCGCCCGCACCCTGCCGTTGCGGCTGGCGCTGGCCCTGAGCGGGTGGGCGCTTGGCTTGCGCGGGTTGCCGGCGCGCGGGCGCACCGGACCGCTGGCCGCCGGTTCCCTTGCCGCCTGGTTGCACTGAACTCATTCGGACCATGCTGCCCTATCGGCAGCCCCCCGTGGGCGCGGCAGGTGCTGAGCGGGCTCAGCCGTTGCTTCGCCCGAGGCGGCGCGCCGCCAGCCGGTGGCGGCCACCCGCCGGGTACATGCGCGCCAGGTGGTTCCAGGCGCAGTTCGGGCACACCTCGACGACGTAGCACGCCACCTCTTCGGCCCGGCGGCACAGGCGCGCGAGCTCCGTCGTCGTGGCCGGGCAGCGCCCGTTCGGCGGCAGCCGGGGCCCGAAGACGTACGTCACGTGCACGAGCGAGGAGTCCTCGCAGATCGGGCAGTCCTCCGCCAGCGCGACACCGACGTTGCGCGCCGCCCGCAACAGCTCGGGATGCGCGTCGCACACGTCCACCCGCGACAGCCGGCCCTTGCGGAATTCGCTCACGACGGCGTTGCGCGCCAGCCGGTACTCGACGCGTCCGCCGGTACCCGTCACCGGGAACCCTCGCAGCGCGGACGGCCCGAAGCTCATCGCCACAAGGGTACCGTCGAGGCCCGGACAACAACCGGGCGAGTTGGCGTCCTGTGCGGCATCCACTCATGGGCCGCCGGCACCACCGGCGAAGCCCCACCTCTTGTTTGTCGTGGCTGATTTTCTTGGCTGATCTTTTCGGCTGCCCCTTTTGGCTGCCTCTTCTCGGCTGACCTCTCCTGGCCTTCGTCCCGCGTCGCCGGATGGGGCCGATGTCGGGCGGTCCCGGCCACCGGGGAGGGCGGCCGGGGGTGGCGTGCGGCCATGGCGGTCGCCGGCGGGCGCGGCGGGCAGGGGGCCGGCGACCGCGCCCAGCGCCGAGGCAGTCCCGACCCGGCCGTCCGGAGGCGGCCCCCCGGGAAGGTGACCAAAATGTGGCGGCGCCGCCGATGTATCGCTACGATATATCTCACGATGTTCCTGAGCCCCCTGACCCGAGTGCCCGGAGCCTGACGATGCTGGAGATGGCCATCCTCGGCCTGCTCAGCGAGCAGGCCATGCACGGCTACGAGATCCGCAAGCGTCTTCGGGACGAGCTGGGGATCCTGTCGAACG
>DATGKD010000195.1:0-24169 GCA_035294855.1 Acidimicrobiales bacterium
GGATGCCCGCATGGCGGATCTTGCGCTTGGCCCGCACCAGACGTTGCGCCATGGTCGACTCGGGGACGAGAAACGCCCGGGCGATCTCCGGCGTCGTCAGCCCTGCCAGCGTGCGCAGCGTCAGCGCCACCTGCGCTTCGACCGTCAACGCCGGGTGGCAGCACGTGAAGATGAGGCGCAGACGGTCGTCTTCGATCCCGCTGTCACCGACATCGTCGTGCGGGTGCGGGTCCGGTTCGTTGGTGCCGGCAAGCACGGCCACCTCCTGCAGCTTGGCGGCGCCGGTCGCGGACCTCCGGAGACGGTCCATGGCCCGGTTGCGCGCCGCCGTGGTGAGCCAGGCGCCGGGGTTGCGCGGGACGCCGTCGCGTGGCCAGTGCTGCACGGCCAGCGCAAAGGCGTCCTGCGCGCACTCCTCGGCGAGGTCCCAGTCTCCCGTCACCCGGATGAGGGTGGCGACGACGCGCCCCCACTCCTCGGCGAAGGCCTCGGCGACGGCGGTGTCGACTGAACTCACGGCGACGCAGGCGTCGACGGGGCTCGCGGCGCCGGTGGCGTCTGGGCTCGCGGCGCCGGTGGCGTCGGCTGGCTCACATCTCCCAGATCGGC
The DNA here is from genome assembly GCA_035294855.1 of Acidimicrobiales bacterium. Lineage (GTDB taxonomy): Bacteria > Actinomycetota > Acidimicrobiia > Acidimicrobiales > UBA8190 > DATGKD01. The sequence continues at coordinate 610 of DATGKD010000195.1, forward strand.
CTCACCTCGACCGAGCCGAGGCGAGCCCCCGGGATCTTCGAGGCGACTTCGATGGCTTCGTCGAGGTCCTTGCAGTCGACCAGGAAGAAGCCGCCCATCTGCTCCTTCGTCTCGGCGAACGGGCCGTCGGTGGTGATGACCTCGCCCTCGCGGACCCGCACGGTGGTGGCGTCGGACGTGGGACGCAGGCGCTCGCCTCCCTGCAGGACGCCCCGCTTCACCATCTCCTCGGCGAAGACTCCGTACTCGGCCGTGCCCGCCGCGGCCTCCTCGGGGCTGAGCGCGGCGTACGAGTTCTCGTCGCCGCAGATGAGCAGTGCATAACGCATGACGTCCTCCTTGTGGTCGGTTGTTCGGGTCGGTCCCCGCCGCTACGACGAACGGCCGGCCCCCGATCGACAGCGATCCGGGTCATCCGACAGGAATTCACTCACCGACTCCGCCGTGACATCGTAAGGACCCGATGAAAGCAGCCGTCTACTACGAAACGGGCGACCCCGAGGTCCTGCGCTACGAGGACGTCCCCGATCCCCAGGCCGGCCCGAGCGAGGTCCTCGTGCGGGTGGAGGCGATCAGCATCGAAGGTGGCGACACCCTCAGCCGGGCCGGCGGCGAGCTCGCCCAGGTGCCGCACGTCGTCGGGTACCAGTGCGCCGGCACGGTGGTGGCGACCGGCCCGGACGTGACGTCCCTCAACATCGGGGACCGCGTGGTCACCGTGGGGCTCGACGGCTCGCACGCCGAGTTGCGGGCCGTGCCCGAGGGGTTCTGCTGGGTGCTGCCCGAGGCGATGTCGGCGGAAGAGGGCGCGTGCGTTCCCGTCCCCTTCGGAACGGCCGACGACTGCCTGTTCGAGTTCGGACGGCTGCAGGCCGGCGAGACCGCGCTGATCCACGCGGGCGCGAGCGGCGTGGGCATCGCCGCCATCCAGATGGCCAAGCGCGCCGGGGCGCGCGTGCTCGCCACCGCCTCGCGCGACGACAAGCTGGCGCGCCTCGCACCGCTCGGCCTCGACGAGGGGATCAACTACACCACCACCGACTTCGTCGCAGAAGTGCGGGCCCTCACCGGCGGCCGGGGCGCCGACGTCATCGTCGATTCGGTGGGCGGGCGCACGCTGCAGGGGAGCCTGCTCGCCCTCGCCTACCGGGGCCGGTGCATCACCGTCGGGGACGCGGGCCGCGGCGGTGGCAACGCGCTCGACGTGTCCACGCTGCGGCCCAACAACCAGAGCCTCATCGGCTACTTCATGGGGGCGGAGCTGCTGCTCGACCCGAGGCCGCGCCGGACGATCGCCGGTCACCTCGCCGCTATCGCCGCCGGCGACCTGCAGGTGGTGATCGACCGGCGCTACCCGCTGTCGGAGGCGGCCGCGGCGCACGCCTACGTCGAGAGCCGCGAGGCGTTCGGCCGGGTGCTGCTCATCCCGTAGGGCGCGCGCTCGGGGCCCTCCGGCCCCCACCGACAGTGGTCCCATCAAGGGCACCCTGAGCGTTCACAGGATGGTGCCGGCTTCAGGGTTCGCCCAGGTCAGCCGACATCTCCATCGTGGTCTGGGCGCCTCACGACCGCGAAGGACGGGGTCGATTCGGTCTTCGCCTGCGTGCGCGGCTCTTCGACCCCATCAACGCCAGCGTGCCGGTGCTCGTCGCGCTCTTCTGCCTGGCCCGGCCGTCGGGACTGATCGCCGACATCCCGTACTGGTCGATCGCCGCTCTGCTCGTCTCCACCCTGCTCGTCAATTCGGTGGGAGGCGCCCTGTGGTCCGACGCCACGTCGGGGTGGCGCCTCGCCGCCCGGGTGGGGGTCGAGATGGCGACGATCGCCATCGTCGTCTACGGCATCGGCTGGGGGCCGATCCTCGCCATCGGCTTCGTCTACGGAGCGGCCGACACCATGCGGACCGTCGGGTCGGCGGCCACCCGGCCCGCCATGGTGTGGACGCTCGTGTGCATGGGGCTGGGCCAGCTGGCGGTCTTCCTCGGTCTGGCGCCCACGCTCGTCCACCAGCCGCTGGTGCACGGGCTCTCCGCCCTGGCCGCCCTCGGGGCGCTGCTCACCATGAAGCTCCTCGACTGGTTCGCCCACGCGCGCGAGACGAGCGAAAGCCGCTTCCGGGCGCTCGTGCAGCACGCGAGCGACATCATCATCGTGACCGACTCGGCGGGCCAGCTGAACTACGTGAGCCCCGCCTTCGACCGCATCCTCGGCTTCTCTGCCCGCGAATTCGGCAACCGCCCCGCGAGCGAGCTCATGCATCCCGACGACCTCGCGCGGTTGCGTGCCGAGATGACGGCCGACGCCTTGGCCGCCCAGGGAAACGGGGGCTGGCGGACCGAGCTGCGCATGCGGGACGGGGCGGGGGCGTGGAAGTGGTTCGAGTCGACCGTCACCGACCACCTGCAGGACCCGAACGTCCGGGGCATCGTGGCCAACCTGCACGACATCAGCGCGCGCAAGGAGGCCGAACTGGCCCTGCGCGAAGCGCACGAGCGGTTCCGCTCGGCGTTCGAGAACGCTCCCATCGGCATGGCCATGGCCGACCTCGAAGGCCGCGTCATGCGGGCGAACCCGGCGTTCGGGAAGATCGTGGGGCGCCGCTCGGTGGAGCTGCCCGGCCTGAGCCTCCACGAGCTCACCCATGCCGAGGACCGCGAAGCCACCTCGGCGGCGATGCGGCGGCTCACGACGCAGGAGACCGACGGCTACCGCATCGAGAAGCGCTACCTGCATGTCGAGGGCCACGAGGTCTGGGTCTCGGTGAGCCTGTCCTGCGTCCACAACGACGACGGGCCGCTGTACCTGATCGCACAGGTGGAGGACGTCACCGAGCGCCGGGCGCTGCGCGAGCGCCTCGCGTACGCGGCGATCCACGACCCGTTGACACAGTTGCCGAACCGGATCCTGTTCATGGACCGTCTCGAGGTGGCCCTGTCGCGCGCTGTCCGCCAGAACCGCCAGGTCGCGGTCATCTTCATGGACCTCGACCGCTTCAAGCTCGTCAACGACAGTATGGGCCACGCGGCCGGCGACCGCCTCATCGAGATCGTGGCGGACCGTCTGCGGGCGACCGTGCGGCCCAACGACACCGTGGCCCGCTTCGGCGGCGACGAGTTCATCGTGTTGTGCGAGGACGTCGTGGGGGAGTCGGTGGCGCTCGGCCTCGCGGACCGCTTGTCCGGCGCGCTGGCACAGCCCGTCGTCCTCGCCGAGGGCGAGGTCTTCGTGTCGGCCAGCATGGGCGTGGCGGTGTCGCGTCAGGTCGGCGATGCGAGCGCCGGCGGCGACCCGGACGACAGCGCGGCCAGCCTGCTGCGCGATGCGGACACCGCCATGTACCGCGCCAAGGAGCTGGGCCGCGCCCGGACCGAGGTCTTCGAAGAGGCGAGCCACGTCGTGGCCCTCCAACAGATCCGCACGCGCAGCGAATTGCACCGCGCGCTCGAGCGCCGCGAGTTCCGGGTCTTCTACCAGCCCATCGTCGAGGTGTTGAGCGGCCGCCTGGCGGGGGTCGAGGCGCTCGTCCGCTGGCAGCACCCCGAGCGTGGGCTGCTGCACCCCGGTGAGTTCCTGTCGACGGCCGAGGAGAGCGGGCTCATCGTGCCCATCGGTGCGCTCGTCCTCGAGGAGGCGTGCCAACAGCTGGCGATCTGGCACGCCGAACGCCGGCGCCAGGGCATCGCTCCGATGTCGCTCGGGGTGAGCGTCAACCTGTCGCCCCGCCAGCTGGTGCAGCCGCACTTCGTCCACCAGGTCGCCGACATCCTGCGGTCGACGGCCGTCGACCCCGGCGCGCTGTGGCTCGAGATCACCGAGGGCGCCCTCGCCGGCGACGCGGCGCAGACCATCGACACCCTGGAACAGCTGCACGCCCTGGGCGTGCGCCTCAGCATCGACGACTTCGGCTCGGGATACGCCTCCCTCGGCTACCTCCGCAGTTTCCCCGTGGAAGCGCTCAAGATCGACCGCAGCTTCGTGGACGGCCTGGGGCGCGGCACCGAGGACTCCACCATCGTCGGTTCGGTGGTGGCGCTCGCACGCTCCCTCGGCCTGATCTGCATCGCCGAGGGGGTGGAACGATCGGAGCAGATCAGCCAGTTGGTGACCCTGGGTTGCGACTACGTCCAGGGCTTCCTGCTCGGCGTGCCGCTGCCGGCCGACACCCTGGGCGACGCCATGTGCGACGACCTGAGTGCATGGGCGGTGAACGAGGCGCCGCTGTTCAGCGAGGCGCTCGGGAGTGGGTCTTCCGAGGGGGCCCCTGCCGGGATGCCGGCCTTCGTGGTGCCGCCCGGCGTGGTGCCGCCTCCGGACACGCTCGTCGACACACGCGGGTGACCAGCGCGTCGTCGTCCCGGTGGGCGCCCGGACCTGGCGGGGCATGCTGTCGCCATGGCCAAGATCGTGATCGTGACCGGGGGCAGCCGCGGCATCGGCGCCAGTTGCGCGGCGACGTTCGCCCGAAGGGGCTGGGACGTCGCCATTTCGTTTTCGTCCGACGACAAAGCCGCTGATCGCGTCGTCGAGGAGGTCAGCGCGCAGGGGCGCCGCGGCGTGTCGTGCCGTGCCGACGTGTCCTCGGAAGCCGACGTCGAGCGGTTGTTCGCATTCGTCGACGACGAGTTGGGCCGCGTCGACGCGTTGGTGAACAACGCCGGGATCACCGACGTGCCCAGCCGGCTCGAGGACATGGACGGTGCCCGTCTCACCCGCGTCATGGCCGTCAACGCCGTCGGTCCCATGCTCTGCGCGCGCGAGGCGATCCGGCGGATGTCCACCCGCCCCGACCACGGCGGATCAGGGGGCGCCATCGTGAACGTGTCCTCGGGCGCTACCCGTGTCGGGAGCCCCGGCGAGTACGTCGACTACGCGGCGTCCAAAGGCGCCGTAGACGTCCTCACCATCGGGCTCGCCCGGGAGGTGGGCCGTGACGGCATCCGCGTGAACGCGGTGCGCCCCGGGGTCATCGCCACCGAGATCCACGCCCGTGGCGGCCAGCCCGACAAGCCGGCGCGGGTCGCCGAGACCGTGCCCCTCGGCCGAGCGGGCGAGCCCAGCGACGTGGCCGAGGCGATCGCGTGGTTGTGCAGCGACGAGGCGTCCTACGTGAGCGGTGCGATCCTCGACGTCACCGGGGGACGGTGACTCACCGAGAAAGGTGACCGACCAGCGCGATACTGGCGTCCACCACGAAAGCGGTGATCCGGCGGTTCGGTTCACCGCTCGGGTTGACGAAGGTACCGAGGCGGAGCGTCCTCGTCGGCGGTGCCTCGTGGGGGGCTCCGGGTCATGGCGGGCAGGCGGTCGAGGCGTCGAGTGGTCGCGCTGGTCGCCGCTGGTCTCGCCCTCGGTGCGTTCGTCGTGGTCACCGACGTCCGGGGCCGCGCCGAGGCGAGCCGAGCAGCCGACGCGCTGTCGACCGCGCACGCGCACCTCGACCGCGTCCGCGCCGGGCTCGCCCGCGACGGCACCCAGCTGCGCGCGTCGAACGCCGAGGTGCAGAGCCTCGACACCACCGTGTCGCAGGACAAGGCGTCGCTCGGCACCACGAACGCCGCCATCGCCTCGACGGAGGAGGGGCTGTTCTTCGGCGGCTACGACATCGCCGCGCTCGGCTCGTGCCTGGGGGGTGTGACGCAGGCCCTCGACCAGGCCGCCGTGGGGCAGACATCGGGCGCGCTGTCGTCGCTCGGATCGGTCGCCGGCAGCTGCGGCGCGGCCAAACAAGGCGGAGGGTAGGACGACGGTGGCGGGTCGGGCCCGCCGGTGGGCGTTGGCAGTGATTGCGGTGGCGCTTCTCGCCTACGGCGTGGTCGACGACCTCATGACGCAGGTCCGCTTACACCACACCCAGGTGAGCGTCGGCGCGACGCGCGCTGCACTCCGCCGGAGCACACACCGCCTGGCCGACACCGACCGAACGCTCGCGCAGGTGACGAGCCGGAAGGAGGCCGACCAGACGACGGTGAACGAGGTGTCGGGCGAGCTGGCCAGCGCTCAGGAGCAGTTGGGCAAGGCGAAGCAAGGTTTGGAGCTCCAGAACCTCGACCTGGCCACCCTCGGCACGTGCGTGTCCGGCGTGCAGCAGGCCGAGGCCGATCTCCAAGCGGGGCAGCACCAGCAGGCGATCGCCGCCATCGGCCAGGTGGCCCCGTCGTGCCAGAACCTGCAGAGCGGCGGGCCCGGCGGGCCCGTCTACCCCTTCGACTTCCCCGACCCCGACGTCATCGACGCGGGTGGCACGTACTTCGCGTACGGCACGAACGCAGCCGGCGGGAACATCCAGATCATCCAGTCGGCGGACCTGGCGCACTGGACGACGGTCGGGGACGCGCTTCCGAGGCTGGCGTCGTGGGCGTCGCCCGGTTCGACGTGGGCGCCCGGCGTGGCGCACCGGGCAGGTCGCTTCCTCCTCTACTACACCGCGCTGGACGCGTCCGCGCCCGGTGCCCGGCAATGCATCTCGGTGGCCACCGCCACCAGACCCCAGGGCCCGTTCACGGACGCAACGAGCGCACCGCTCGTGTGCCAGAGTGCCCTCGGCGGGTCCATCGATCCCGCGCCGTACACGGGGCCGGGCGGCAAGCAATACCTCGTGTGGAAGTCGATCGGCGGCTCGGGTCAGCCCGCGACGATCTGGGCGCAGGCGCTCGCGGCGTCGGGGACCGCGTTCGCGCGCGGCACGACGCCGGTCGTGTTGCTCCGCCCGACCCAATCGTGGGAGGGGGCGGTCGTGGAGGGCCCGTTCATGTGGAGCGTCCCCGGTGGCTACGAGCTGTTCTACTCGGCCAACAACTGGAACACCGCCTCCTACGCCATCGGCGTGGCCGTGTGCTCCGGTCCGCTCGGGCCTTGCACGAAGCCGTCGTCAGGCCCCGTGTACGCGTCGCAGGCCGACCTCGAGGGTCCCGGCGGGGCGTCGGTGTTCATGGACACGAGCGGCAACGGATGGCTGGCGTTCCACGGGTGGCTCCCCGGCGCAGTCGGCTATCCGAACGCGCGTCTTCTGTTCCTTCGGCCGCTCTCGTCGCTGGGAGCACTACCCGCCGTGCCCGCACACGGGGGGGCACCTTCGCCCGCGTCGCACCGGGGGCACCGGCCCAGACATCGCCGGGTGCACCACGCCGCCTAGGTTGGCTGGCGGTCCGAGGCAGCCTCGCCCGAGCCGGGCGGGCTCGTGGAGGTGGTGCGACGTGCTGCGTTTGGCGAGCGGCGAGGGGCTCCGGCGCGAGGCGCGCGGCAGTGAGATGTGGTTCAAAGCCACCGCGGCGACGACGGACGGCCGGTTGTCGCTCATGGAGCGGACGCTTCCCCCGGGCGGCCGGATGCCGCCGCCCCACCGCCACACGGGCAACGTCGAGGCATACGTCGTCCTCGACGGCGCGGTGGAATTCCACGTGGCCGACGAGGTCACAGAAGGCGGCCCCGGGACGTTCGTGCTCGTGCCGGCTGGAGACGCGCACACCTTCGGCAACACCTCTGCCGCCCCGGCGCGGCTGCTCGTCCTGCACGCCCCTGCCCTCGACAAGTACTTCGAGGACCTCGAGCAGCTGTGGTCGTCGCCCTCGCCGCCGGACCGTGACGCCGAGCTCGCGCTCATGCAGCGCCACGGCATGGAACCGGCATGAGCGGGTCCGCCGTCGAGCAGGCCGGTGCAGGCGAGCCCGTCCTCACGTTGCGCACGTGGGCCACGCGCCGACCCGATGCGCCGGCCATCGTCATGGGATCGGGGGCCGTGGTGTCGTACGGCGAGCTCGAGGACGGCACCAACCGCCTCGCGCAGCTGCTGCGCCACTACGGGCTGCACACCGGCGACCACGTCGCCATCCTCATGGAGAACAACGCCACCTATCTCGAGGTGGCGTGGGCCGCCCAACGCTCAGGGCTGTACTACACGGCGCTCAACAGCCACCTGAGGAGCGCGGAGGTGCAGTACATCCTGGACGACTGCGGCGCCACCGCACTCGTCGCGTCGCCGGCGGTGGCCGAGGCCGTCGACGGGTTGGACCTGTCCCGCATCGGTCTGCGGCTTGCCGTCGGTGGCGCGCTACCGGGATTCGAGCCGTACGAGCACGCCGTGGCGGCGTTCCTCCCCGAGCCGGTGCCCGACGAACAAGAAGGCCGGGAGATGCTCTACTCCTCCGGCACGACGGGGCGCCCCAAGGGCGTCCGCAAGGCGCTCCCCGCCACCGCGCTGGGCGACCGGACGGCCGCGCCCGTGCAGATCGCCAAGGGCATGAGCGCCTCCGGCGCCGGCCCGGGCGCGGTCTACCTGTCGCCGGCCCCCCTGTACCACTCGGCGCCGCTCGTCTACTGCACGTCCATGCTCCGCCTGGGCGCGACCGTCGTGGTGATGGAGCACTTCGACGCGCAGAGATGTCTCGAGCTCATCGAGCGCCACCGCGTCACGCACGCGCAGTTCGTGCCGACGATGTTCGCCCGCATCCTGCAGCTGCCGGACGACGTGCGCACCCGCTACGACCTGTCGAGCCTGCGGTACGTGGTGCACGCCGCCGCGCCGTGCCCGCCGGCGGTCAAGAAACGCATGCTCGATTGGTGGGGCCCCATCATCCACGAGTACTACGCGGGCACAGAGGACATCGGCTCGACATGGATCACGGCGCCGGAATGGCTGGCGCATCCGGGCTCGGTGGGACGTCCGCTCAACCCCGTGCACATCGTCGGCCCTGACGGCGAGGAGGTGGCTGTCGGCGAGGAGGGCACCGTCTACTTCGAAGGCGGGCGGCCGTTCGAATACCACAACGACCCCGACAAGACGGCGTCGGTGACGAACGCGCGCGGCTGGCGGACGCTCGGCGACGTGGGACGCGTCGACGCCGACGGCTACCTGTACCTCACCGACCGGCAAGCGCACATGATCATCGCCGGGGGCGTCAACATCTATCCGCAGGAAACAGAAAACGTCCTGTCCTCGCATCCGGCCGTCGCCGACGTGGCCGTCGTGGGCGTGCCCGACCCCGACATGGGGGAGGCGGTGAAGGCGGTCGTGCAGCCCGTCGACCCGGATGCCGCCGGCGACGCGCTGGCCACCGAGCTCATCGCCTTCTGCCGCGAGCACCTCGCCACCTACAAGTGCCCGCGCACAGTCGACTTCGTGGCCGAGCTCCCGCGCGATCCGAACGGCAAGCTCTACAAGCGCGTGCTGAAGGAGCGCTACTGGGAAGGCCACGACACGCGCATCGTGTGAGACGCGTCGCCGTGGCCACTCCCTCAGCCCGTCGTGGTCGTGGTGGGGGACGTGGTCGTCGTGGTGGAGGTCGGTGAGGCGCCGGTGGTGGTCGTGGTGGACGTCGGCGGCCCCGTCGTCGGCGGGCTCGTCGTTGGGGTGGGCGCGGGAACGGTGAACTCCCACGTGGCGAGCGTGCAGTCCGCCGGCGGTGACGCCGTCACGACGTAGGTCCCGGGGGAGCCGTTCAGCGCGCTGACGCGCAGCGGGGAGCCGGACGCCAGGCAGGCGCGCACCGGGTCGTCGGTCGAGAACGCGCTCAGTTGTCCGGCTGGCGCGCCCAAGCCGGCGCCCGGCACCTTGGCCGGGTCGATGGCGACGAGCCCGTACGTGGCGCCGTTCCATGCGCCCAGGTAGTGGAAGGGCGGCCCCGGAGGAACCGTCGTGGTGGTCGTGGCGGTCGGAGGGACCGTCGGACCGGGCCCGGGCAGGTCCTTCAGCGGCGGCGCGTTGCCGAGCAGCCCCGCGAGCAGAGCCGGGTTGCTGCCTTCCATGCCCAGCGCCCAGATGCCCAGGCCGCCCAGGTGGTCGTTGGCGGCCAGCCGGGCTTTCAGGGCGAGTGACGTCGCGTCGTCGAACCACACCTGGTGCCACTGGGCCCCCTGCAGGTACGACGTCCAGGCGGTCGCCGTCGTGGGGTCCCAGTAGACGCGCGGGCCGCCCATCTGGGCGATCTGCGCGTCGCTCATCGGCGTCGGCGGCCCGGTGGCGGGATCGCCTTGGCCGGGGCCCGCGGTCGGCCAGTCGTATCCGTAGTACGGCACCCCGAGAATGACCTTGGCCGGGTCCACCACCGCCGTGTACTGCTGCACCGCGTCGAGGTCGTTGAAGCGCGCCCCGGTGAGCGGCGCGTTGGAAGACGGCGTGGAGGGGTCGTCCATGTCGTACGCCATGACGAAGAAGCCGTCGACGCTCGGCGCGAGCCCCGCGATGTCGTAGAAGCCGGTGCGGTCCCCGGCGGACGACGCGTAGGTGTCCATCGTCACCTGCCAGTGCGGGTCGTGCTGGTGCAGCGCCCCCGACACCTGCGCCACGAGGCGGTCGAGGCCGGCCTGGTCCTTCGGCCCGTTGCCCTCGAAGTCGAGGTTCACGCCGTCCAGGTTCTTGGCGCTGACGAGCGCGGTGAGCGCGGCTGACAGGCGGCCGGGAGCGGCCGGGTCGGCGGTGAGCTCGTCGAGCGTGGGCTGGTCGAAGGAGGTCACGGTGAGCACCACGCGATCCGACGCCTGATGGGCACGCGTGACGAGGTCGGCGAGGGCCTGGCTCTGGTAGCCGACCCAGCCTGGACCGTGCTCGTCGACGGTGCCGTCGGCGTTGGCGTCGACGCTGAAGTAGGCGAGCGTCGTCAGGCCGGCCACGTCGAAGTGCGGTGAGTCGGGGAGCGTCCAATACGGCGCGAACCCGAAGATCTCGTGCGGCCGCAAGGGCGGGGCGCCGGCCAACGAAGGCGGCGCGGGCGCCGGCGGCGCGCTCGCCGCCGGCAGCGTCAAGGTGTGCATGGCGCGTTCGGCGTTCGCCATGCGGCCCATGATCGACGACTGGAGCCCGGCGCGGTGCGTGCCCGACGCGGCGCCGTTCACCGCCAACGCGCCGCCGGTGGTGAGCGAACCGAGGGTGGCACCGCCCAGCACGAGTGCGAGTGCGGTGAGGCAGGCGGTGGTCGGCGAGATACGCAGCCACCGGCGCGGCGCGTGCCGGGGGCGCAGCCCCAAGCTCGAGACCATGCGGATCCCGAGGCTTCGGTGCGGGCGACTGTCGTCGCGCAATGACGCCACCTCGCGCACGAATGGCGCGACGGCGGCAGCGGGCGCCAGGAAACGGTGCCGCCGCTCGCCGATGCGGACGTCGAGGAGACGGCGCAGCGTGCCGTTGGGCTCCTGGACGCTCGCCCCGGGCACGACGGCGTGCACCTCGGCCCATGGGGCGGCGCGCACGACCCACCCGGTGGGGCTGATCACGGTGAGGCCGTCGGACTGCGCGTGGAGCGTGAGACCAGGGACGAGCATGGGCCCGCCCGCGTGGGTGGTCACGAGGTGGATGGGCGAGAGCCGGCAGGCGCGCCGGGCGCGTGGCGATCGTCGGGTCATGGCTGGTCGTCGTGGCCCATGGGGAAGTCGTCTTGGTCGCTCGGAGGGGTCGTCCTGGTCGCCGCCGGCCCCGGTCGCCACCGATCACTGCCCCCCGGCAACGTTCGTCAATCGCGGCACGCGGCCGGTGTGAGGGTCCCCTCGAATCCCCGGCGGCGCCCCGGCAGCCCTGAAAGAGTCTCGGCCCCTTGGTCCCCCGGCAGGAGTCGGCCCCCCGGACCTGGACCTTCAGGGTCCTTTTCCTCCTGGCGTCCATGGATCCACCGCTCCCCATTGAACGAAAGGGTCTCGACGTCCGTAGGCGGGTCGGAGATGGCTCCGCGCCGAAGCGGGGCAATCGCTCCGGGCGAAGGAGGGGACCATGGAACGAGGTGGGGTAGGGATGGCGCGCGCCGGCCTCGGTGCGGCACTGACCGTGCTGGCCGTGGCGGGGGCGGCCGTCGTCGTTCCCGCCGCGGCGTCGGCGGCGAACGCCCGGGGGTTCAACTCGCCCGGCAACGTCCTCATCGCCGACCAGTCCAACGGCCGAGTGATCGAGGTGACGCCGAAGGGCCAGATCGTCTGGCACTTCGGGCGGGGGCCCAACATGTGCGACGCGAGCTCGATCGTCGGCACGAACGACACCCAGCGGGTCGGGAAGCTGACCCTCATGGCCGGGACCGGCGTCCCCCTGGGCGCAGACGTCCTGCACCCAGGGTTCAGTTGCACGGACAACCGCGTCCTGCTCGTCAACGAGGACGGCAAGATCGTCTGGCGGTACGGGCAGTTCGGCGTGACGGGCTCTGGTCCGAACGAACTGAGTGTGCCGGTGCAGGACACCTTCTTGCCGAACGGCGACGTCCTCATCACCGACCAGTCCAACGAGCGGATCATCGAGGTGAAGCCGTCCAAGACAGGTGTCGGGGGCACCATCGTGTGGCAGTACGGCACGACCGGCGTTGCCGCCAACCCGGCTGACCCCGAAGCGAACCAGCTCAACAACCCCAACAGCGCGGAGCTGCTGCCCAATGGGCACGTGCTCATCGCCGACGAGAACGACAACCGGGCCATCGAAGTCGTACCCAACCGGTCGACCGGAGTGGGCGGGACGATCGTGGACACCTGGACGGGTGTGATCCACGGTGTCGCGTTGAGTGGCGTGGCATTCGCCAGCCGTCTGCCCAACGGGCACACGCTGATCACCGACTCGAACAACGCTCGGATCGTCGAAGTAGACCGCCACCACGCCTTCGTGTGGCAGTACGTCACGAACACCCAAGCGGGGAGCAACGCCAATCCCCTCCCGACGAGGGGAGTCCGGCTCGCAGACGGCGACACCTTGATCAGCGACCAGTACAACCACCGGGTGATCGAGGTGACTCGGGACGGCGACATCGTCCGTCAGCTCGGCCACCTAAACGCCCCGGGGTTCGGCACCACGTCGACCCAGCAGGGCCTCAACGGCCCCTACGACGCCAAGGTGATCGGTGACTACACCGGGTTGACGCCGCCGACGCGTTGATCACGCCCGCCGCCGGCGGCCGACTCGACCCGGCCGCCGGGGGCGCCGCCGTCCCTGGCCTGCCCATCTCTTGGTCAACGGGGTCAACAGTCGGTCAAATCGATTGACCCTCCGGGGACGATCGGCACAGCATGCCGGGACCGTCGTCATCGGACGGACGACGCGCGCCGGCGGGGCCACGGGCTCCGTCCGGCCGGGGGGAGCGCGGTGGGACACCACAGTTGCCTGCGGGCGACGACGACGGCGGGACGGGCACGGCGACGAGGGCCCCGGCGTGTCGTGGCGGGGATCGCCGCGTGCGCCGCATCGGTCGGGATCGTCGGCGTGGTGGGTGCCCCCGCGGGCGCCGCCGCGGCCCAGGCCCGCCCAGCCGCCGCCTCGGCGTCGGCCGGCTACTGGGAGGTGGCCTCCGACGGCGGCCTGTTCTCGTTCAACGCACCGTTCTTCGGCTCCATGGGCGGCAAGCCCCTGAACGCGCCGGTGGTGGCGATGGCGGCGTCGCCGAACGGCCCACCGAGCGGCGGAGGTGGAGGCGGCGGGGTGAACGCTCCCACGGTCAGCCGGCTGAGCCCGACCGGCGGCCCCGCAGAAGGCGGGACATCGGTGACCGTGACCGGTACGCATCTGTCGGGCGCGACCGCGGTGCACTTCGGCTCGGCGTCGGCCACGTTCGTCGTGAAGAACGCCACCACGATCACCGCCGTCTCGCCGTCGGGGTCGGGATCCGTGGACGTCACCGTGACGACGTCGGCCGGCACGAGCGTCACCGTCCCGGCGGACCGGTTCTCCTACTCCGGTACTGCCATCGACGGGACCTTCCGCGGCGATATCGGCCGCAGCGGCTTCTACCCGAACGAGACCGTGCTCACCACCTCGAACGTGGCGAACCTCCGACAGCGGTGGACGGCCGGGGGCGGAGTGTCGACGTTCGCGCAGCCCATCGTGGCCAACGACCTCGTGTACTGGTCCGATTGGACAGGCACCGAGCACGCCACCGACCTGAGTGGCCAGGACGTCTGGACCACGAACATCGGGACGACCACGCCCCCGGCGAGCGACAACTGCCAACCGTCCGAAGCCGGGCCGAGCAGCACGCCGACGCTGTCCACGTTGGGCGGCACTCCCGTCATGTACGTGGGGGGTGGGAACGCCGTCTTCTACGCCCTGAACGCCCTCACCGGCGCGGTCATCTGGCAGACCCGTCTCGGCACGTCGCCCGACAACTTCCTCTGGGACTCCTCCGCTCTCTACAACGGCGCCGTCTACATCGGCGTCGCTTCGTACGGTGACTGCCCGCTGGTGCAGGGCAGGCTCGTCCAGCTCGACGCCGCCACCGGGACGATCACCGACACATACGACACCGTGCCGGCGAATTGCCCGGGCGGGGGCATCTCGGGCTCGCCGACCGTGGACACCGGCGACGGAAGCATCTACATCGACACCGGCAACCCCACCTGTGGCGGGCTGGCGCCGTCGATCATCAAGCTCGACGCCTCGAACCTGAGCGTGATGTCCAGCTGGACCGTGCCCGGGGCCCAGCAGGGCGGCGACGCCGACTTCATCGCCACCCCGACGTTGTTCACCGCCACCGTCAACGGCCACGCCACGTCGCTGGTCGGCGTGGCCAACAAGAACGGCGTCTTCTACGCCTTCGACCGCTCGAACCTGGGTCAGGGACCGGTCTGGCAGACGAGGATCACCACCGGCAGCGGCAACGGGGACCCCGCGGTGGGGTCGATCGTCTCGGCGGCGTGGGACGGGTCGACGCTGTACGTGGGCGGTGGGAACGTGTCCATCAACGGGACCAACTGCACCGGCAGCATCGACGCGCTCGACCCGGCGACCGGCGCATTCGTGTGGAGGAGCTGTGAGTCGAACCACATGTTCGCGAGCATCACGGTCGTGCCGGGGCTCGTGATCGAGGGCACGCTAGGAAGCGGTGTCCAGTTCCTCGACGCCTCCACCGGGGCCACCCTCTTCAGGTACACGGGCGTCAGCCAGATCCAGGGGGAGTGCACGGTTTTCGACGGCGTCGTCTACATCCCCTCCGCCGCCGGATCGCTGGTGGCCATCGGCTTGTAGCCGCACCGGACCGGCCTGTCCTCCCCGGCTCCGACCGGCGGTTCCGCTCAGGTCCCGGTTGGCGGCGGCCGATGACCAGAAGGTGAGGAGGAGGTCGTCGCGGCGCGCCCGTCGCGTGACCGGGCGGGGCGCGTTCGTCCGGGTGTCGGCCCTGTTCGCCACGGCGCTCGTCCTCGGGACGAGTGGAGGCGTCGTCGGTGTGCGGTCGACGGCGGCGAGGGCGGGGACGCCGGTGCCCGGGGCGGGGACCTGCCCCATGTTCCCGGCCGACAACATCTGGAACACCGACATCTCGACGCTGCCGGTCGAGCGCTACAGCCCCGCGTGGCTGTCCTCGATGTCGGCGTCGACCTCCAACCTGCACCCTGACTTCGGGCCTTCCGGCGATCCGTCGAATCCCTACGGCATGCCCTACACGGTGGTCCCCCCGGGCCACCAGTACATCAACCTGCAGTTCCAGTACGCGTCCGAGAGCGACGCGGGCCCGTACCCGTTCGGTTCGGACACACCCATCGAAGGTGGCGCGGGTGCGAGCGGGGACCGCCACGCCATCATGGTCGACCCGTCCACGTGCACCCTCTACGAGCTGTACGACGCGTATTACAACGGCCCGTCGACCTCGACGGCGGGCTCGGGTGCGATCTGGAACCTTCGTTCGAACGCGCTGCGTCCTGCGGGGTGGACCTCGGCGGACGCTGCCGGGCTGCCGATCATGCCCGGCCTGCTGCGCTACGACGAGGTGCGGTCGGGCCAGATCACCCACGCCATCCGGATGACCGCCCAGACCACCGACACGAGCTACCTGTGGCCGGCGCGCCACGAGGCCGGCGCCGCGAGCGACCCCAACCTCCCGCCCATGGGGGCGCGCTTCCGGCTCAAGATGAGCTTCGACATCTCGCGGTTCTCACAACCGGCCCAGGTGGTGCTGCGGGCCATGCAGCACTACGGGCTCATCCTGGCCGACAACGGCAGCAACTGGTACTTCGGCGGCACCGCCGATCCGAACTGGCCCCTTTCGCTCGTCGACGAGTTGAAGAGCATCCCCGCAAGCGCATTCGAGGCGGTCGACGAGTCGTCGCTCATGGCCGACCCCAATTCGGGACAGGCGCGAGTGCTCGACGCGCCCGGCCCGGGATACCGGCTCGTTGCGTCCGACGGCGGCGTGTTCGCCTTCGGCAACGCACCCTTCGAGGGTTCGATGGGTGGCACGCGCCTCAACGCGCCGGTCGTGGGAGCGACCGACACCGCGTCGGAGAACGGCTACTGGGAAGTGGCCTCCGACGGCGGCCTCTTCGCCTTCGGCGACGCCGCGTTCCGTGGCTCGATGGGCGGCACGCGCCTCAACGCGCCCATCGTCGGCATGGCGGCGACCCCCGACGGGGGCGGCTACTGGCTCGTGGCCTCCGACGGCGGCGTCTTCGCCTTCGGCGACGCCGCGTTCCATGGCTCGATGGGCGGCATGCGCCTCGACGCGCCCGTCGTCGGCATGGCACCGACCGGCGACGGGGGCGGGTACTGGCTGGTGGGCTCCGACGGGGGGGTGTTCGCGTTCGGCGATGCGCCCTTCCGCGGTTCCATGGGCGGCACGCACCTCAACGCCCCGGTTGTCGGGGCCGCGGCCGCGCCGGGAGGCGGCTACTGGGAGGTCGCCTCCGACGGTGGCGTCTTCTCGTTCGGCGCCCCGTTCTACGGGTCGGTGGGCGGCCAGCGTCTGAACGCGCCGGTCGTGGGCATGCGCCTGCTTCCGGGAGGCGGAGGCTACTGGTTCGTGGCCTCCGACGGGGGGGTGTTCGCCTTCGGCGGGGCGAACTTCCATGGCTCGACGGCGAACGACCTGCTGAACGCGCCCGTCGTCGCCATGGCCTGAGCGCCTCAGCGCGGCCCGAGGTTCGTGAGCTCGATGACGTTGCCGGCGGGGTCCGTCACGAAGGCCTGCCACACCGTCATGTCCGGGTCATGGCGCGACGTGGGCTCGCCCAGGAAGCCGACCCCGGCCGCGCGCAAAGCGTGCACGGTCTCCTCGTAGCGCTCGGTCGGTACGTACAGGGCGTAGTGCGGAAAGCCCTTCCCGGGCGTGGGCAATTCGTCGGTCTCGACGAGATGCAGCTGGTGGTCGCCGACCGCGAACCACATGCCCGGGAACCCGAAGTCGGGCCGGGGCAGCTGCTCGAACCCGAGGATCCCACCGTAGAAGTCCTTGGCCGCGCCGAGGTCGTCGACGGCGATGGCGACATGGCTGTAGCCGCTCACGTGCACGGTCGCCTGCACTGGGCTGTCCGACATCGGTGTCCCTCCGGAGCTCGAGCCGTCGCCGTGCCACTGTAGTGAGGCCCGGCGCGGGGGTTCCGGGCACGGGGAGGGAGGCCGCCCACATGGATGACGCCGCCGACAGCGCTTCGATCGCGCAACTCGGGTTCGTCGTCGACGACATCGCAGCTGCCATGGAGCACTGGGTCCACGAGCTCGACGTCGGGCCGTTCTTCTACCTGCCCAACCCGCCGGTGAACGACCTGCGGTACCGCGGCGAGCCCACGGGGGCGCGCATGGCGGTCGCGCTGAGCTATTCCGGGCCCATGCAGGTGGAGCTGATCCAGCCCCTCGACGACGAGCCGTCCCCGTACCGCGACTTCCGCTTGTCGCACGGCCGCGGGTTGCACCATGTCGCCCGCTTCACGACCGACTACGACGGAGCGCTCCGCGCCCTGGAGGACCGGGGGCGTCGGGTGGTCTTCCAGGGACGAGGCATGACCGAGACCCAGCGGTTCTGCTACTTCGAGCCCGACGCCGACGGCGGCCCGATGGGGGAGCTCGTCGAGTCGGCCGGCTTCCAGGCGTTCTTCGACCACGTCCGGGACGCCGCGGCCACCTGGGACGGCAGCGACCCCGTGCGCACCCTGTCGATGTGACGACCCCCCACGGCGACGCGTGAAGAGCCCCCGCGACAGCGTCCGCGCCCGAGCGCAGGACCTCGAGCTCGTCCGAGGTGAGCTGCTCTGGACGCTCGCGACCCTCGCCGGGGACATGAGTCCGATCGGTCCGGGCTGGAGTTTCCGCACACCGGCCCTACCCCTCGTGTGGTCGTTGAACCAGATCAGGATCACCGCGCCGGCGAGCGCCCCCGACGTGGTCGCCCTGGCCGACGAGCACCAGGCGGAGCTGCCGTACCGGCACATCGTCGTGGACGACATGCCGGAGGCGGCCGAAATCGCCGACGATTTCTCCCGCGCCGGGTGGCAGGTCGATCGCGAGGTGCTGATGTCGTTGACGGACCCGCCCGACCGCGTCGTCGACACCTCCCGGGTGACCGAGCTGAGCGAAGACCAGATGCTGTCGCTCGTGCGCCGATGGGCGTCCGAGGACCATCCGGGGGTCGGCGAGGACGCGCTCGACCAGCTCGACGAGTACAACCGCGGGGAAGGACGGCTCTGGCAGGAGCAACGCCTCGGCGTGCTCGACCGCGACGGGAACCCCGTGGCGATCACGAAGCTACGGGCGCACGGTCGGATGTCGTGGGTGGAGGACGTGTACACGGTCGCCGAGGCACGCGGGCAGGGCGCGGCGCGGGCGTTGGTCACCCATGCCACCGAGTTGGCGCGACGGTCCCCGAGCGACGTCACGTTCATCATCGCCGACGACAACGACTGGCCCAAGGAGCTCTACGCCCGGATCGGGTTCCGGCCCATCGGCTTCGAACTCACCTTCCATCGGGCGGTCGGACAGGACCGCTGAGGCCACCGGCTCAGGGGGAAGGCGGCCGACGGCCTCGCACGAACCCAGCGAGCATCTTCCCCACCTCGATGGTGGCGGTCCCCGTGGTCACCACCGGATCCCGGGCCGCGAACGCTCGTAGCTCGTCCTCGTCATCAGCTTCGACCACGCCGAGACCCCACGAGCCCGTGCCGTCCAGCACCGGCGCGAACACCACCATCTGACCCGTGTCGACGAGGGGCTGCCAGTGCGCCGCGTGCCGCGTCATGACCTCCCGCTCCTCTTCGGTCATGTCGAGGGCGAAGTTCGGCCGAGGAGCATGAAGTCGGAAGACGTAAGCGGGCACCAGGCGATCCTCGGCAGGTCGCTGCGCCGCGGCTGAGTCGCCGCGTGGCACCGCAGTGCCGCGTCAACCGCAGTGAATGACGTTGGTGAGGTACCAGCCGGGCTGTTCGGCGGGCGCCACCGTGAAGACAGCTTCGCCGGCTGGATAGCCCCCGGGATCGGGATAGGTCGTCGGCGACGTCGACGGGACGATGTCGTGAGTGAAGTAGCACGTGTCGTCCCCGGCCGGGTTCTGCGTGCAGGACTTGAACGTGAGGTGCGGCATCTGGGCGGCCATGGAGTCCATCTGGGCACGCCCGGCGGGATCGGTGACGTAGTCGATCTCCTGCACGTCGTGGCCGTTCCACGCATCGGCCAGGTAGGCCATCGCGGCCTGAGGCGTGTCGAAGTGCGGGGCGCCCGTCGACGAGCAGACGTTGTCGATCGGCACCGACTGAGAGGTGCCCGAGGCGCCGTTCAGGGCGCACACCGTCGTGGTGGTGGCCGCGGGCACCGGCGTCGTGCCGACGTGCCGGTTCGAGGCCGCCGCGCGGGCGGCTGCACCGCCGCCGGGCTTCGATGCGCATCCGGCCGACACGGCCCAAAGGACCGCGGCGGCCAATCCTGCGGACCTGGTCACCCGGCTCGGGTGCGCTCGGTGGTTCCCCACGTCCAAAGTCTACGGGCCGGGTCGCGGTGACTTCGGGGAGCCCACGCGTGTGATCGACGCCACGAAATGGAACGCGGTGATGTCCAAGCCCCAGCGCAAGTAGAGGCGATGGGCGGCATGGCGGTGCGTGGCCGAGTCCAGGTGGAGGTGTGCGCATCCGGCGCGTTCCGCCTCGGCGCGCGCCCAGTCGAGGAGCGCGCGCCCGTGACCCTGGCCCCGATATGCCGGCAGGGTGACGAGGTCGTCGACGTAGACGTGGTCTCCGAGCGACAGGTTCTCGCCGCGGCGCATCCCCATCGCCGCCACGGCTCGCCTCCTGCCGGCCCCGTCCATCGAGACGACGAGTCGGTAGCCCATGGGTCGCATCCGCTCCACGGCGGCGACGAACGAGGCTTCGTCGGCGAGCTGCGGGCGCAGCTCCCGCATCGCCTCGTACGCGAGACCGGTGTCGTGAGGGGCCAGCTCTCGGATCTCCATGCCGGGCATGATGGCGCGGGCGATCCGACGAAGCTCAGATGAAGCTGTCGTCGGCCGACAGGCCGAGGGCGGGGTCGCCGCCGGTGATGATCGGTTGGCAGTTCCCCCAACCCTCGCCGCCACCGGTCACGTCGGTGACGTGGACGACCGTGTCGCGCAGCTGGTGCAGCCGCCGGGCGGTGACGGGCTCGGTGCAGTCGGCGATGTGCTCGCCGTCGACCGACAGCTCACCGCGCCACTCGCCGTGATGGTGGCCGTCGAATCCGAAGTACAGGCCGGCTCCGAGATGGAACCCGGTGTCCGACACCGCCTCCATGGTGAGCGTGCGAGTGACGCCGTCTGCGGTGGTGGCGCCCAGGCGTCCCCCCAGGAGGCGACGGTTGGCCGTGTCGAAGCGGAGATCGGGCTCGATGTCGACGAAGCGCTCGACGCGGCCGTCGGGGTGCTCGACCCCGCCCATGACGACGTGCTTGTGCACGAAGCCCGGTGCCGTGACCATCTGGTAGTGGAGGAAGAGCCCGTAGCGCGAGCCGTCGGGCCGCTCCATAGCGATCGGCGACCAGATCATGCGGAACGACAAGCCCGCGAACGGGTCGCGCGGCTCCAGGTCGGTCGGGGGGAGGCCCACCTCGTAGCGCACGCCCCACGAGTGGTCGCGGGTGGACACCCACGCGTCGGGCGCGAGCTCGGTGCGCGTACCGTCGACCTCGACCCACCCCGAGGCCACACCGATCTGGTGGTAGCGGACGAGGTCGGAGCTGACGCGGTAGCCGTGGCGCATGTGGGTGCGGTCCTCGACCGAGGGAGGGACGATGGCCTCGAACGTCCATTCGAACGAAACGGGCTGGGCGGCATTCGGTTCCAGGACGAACCGGATGGCGCGTAGCGGCTCGAGCACCTCGTAGCGGAGGGGGCCCACCGCACACGACTCGGGGTCGGAGGCGAGACGTCGGCTCGCTCGCACCGTCCGTTGCTCGACGCCCACCGAGACGCCGCCGTAGCCGTCCATGACGTTGCGATTGGTGTACTTGCCGAGCCCGAAGCCGAGTTGGATGCGGCCGTCCTTGGCGGCGGCCATGGCGCAGATCTTCTCCGTCCACGACAAGTCGCTCGTCCCCACGACCGCGAACGTGTCCGGGATCTGGTGGCACAGGCCCTCGTCCGCGGCGACGAGCGGGCCGATCGGATTGGTCACGGCTGCGGTTCGGGTGTCCTGCGCCGTCAGATCCCGGCCCAGTACGTGCCGGCCAGCATCTGCTCGAGGGTGGCGCGGTGCATGATCATGTCGTCGGGATCGTCGGGCAACGTGATCTCGCCGAAGAGGATCTGCCGACGGGCCACCCGGCTCATCACCACCGCGTGGCGCAGCGCGGCGTAGAACGTGTAGAACTCGAGGTCCTGCGGTTTGTAGCCCGAGTACTCCTCGTAGGTCGCCACGACGTCGTCGAGTCGCATGAAGTGGCGCATTCCCGGAAGGCCGATCTGCAACGCCAGGTCGTCCAGGAACCGGTGCAGGTAGATCATCCACCCGAGGTCGATCTCGCGGGGGCCGACCGCCGCCATCTCCCAGTCGAGGACCGCCACGGGCTCGAAGTCCCGGAAGATCATGTTGCCGATCCGGCTGTCACCCCAGCTGATCGCCGGGTCGCCCTCCTCGGGCGGCCAATGGTCCTCCAGCCAGGCGAAGCCCTGCTCGATGAGAGGCGAGCGCGCGCCGTCGGAGACCACCCACTCGTAATAGGCCCGCTGTGCGGCCACGTGGCGCGCCAACGCGGTGTCGCCCGGGGCATCGAGTTCGAGAAACGCGATGTCGTCGGCGCTCACGTCCGCGCCGTGCAGCTCGGTCAGCACCTTGATCGTGGCGCGTTGCAATCGCTCCTGGTCAGTGCGGGACGCCTCCGACAGCCATGAACCGAACGGATAGGGCATGACATCCGGGGGCACCACCCCGTCGACGCGTTCCATCACGAAGAACGGCGTGCCAATCGCCGTCGGGTCGAGTTCGAGCCACAACGTTCGGGGCACGGGCACCGGCGAGCGTTCCCCGACGAGGCGCATCACGTTGAACTGGCGCTCGAGGTCGTAGACCGGGAAGACCGGGGCCGCCGCCGGGTCGGGGGCGAGGCGCGCCGCGCAGCGTTGGGTGACGCGCGGCGCGCCTGGGCGGGGCCGGCCTGTCTCTCGTGCCGCCGACTCTGCCCACGACGCCTCGAACAGAAGCGTCTCGCTGGACATGCCGTTGGACTCGGGCACGACCAGCTCGGAGATCTGCGGCTCCCGCACCTTCCCCCCGAGCCAGGCGACGAGACGTCGGTGAACCTCGTCGCGATCGCGGTTCGAGACCTTGGGCCGAGTGGTCGTGTCGGGGTCGGTCACCCGCCGGTCTCCGACACCGCAGGGGCCACCGCGCTCCAGTCGGAGAACCCCGACGGTTCGTGGCGTCCGAACGTGCCGTGCTCGAACATCCCCCAACCCTCGGCGCCGTCGCACACGGCGCGGGCGACGTGGTCGACCACCCCGAAGGGCACGCGACCCGCCACCGCCGGGTCGTTCATGTCGGTCACCACGGTCTCGGTCCAGCCCCGGCCCCGCCACTGCCCGTGTGACCATTCGGGGTCGCCGCCGTATCCCGGTCCGCAATTGAGAGCGACGAAGCCCAGCGTGTCGACCTCGACGGTAAGGGGCTTTCCTCCCCGGGCGCGGAGATGGAGCGCCGCTCCCTCGGGATGGCGGGATCCCGGGCGGTAGCGGACCTCGACCTCGGGCCATCCCAGTTGCTCGGGAGGCCGCCCCGTCGATGCCGGCCACACCCGCACGGCCTCGCTGAGCGTGCGGTGGCCGTCGCCGTCCTCGTGGGCGATGACGACCAGGGCGAACTCCTCGAACCTGAGCGGCGCGTAGGTCCACCAGAATCCGAAACCCTCGGCGGGTTCCGCCGCCGCCCGGCCGGGCGGGTCGGGTTCGCCCACCGGACGGATGCCCCACGAGCGGTCCCGGGTCCCGACCCAGCGCCCGGGCTCGATGGGAAACGTTTCGCCACCCGCCCGCAGGGACCCCGACCACGTGCCGAGCTGGGCGAAGCGCGCCGCGTCCAGGATGATCCGGCCCGACTGCCGCATGACGTGCGGGGGCTCCTCCACCGCGGGGAACGACGCCTGCCACGTGAGGTCGAACGCCACCCCGGGGTCATCCGCCTCGCACACCACCCGGACGCGCTCGAGGGGCTCGAGCACCTCGATCCGGTACGGGCCGACGCGCTGCCGCATCCGGTCGTCGCCGAGGGCGTCCGACGTCCGCGTCGTGAACTGCTGGTCGCCGCGGCGAACCGTTGCGTAGGCGTCGATGACGCCGAGGTTGGGGTACACGCCCAGGCCGGTGACGAGGAAGACCTCGCCGGTTCGGTCGTGAGCGTTGAAATAGCAGCGGTCGTATGCGTTGCGGTCGCTCGTCGCCACGTGCCGCAT
>DATGKD010000196.1:0-9909 GCA_035294855.1 Acidimicrobiales bacterium
ACGTGGCTCAGCGTGCCCTCGACGACCTTGCCGGAGCCGCCGTCGGCCTGCGCGCCGTGCTGCCCGACGCGGACGGGGCGGCGGCCGACGAGTACATGCTGTCGCTCGTCGAACGTGCCTTCCTCAGGGCGCTGCCCGGCGGCGGCCCTGGCCACCCTGAGGTGTCCGGGGTCTCCTGAGCGGGCGCTCGGGCGCCCGTGGGGCCCGGGAGGGGAGCGCAGTGGAGGGTTTCCTCGAGCCCGGGCCCCAACGTTCGCGCCCGGGGGCGAACACCATTTCGCGGGATCCGGGCGGCCCGCGGTCCTCCTGTGTCGGGGACGGGTGGCGCCCGGACCCAGGGACGCGGGGCGAATTCGCCTTGTCCCACAACGGAATTTTCCGCTCGGTGTCAAAGCGCGTGGGCGGCGGGGTCTTCGACGTGCGTCCGTGTTCCTCCGGGGAAGGCGATGGAGCCGGGGATTGACCGAGTGGGGGATAGGGGAGTAGAGTGGCGCGAAGTGGTGTGAAGGGGAGGACCCGCCCGGTGCGGGGGGAGCGACGTGGGAGCTCGATTCGGTGCAGGGGTTCTTCGGGACGTTCGAGCACACGCTCGACGGCAAGAGCAGGGTGATCTTGCCGGCGAAGTTCCGACCTCCCTTCGAGCACGGCGGGTACCTGACCCAGTTCGACGACGGGTGTCTGGCGCTGTGGCCTCCGGAGGAGTTCCAGCGCCAAGCGGAGCAGATGAGGGAGCGAGGCAAGCAGGGAAAGAGCGACCGGAACGCGGCCCGCTACTGGGCCGCGGTCACCCAGGAGCTGGAGATCGACCGTCAGGGGCGCCTGGTGGTTCCGGCCCGCATGCGGGGGTTCGCCGGACTCGAGACCGACGTCATGGTGGTGGGGTTCTTCGACCACATCGAGCTGTGGAACCCGAGTCGCTGGCTCGAGCGGGTCGGGCCGGAAGAGGAGCGGTTGAGCGAAGGGGCGGACAATTGAGCCGCACCCCGGCAGCAAGGAGACAGACGACACGAAGCACGACCCCAGGAGCATGCGCAGCCCCTCGGCTGGTTCGGTGGAAGACTCCTCCTCCGCCCGCTTCCAACCGAGTCGCAGGAGCGACCCTCCCGACGGCATCCCGCCAGTCGAGGGGCTGCGGATGTTCCCGGTGTTCGAGCACGAGCCGGTCATGGTGGGAGAGGTCGTGGCGCTGTTCGCCCCGGTCCCTCCGGGCCTCGTCGTCGACGCCACCGTCGGCGCCGGCGGGCACGCTGCCGCGCTCCTCGACGCGCATTCACACCTCAGAGTCCTCGGCATCGACCGCGACCCGCTCGCCGTCGCCGAGGCAACACGACGGCTGGAGCGGTACGGAGATCGTGCCGTCGTTCGCCACGCGCGATTCGACCAGCTCGTCGAGCTCGCCGCGGCGTCGGGCGCACCGGAGGGAACGGTGAGCGGCGTGCTCCTCGACCTCGGGGTCAGTTCGCCACAGCTCGACGAGGCGTCGCGGGGCTTCTCCTACCACGCCGACGCTCCGCTCGACATGCGCATGGACCCGAGTGGTGGGGCGACGGCAGCCGACGTCGTCAACACCATGCCCGAACAGGACATGGCGCGCCTTTTCGCCGCGCACGGCGAAGGCCGGTTCGCCCGGCGGATCGCCCGCGCGGTGGTCGCGGCCCGTCCCCTGCGCACGACGGCGCAACTCGCCGACGTCGTGCGGGGTGCGCTGCCGGCGGCGACACGTCGATCAGGCGGTCATCCGGCGCGCCGTGTCTTCCAGGCGCTGCGCGTGGAGGTGAACGAGGAGCTCGAGCAGCTGGCCACCACCGTCCCCGCGGCCATCGGCGTGCTCGCTCCGGGCGGGCGTTGCGTCGCGCTGTCGTACCACTCCGGTGAGGACCGCGTGGTGAAGGCCGCCTTCGGCGAAGCGGCGACGGGGGGCTGTGCCTGCCCGCCCGGACTGCCGTGCGCGTGCGGCGCGGTGCCGCTCGGCCGGCTCGTCTTCCGCGGGGCCCGGCGGCCGACGCCTGACGAAGTGACGCGCAACCGGCGAGCGAACAGCGCACGGCTGCGCGCGTTTGAACGAGCCGGGGTCTGATGCCCGTCGCCACCGCGCCGCTCGGGGTAGGCCGCGCCCCGGCACCGGCGCGCACGCCGCAGCGAGCCCGTCCACCGCTCCGAGTCGTCCAGCCCCCGCGCCGGCGGCGGCCGCGCCCGTCGGCGCGCCGCACCGTGGCGTTGAGCGTGGCGTTCGTCGTCGGGAGCCTCCTGGCTGTCGTCGGCGCGGACGCGTACCTCACCCAGGGGCAGGTACGGCTCACTCGGCTGCAGCTCCAGCTCAATGCCGAGGTCGGCCACCATCACGACCTGGAGTTGAAGGTGGCTCAGTTCTCGAATCCGGGTGCTGTGGTGTCCGGCGCACAACGGCATGGCATGCAGGGCGCCAGCCAGGTGGCCGACATCCCCCTCGTGTCCCCGCCGACCACCGCCCCCGGCGGTTCGTCGAGCACCGCGTCGTCTCCTTCCGGCGCCCCTGTTCCAGCTGCTTCTGCGACGTCGGGCACGAAAGCGCCGTGAGAACGCCGCCCCGGCCCGGAGCGTGGCGCACTTCGGGACGAGGCGTCAGGCCCACGCCGGGCGCACGGCGGCGGGAGCAGGTCCCGCTCCGGGCGCGCCAGGACGAGCGGCGCGGCGGTGTCGTGCCGCGGCGTCCACGTGTTCGGTCCACGGGGCGGTCCGCGACTCGCAGCCGTCCACGCGGCTTCGAACGTCGGCCGCGGCGGCACCCGGTCCGCGCCCCGCGTCCGGTCCAGCCCGTCACTGCGGGGGTCACGCTTCGCCGCGTGCGCTTCATGCGCGTGCTCGTCGTCATCGTCTTCCTCGCCCTCGTCGTGCAGCTCATCCGGGTCCAGGCACTGTCGAGCGGTCGGTACTCGGCCATCGGCACGAGCGAGGTCACCCAGAAGGTGACCGTGTCGGCGGTTCGGGGCGGGATCTACGACCGCAATGGCTCGCCGCTCGCCATGTCGGTGCCTCGCTCGACAGTGGTGGCCGACCCGTACCTGATCCACCGGCCCGCCATCGAGGCCGCGGCGTTGACGGGCGTCCTGGGCGTTCCGATCGGGCAGCTGCGCCACGACATGTCGGAGAACTCGGGCTTCGTCTACCTCGCCCGCAAGGTCGACGACTCGGTGGCCAACAAGATCAAGGCGCTCGCGTTGCCCGGCATCACACTCCTCCCCGACACATTGCGCGTCGACCCCTCGGGCCAGCTGGCCGCCCCGCTCCTGGGCGCCGTGGGATCGCAAGAGTGGGGTCAGGCCGGCCTCGAATACCAATTCAATTCTCTGCTCGCCGGCCACGACGGGGTCACGAAGCAGGAGGTCTCCCCGGACGGCGTGCCGCTCCCCGGCAGGTCGCAGAGCTCGGGTGTGGTCCCGGGCACCGGTATCGAGCTCAGCATCGACGCCCCCCTGCAGTACGTGACCGAGCAATCCCTCGGGCAGGAGCTGTTGGCATCACACGCCAAGAGCGGCATCGCCATTGTCATGAACAGCCGAACCGGCGACATCCTCGCAATGGCGAACCTGGTCACCGCCCCGGGCACGAGCCCGCCGCCGGCTGCCCCCGCGGCCCCCGCGGCCCCCGCGGCCCCCGGCGCCACCACCACCACGACCACGCCTCCGCCGCCGCCCCCGCCCGTGGTGG
Source organism: Acidimicrobiales bacterium (assembly GCA_035294855.1). GTDB lineage: Bacteria > Actinomycetota > Acidimicrobiia > Acidimicrobiales > UBA8190 > DATGKD01. The sequence continues at coordinate 3,688 of DATGKD010000196.1, forward strand.
AGGAAGCGCCCCAGAACCTGGCGCTGACCCAGGTCTACGAACCGGGGTCGGTGTTCAAGGTCGCGACCTTCTCGGCCGCGCTCCAAGACGGGATCATCTCGCCCAACGAGGTGTTCACGGTGCCCAACTCGCTCACGATCGACGGGTGGGTGTTCCACGACGCCGAGAACCACCCCACCGAACGACTCACCGCCACGCAGATCCTCGCCCAGTCGTCGAACATCGGCACCATCGAGATCGCCCAGCAGCTCGGCGTGGGCCGGCTGTCGGCCGAGATCAGCTCGCTCGGCTTCGGGCGTGCCAGCGGGCTCGGGTTCCCGGCGGAGTCATCCGGCCTCGTGAAGAACGACCCGAGCACGTGGTCGGTGTCGGACATCGGGTCCACCCCGATCGGCCAGGACGACGCCGTCACCGCGCAGCAGGTCCTCGACATGATCAACACGGTGGCGACGCGAGGGACGTTCGTCGCTCCCCGCCTCGTCCGTGCCACGGTCGACGCGAGCGGGAGCGTGCACGCGGCCGCCCCCAGCGCGAGCCACCGCACGCTGTCGCCGGTGGTGGCATCGGAGCTCACCACGATGATGGAGCAGGTGGTGCAGGACGGCACGGCGGTGAGCGCCGGCGTGCCCGGCTACACCGTGGCGGGCAAGACCGGCACCGCCCAGATCCCCGATTCGGTGCACGGCGGCTACCAACCTGGCGCGTACATGGCGACGTTCGGCGGTTTCGCCCCGGCGGAGCACCCGGTCCTCTCCGCCATCGTCGTGCTCGACCAGCCGTCGCCCATCTTCGGCGGCGTGGTGGCGGCCCCGGTCTTCTCGCAGATCATGCGGTACGCGCTCCACCGTTACGGCGTGCCCAGCTCACCGGGAGGCGGCACCACGGGCGGGGCTCCTCAGCCGGTGGCATATCCCCAGGTCACAACCCCTTCAGTGCCGACCACCACGACGCCTCCGACTACGATCGCTGCCTCCACCGGGAAACTCGCGGAAGGACCGTGACGGCCCGGGTGGGTCCCCGATCGTGCGCATGGACCGGATGCTGGAGGAGGTCGAGGTCGTCGAACTGCGTGGGGACCCCTCCGACACCGAGATCTCCTCGATCGAATTCGACAGCCGGCAGGTAGGCCCGGGCGCGCTGTTCTGTTGCCTCCCGGGCCGCATCGGCGACGGGCACGACTATGCGCCCGAAGCCGTGGCGCGGGGGGCGGCGGCGCTGTTGGTCGAGCGCCCGCTTCCCCTCGACGTGCCCCAGGTCGTCGTCACGCCCGGCACGGCCCGGGCGTCGATGGCGCGCATCGCGGGTGCGATGTTCGGCCATCCCGCACGCGCTCTCACCACTGTCGGGGTGACCGGGACGAACGGAAAGACCACGGTCACCCACCTCCTGGCTTCGGTCCTCGAGGCGGCGGGGCGTCCGACCACGGTCATCGGCACGCTCGACGGCGCGCGCACGACGCCCGAGTCCGCGGTGCTGCAGCGGATCCTGGCCGAGGCGCGCGCCCAGGGTCGCCGGGCCGTCGCCATGGAGGTGTCGTCGCACGCGCTGACCCAGGCGCGGGTCGATGGCATCCGGTTCGACGCCGCGGTGTTCACCAACTTGTCGCACGACCATCTCGACTACCACGGCGACATGGAGTCCTACTTCGCGGCGAAAGCTTCGCTGTTCGAGCCGGCGCGCGCCGCGGTCGGCATCGTGAACGGCGACGACCCGTGGGGCCGACGCCTCCTTGCCGGCGCGGGCGTGCCGCGCGTGGCCTACACCACCGCCGACGCGTCCGACGTCGAGGTGCGCCCCGGGTCCACCTTCTTCACCTGGCGTGGGCGGCGGGTGGAGCTCGCGCTCACCGGCTCGTTCCAGGTCGCCAACGCGCTGGCGGCCGCCACCACGGCCGAGGTGCTCGAGATCGACGTGGATGCCATCGTCGCCGGCCTGGCCGCGGTGGCGGCTGTTCCCGGTCGATTCGAGGTGGTGGCGGCGGCCGGTCCGGCGACGGTGGTCGTCGACTACGCCCACAGCCCCGACGCGTTGCGCGCCGTGCTCCGGAGCGCGCGCGAACTGGCGGTCGGCCGTCGCGTCGTCTGCGTGTTCGGCTGCGGCGGCGATCGCGACCGCGCCAAGCGGCCGCTCATGGGCGCCGTGGCCGCGGAGGAGGCCGACGTCGTCGTCGTCACCTCCGACAATCCCCGCGGCGAAGACCCCCGGGCGATCGTCGAAGAGATCCTGGCGGGGATGGCCGATCGGTCCTCGGTCCTGGTCGAGCCGGATCGCGCCGCGGCCATCGCGCTCGCCCTCGGCGGCGCGGACGCGGGCGACGTCGTGGTCGTCGCAGGCAAGGGCCACGAGCAGGAGATCGAAGTCGGCGGGCGCCGCATCCCCTTCGACGACCGCCTGGTGGCGGTTCAAGTCGCCTCCGAGGTCGCGGCGAACCGGGGCAGGCATCGCCCGTGATCAGCCTCATGACGTCCGGCGGCATCGCGCTGTGGGCGGCCGCCCTGGGAACGCCGCTTCTCATCCGGTGGCTCACCCGTCGCAAGATCGGCCAGCAGATCCGCGAGGACGGGCCGTACATGCATCTGGCCAAGGCGGGCACGCCCACGATGGGCGGCCTGGCCATGGTGCTCGCGGCCGTCGTGGGCTATCTGATCTGCCACGCGGGGACGCACGTGGCGTTCAGTCGCGCCGGGGTCCTCGTCGTGCTCGTGATCGTGTGCGCCGGCGGCATCGGCCTCCTCGACGACTGGATCAAGGTGCGCCACCGCCGCAGCCTCGGGCTCAACAAGCGCGCCAAGCTCGCCTCGCAGATCGTGCTGGCGGTCGCCTTCGCGTTGGCCGCGGAGCACTGGGCCGGGGTCAACACGCACCTTTCGTTCACTCGGACGCTCGGTCCCAATTTCGGGGCCGTGGGGTGGGTTCTGTGGGCCGTCCTCGTCATGGTGGGCACGGCCAACGCCGTCAACCTCACCGACGGGCTCGACGGCCTGGCGTCAGGCTCGGCGACGTTCTGCTTCGCGTGCCTGGCGATCATCGGCTACTGGCAGTTCCGCCACTTCTCGCTGTACCACGTGTCGTCCGCACTCGACCTGGCTCTGTCGTCCGTGGCCCTGGCGGGAGCGTGCCTCGGGTTCCTGTGGTGGAACGCGGCGCCGGCGCGCATCTTCATGGGGGACACCGGGTCCCTCGCCATCGGATCCGGGCTCGCCGCGCTGTGCCTGCAGATGAACCTGCAACTGCTCCTACCCGTGATCGGCGGCCTGTTCGTCATCGTCACCCTGTCCGTGCTCGTCCAGGTCGTGAGCTTCTGGGTTTTCGGTCGGCGCGTGTTCCGGATGGCGCCGCTGCACCATCACTTCGAGCTGGTGGGCTGGCCCGAGACCACGGTCATCGTCCGGTTCTGGATCCTGGCCGGCCTGTTCGCCGCGCTGGGCCTCGGCATCTTCTACGCGGACTTCCTCTCGGTCACGGGGCTGCACTGACGGACATGGCGGCGATGTCCGGTGGACGGGTCCTCGTCTACGGCCTCGGGGTGAGCGGCACCGCCGTGGCGAGACACCTGCTCGCCGAGGGGACCGAGGTCGTGGCGGTCGACGACGACGGGGGAGAGCGGACCCGGCGGGCGGCTGCGGAGTTGGGCATCGCGTTCGTCGTCGGTCCCGACCCAAGAGAGCTGCGCAGGCTCGCCGAGGACGTCGACGAAGTCGTGGTGAGCCCGGGGATTCCCGCCCGTCACCCGGTCTTCGCGCTCGGTGGCGGCATCCGTGTGGTGGGCGAAGTCGAGCTCGCATGGCGACGCGCCCGCGCCCCCGTGGCGGCTGTCACCGGGACCAACGGCAAGACGACCGTCACCACGCTGGTGCACGCCATGCTCGAGGAGTCCGGACGCACGGCGATCGCCGCCGGCAACATCGGCGCACCCCTGGTCGACGCGCTCGCATCGGACGCCGAAGTCGTCGTCGCCGAGGTGTCGTCCTTTCAGCTGGCGCTCACCGACACGTTCCGGCCGGCGGTGGGCGCCTGGCTGAATTTCTCGCCCGACCATATCGACTGGCACGGCTCGCTCGACGCCTACCGGGAGGCCAAAGCCCGCTTGTGGGCCAACGCCGGCTCCGGCGACGTCGCGGTCGCGAACGCTGAGGACCCGGTGGTGATGGCCGCCACCGACGATCCGCGCCGCCGCGGCGCTTCGGTCGTGACCTTCGGCCTGCGCGGTGGCGACTACACGGTGCGAGCCGGGGCGCTCGTCGGCCCGAGCGGCGAGATCGCGCGCATCGCGGAGCTTCGTCGGTCGCTGCCGCACGACGTGTCCAACGCGCTGTGCGCGTCGGCGGTGGCGTTGTCGGTTGGTGCCGACCTGGACGGTTGCCGCCGTGCGCTGGCGTCGTTCGCCGGGCTCCCCCATCGCGTCGCGCTGGTGGGCGAGGCTAAGGGGGTGCGGTACTACGACGACTCCAAGGCGACCACCCCCGGGGCCGTGCTCGCCGCCCTGGAGGGCTTCGACCACGCCGTGCTCATCGCCGGCGGCCGTAACAAGGGTCTCGACTTGACGGTGCTGGCCCAGGCGGCGCCGAGGCTCCGCGGCGTCGTCGCCATCGGCGAGGCCGCATCCCAGGTGGTGCACGCCCTGAACGACGCCACGACGGTGACCACCGCCCGTTCGATGGAGGGGGCCGTGCGCGCTGCCCGGGCCATGGCGCGCTCGGGGGACGCCGTCATCCTGTCGCCCGCCTGCGCGTCGTTCGACTGGTACGGCTCGTACGCCGAACGTGGCGACGACTTCGCCCGTTGGGTGCGGGCCGTCGTCGCCGACGACGACGGGCACGACGAAGGCCGCCGGAGCGACGATCCTGACCACCGGGACCCCCGGGACCAGCGGTGAGCGCGGGCGCGTCATCGGCGGCCCGCCGTCCCGAGGGGCAGACCTCACGGCTGCGTCTGGTCGAGGGAGGCGCGCCGCGCCCGCGCGACCGTGCGCCGCGGGTGCCGCGTCACGACCGGGTCAAGACCCGCACGGCCGTGCTGGCCCTGGTGGGCGCGCTGTGCGCCGTCGGGCTCGTCATGGTGCTCTCGGCCTCGGCGTACACGTCGCTCGTGTACTACGGGTCGGTGTGGTCGATCTTCGTCCGCCAGGTGCTGTGGATGGGCATCGGCGCCATCGTCTTCTTCGGCGCGGCGCGCATCCGCTACGACCACTGGCGGCGGATGCGCCTCGTCCTGCTCTTCGTCACACTCGCGTTGCTGGTGGTCGTGCTCGTCCCGGGCATCGGCGTGGTGGCCGGGGGCTCCAGCCGCTGGATCGGGGCGGGGATCATCCGCATCCAACCATCGGAGCTCATGAAGCTCGCGCTGGCGGTGTTCGCCGCCGACCTGCTCACCCGGCGCGCCGACCGTCTGCACAAGCCGGCGGCGGCGGTCGTGCCGCTGTTGGCCGTGCTGTCGCTGTCGGCGGTGCTCGTGCTGAAGCAGCCGGACATGGGCACTGCCCTCGTGCTGGCGTGCATCTGCTTCGCCCTCATGTACGCGGGCGGCGTGCCGCTGCGTCCCGTGGTGAAGGCGGTGGGGGTGACCGCCGTCCTGGGGCTGATCATCGGACTGGCGGAGCCGTACCGCCGCGCGCGCCTGTTGTCGTTCCTGAACCCTTTCGCCCATGCGCGGGGATCGGGCTACCAGGTCGTGCAGTCGCTGGTGGGGCTGGGCTCGGGCCATCTGTACGGCCTGGGCCTCGGGGGCGGGCGGGAGAAATGGGGCCTGCTGCCCAACGCCCACACCGACTTCATCTTTTCGGTCATCGGTGAAGAAGGCGGGTTGATCGGCGCGCTCGTCGTGCTGTGCCTGTTCGGCGCGCTGGCGTGGTACGGGCTGCGTGCCGCCAGCCGGGCCCCGGACCGCTTCGGCTCGCTGCTCGCCGTGGCCGCCACATGGTGGATCACGAGCCAGGCGGTCATCAACATCGGGGCGGTCATCGGCCTGTTGCCCGTGACCGGGATCCCGCTCCCGTTCGTGTCGTTCGGGGGATCCTCGCTCGTGATCACGATGGCGGCCGCGGGGATCCTCGTGAACGTCGCCGGTTACGAGCGGGTCCCGACGGCACCCGAGCCCACCGACCCGGTCCGACCGAGGCGAGGGCGGACAGGTCCGAGGCAACCCCTCGCTCGTCGCGTCGGCGCGTGAGGTCACGGCGCTACGCGCTGGTGGCGGGGGGTGGCACGGGCGGACACCTCGTGC
>DATGKD010000197.1:0-2266 GCA_035294855.1 Acidimicrobiales bacterium
TCGCCCGTCTTGCACAAGCCGATGTCCTCGTACCAGTCGAGCTCCAAGGCGCTCGACAGGTCGTACACCTCGGCGACCCCCACGTCCTCGGGCCCGATGCCTGCTTCCTCGTAGGCGCCGAACGCGATCGAGCGCCGGAACCCCGGTCCGTCCACGTCCCCCACCGCGGCGGCCGAGTCGGTGGCGAAGTTGGGCATCTCGATGACCGTCTGGGGAAAGCGCGGCGTCACCGTGGAAACCGCGGCGATCTTCACGGGCGGCGACGTGCCCGCGTGCCGGCGGGCGAACTCGAGGCTCGACAGCACGAGCGCCGCGCCGCCGTCGGAGGTCGCACAGATCTCGAGCAGCCGCAGAGGATCGGCCACCATGGGAGAGGCCAGCACCTCTTCGGCGGTGACCTCGGCGCGGTAGCGGGCGTAGGCGTTGGCCGCCCCGTGCCGGGCGTTCTTCACCTTCACCTGGGCGAAATCGTCCTCGGTGGCGCCGAACAGCTCCATGCGGCGCCGCGCGTACAGCGCGAAGTACGTGGGGTTGGTGGCGCCCAACAGGTGGAAGCGCAGCCAGTCGGGGTCGTCCTTGCGCTCACCGCCCACCGGGGCGAAGAAGCCCTTGGGTGTGGTGTCGGCCCCGACGACGAGGGCCACGTCGCACAGCCCGGCGAGGATCTGGGCACGCGCCGCCGCGATGGCGGTGGCACCCGACGCGCACGCCGCGTAGGCGCTCGCCACCCGCGCCCCCGACCAGCCGAGCGCCTGCGCGAACGTCGCGCCCGACACGAAGCCCGGGTAGCCGTTTCTGATGGTGTCGGCGCCCGACACGAACTGCACGTCCCGCCACTCGAGCCCGGCGTCAGCCAGCGCGCCGCGCGCCGCGGCGATCCCGTACTCGACGAAATTGCGGCCCCACTTGCCCCACGGGTGCATGCCCACCCCGAGCACGGCCACGCGTCCGGTGTCAGCCACGCCCGTCACCCCCCGGGGCCGCGGCAACCGGGCGCCACTTCCACACCAGGTACTGGTGGTCGTCGTCCTCGTACAGCACGTCGGTGACGAGGTCCACCTCGGTGCCCACCGAGAGGTCCTCGACACCCACGCCCGGCACCACCTGGCCCATCACGACCATCTTCTCGTCGGCCAGCTCCACCGCCGCGATGCAGAACGGCTCGTAGGGGTCGGCGGCCACGTACGGCGCGGGCGGTTGGTAGCGGGCGTCGGTGTACGACCAGATCTTCCCGCGCCGGCTCAGCTCGACCTCGTCGAACTCGGTGCTCTCGCAGGCCGGGTTCCGGCAGAAGAACGACTCGCGCGGGAACGCGTATGTGCCGCACGACCGGCACCGGCTGCCGAGCAGTGCGGGCGACTGTTCGTCAGCCGTGAACCAACCCTCGACCGCGGGAACTCGTGACTTTTGAGCGGCCATCGCCGAAGTGTAACGCCGGTACTCCTGAGCCCGACAATGCTGCCCAGCGCCTTCGTTCTACATTGAGCGGTTACCTATGGAACCTTCACTCGAGCTCACCGTCGTCGATTCGTTCACCGATCGTCCTTTCTCCGGCAACCCGGCGGCGATCGCCGTGGTCGGGGCCTTCCCCGCCGACGAGAGGATGCAGCAGATCGCACGCGAGATGAATCTCTCCGAGACCTCGTTCCTCGTGGCCCGGAACGACGGTTCGTACGACCTGCGGTGGTTCACGCCGTCCACCGAGGTCGACCTGTGCGGACACGCCACGTTGGCGGCCGCGCACGTGCTCGGCGGCGCGGGCGTCTTCCACACCGCTTCGGGCGTGCTCACGTGCACGGACGGAGGCGACGGCTGGATCGACATGGACTTCCCCGCTGATCCCGTCACTCCCGCGGATCCGCCCGCGGATCTGGGCGCCGACGTCAAGGCGTTCGGGCAGGGACGCACGATGGCGTTGGTCGAACTGCGGGACGCGGCCACGGTCCGTTCGTTCGAACCAGATCTCGACGTCATCGCCTCTCTCGCGCCGAGCGCCGTGATCATCACCGCCGAAGGCGACCACGCGGGCATCGACTGTGTCAGCCGGGTCTTCGGTCCGAACCTGGGGATCCCCGAGGACCCGGTGACCGGGTCTGCTCACTGCACCCTGGCGTCGCACTGGTCCGACCGCCTGGGCCGCGACGAGCTCACGGGCGAGCAGGCATCGGCCCGCGGCGGGATCGTTCGCATGCGGGTGCGCGGCGACCGCGTCGTGCTCGGCGGTCGGGCGGTCACGGTGTCGAAGGTGACGCTGCTCGCCTGAGCG
>DATGKD010000198.1:0-5271 GCA_035294855.1 Acidimicrobiales bacterium
AAGCGCTGGCCCAAGCCGAACGGGCGAAGGCGGAAGCGCTCGCCCAGGCGGAGCAGGCGAAGTCCGCGGCCCTGGCGCGAGCCGAGGCCGATGCTCAGCGACGCCGGAAGGAAGCCCACGAAGAGATCGAGGCGCTCAAGCACACAATCAGCCAACTCGACGAGAAAAAGCAGCACACGCTCGACGAGCTGGCCCGCCTGCAGGCATTTCTCGCTGGGGCACCGGATGTGGGGGCGTCCGCGGCGGCTACGGAGGTCACCGCGAAGTCCGACCAGAAGGCGGCCAACGCCGACAAGGCGGTGGTGACCGCCAAGCCCGGCGAGATCGCACGCCACGAGGAGACGCATCGCAACGGGGGGATCACCGCCGCTCCGGACAAGGCCGAGCGGCCCGTGGCCTGACGTTCCTCGGCCCAGCTGACCTTCCGTTCCTCAGCGACCGAGAAGCCAGGACGCGGCTCGTCCCGCCTTTTCGCTCCAGCGGATCGCCGCGACGCGAGCTCGCTCCGACGATTCCTTCGCCCGTGCCAGCGCGTCGCTTCGGCGCTGTGCCATGTCACGCCCTGAGCGTTTGGCGCCGTGCCGCCGGCGTCTGGCGGGCCGAGCATCTGGCGCGGAGGGCTGCCAGATGGGTTGAGCCTGCTGAGCCCACGGCGACGGGACCTCCGGCGCGGGCACGCCGGACGAATTCGGGTCGTGGGCGTCACCGGGCACAGGCTCGTCCCGCACAGCCGCGTCGGGCACCGCCGAGGTCCAGGCCGGGTTGTCGATGGCAGGGACACTATCGGGCACGGCCCTCCGCTCCCAGGGGCGCCCCCGAGACGACATGACGGCGACCCGGTCGACCGGGGCCGGCTCACCGAGATGGATCCACTCACCGTCCGGGCGGCCGACGACTCCGGCCCCGTCGTCGAGCGGGTCTCATGATTGGCTGTGATCGGGGCCGCCCCGACGATGTCGTCCACCCGGACGCCGAGTCCGGGCAGCGATCCGACGTACGGCGCGAGGGCGTGCGTGGAGGTCGGCGGAATGCGAATGAGGGAGCACGAGGGCGAGCGGCACCGTCCGGTTCTCCGGCACCGGCCCAGTCGGCACAGCTCCCGGAACCACCGGTGGTGGGGCGAGCCTGGCGTCTCGCACTACGGGCCTGGTCGCCGACGCTGCGGACGTGCCGGCGACGACGGCCGCGCTCAACCGGACGCCGATGACCGAGCCGGTCGCCACCGCGCGTCGTGAACGCTTCGCCAGAGCGCTCGTGCTTCCACCGCCGCGGGGGAACGAGCGGTGAGCAGTGTCGCTCCAGGTGCGCGTGCTTCCCGTGCCTGAATGTGCCAGCCGGCGACGACCCGCTGTCTGCCGGCGCGGCGCGCGTATGTCGCCTACAGCGGTGGCACCGGTTGCGGCAGATCCGTGCCGGCGCCGGCGCAGTAGCCGAGACCCTCAGCTGCCTGGTTGCTCCACAGCGACTGCACCGGGAAGGTCTGTCCCGGATGGCCGTTGTTGTCACCCACGATGGTGCCGACCGATCCGGGGACACCTGGGACCGGCTCGGGCCCCGAGCCGGTCAACTGCCACACCGGGTCGGTGCCCACCCAGGCGCACTTGTCGCCAATCTCGTACTGGTTGACGTCGTACCACGCGCCCAGCTTCGTGCCGTTGGGGCCCGGGTCCTCGGCGCCAGGGTCGGTGACGGTCTCCTCGATTTCGTGGCCCAACACGATGCTCTCGCCGTCGAGCTTCCCCGCCGGACCGCCGTTCACGCTGTTTTCGCCGCACGCGGTTCCCTGGTTGAGGACGTACGGCATGTTCGTGAACGAGATATTCGGCTTCACGGTGTTGTAGATGCCGTTCTCGATGCCCGGCTCGGTGTAGTCGTGCCACGCGCAGTAGCCGGCGGATTGTGCCAATGGGTCAGAGAAGTTCTGCGGCTGGGCCACGACGACCTGGCTGTTCAACAGGTCGGTGACCCTGAAGTGCGCCACGGCGCGTGCCGCCTCCTGCGCGATCTCCGTGTAGGTCATCTTGGGGTCGATCGGCGAGGTGTTGTCGTACCACACTCCCTTCAGCTGGTTCACCGGGTTGGTGATGTAGGCGTTGTACGGCTGGCCGCTCGAGTCGACCTTCGTCTCGTAGTACTGCGTGGATTCGCCCGCCCACGCGGTGCCCCCCATTTGCTGGACGAAGTTCAGCATCCGCTGGCCGGCGCCGTCAGGGTCGCAGGGGACCGGGTCGGCCGGGTTGTTGGCGCACGAATTGAACGCGCCCTTGTCGCCCCATCCGTAGAAGACGAGGTAGATCTTCGGCTTCAACTGCACGTGACCGCCGAAGTACGCCATGTTGCCCGGCCAGGGCTCGCCGGCGGGCGGCGCGGGCGGAATGCATCCGGGGATCGGCGACGGCGGCGTCACCGGCAGGCACAGCACGACGGGCGGCGGCTGGACGGACGGCTTCACGACGCTCGTGAAGCCGTTGATGGCCGCGGTCTGGCCGATGGTGAACATGATCGCCGGCTGGTGATAGGGGAGCGGCGCGGTGGCCGCGGCCCTCTTCGTGGCGGCCTTCGTTGCGGCCGCCGCCGGTCCGCTTCCCGCCACGAGGCCCGGTACCAACATGCCCACCAGGGCGGCCGCACTCATGAGCGCGAGCTTCCTCATCCGACCTCCGTCTCGCGTCGGGATCGCCGTGCGTGGGGCGCACGGGTCTTCGTCGTAGCTAGAACGCGCTGGGCCCGGATTTCTTGCGAACGGTGGAGGTCGTTGCCGCAGCCGGCCCGCCGGAGCTGGGAACTCGGCGGGGCCGGGCGGTTGGAATCGAACTCAGTCCGGCCCGGTCAGGCGGGGGTGAGCAGCGATACGCCGAGGAGCGCGCCGAGGTACCGCTGGATCTCGGCGAGGTTGACCGGCCGCGTCAGGCAGGCGCTCGCCCCCGCTTCGAGCAGCGCCCGGCGACGTTCAGGCGACCCGTCGGTGCTGAGCGCCACGATCGGTGTCAACGATGTGGGCGGGAACTCCCGCAGTCGGCTCATCACCGTGGCCGCGTCCAGATCTCGCAGCTCGACGTCCATGAGCACGAGGTCGGGTCGCCGCATCGTGGCGATCTGGAAGCCGGCGTGGGCGTCGTCGGCGATGATCATCTCGACTCCGTGCCATTTCTTCGACAGACGCCCCAGAACGATCCGGCTGTCGGGGTCGACGTTGACGTAGAGCACGATCCGACGGGTCGGCGCGTTGATCCGAGCGGCCCGGGCGCGGTCGAGCAATACCGACACAGGTGTCGCCGGCTCGGGATACCGTCCGGCCCGCTGCCTTGACTCCTGCGGCACGGCTTCTCCTCCGTTGTCGTGGCGGCATCTCCTCAAGCGCCGCATCCCGTCCGCGGCGGACTGTAGGGGGCGGAAGTGAACGCTCGGCAACTCGAACGAGAAACACAGATGAACGATGGGAGACTCGTGCAAACGAGCTCGTTCACACCCTCTCCTTCAAGCCATCACGGGCTCGCCACGAGCAGCGCCCAGTTGCACGGCGTGTTGACGACCAGCTCGAACGTGCCCAGCTCGGTGTAGTGGAGGACGCCCGACCCACCGGTGCCGAGCTGTCCCGGCCCGTAGATGTCGGTCACGCTCCCGTCCGCCGTGTGTGCCTCGAAGTCGAACAGAGACTGCGCGCCGTACGCCGTGCAGTCGTATTTCCACAGGACGGTCCACGTCCTCTGCGCGGTGAATACCTGGGTCGTCCCGATGCCCGAACCGGTCGCCACGGTGAGGACCTGGTTGGAAGGCGGAAGCGTGGTCGTGGTGGTCGGCGATGTGGTGGCCGGTGCCAATGCGCGAACCGGTGGTCCCGCCACGATCGGCACCGTGATCCTCGGGGCCGGGGGCGCCGTCGGGGGCGCGGCCGCTGGGGGAGCGAGCGTTGTGGGCGGCGCGGTGGTGGGCGGCGTGGTGGTGGGCGGCGTGGTGGTGGTCGGCGCGAGCGTCGTCGCAGGATCGGCGCGTGGGGGAGTGACGGGCAGGCCGTTCGCAGAACGCGTCACCGGCGGCACCGATGTTGTCGGTGCGGTTGTCGAGCTCGTCGGCGTCGATGGGCCCGTGCCGACCGCCGTGACCAGTCCGACGGTGAGCAACACGGCCGCCGCCCCCGCCCACAACCACGGGGGCCCGGGAGACGAGCGGAGGATTCGAATCGGCCGGTTGTGACGCGACGTGCGCGCGTCGGTCTCCGGGTTCTGGTCGCTCGACTGGTCCGCCGCAGCATGCGCAGGTGTGGCGGTGCCGGTGGAGGCGTCGGTGGTGGTGGTGTCCGGCGCCCTAGTCGTGTTCTCGCCGGCGGTCGCCCCCGCGGGTGCAGAAGCGACCGGCGGCGTCGCGCCCGCCGCCGTCTCGGAGCCGTCAGCGCGTTCGGCCGACGCCGACGTCGCTGGACCGTCCGCCGTTCCGCTGTCAGTGGTGGCGTTGCCGGACGGGCTCCCGGCTTGCACGCGTCCCGGGGTCGCCGTTTGGGCCGCCCGTCGCTCCGAGACGTACGAGAACTCGAAGAGGTCGGACGGATCAGGAGCGCGCAGCAGTCCAGTCCAACGGGTGCCGCTCCAGTAGCGCTGTTGGCCGGGAGCGAGCGGATCTTCGTACCAGCCCGCCGGGATCTGCGGTGGCGGCGGCGCCGATGGTCGGTCGGTCACGCGATGGCGAGGCGCGAGTTGGTCCTCGGGCTGCATCGCAACGGGCGGGTCGGCGTCCGCCGAATCGGGCTCGCCCCGCCCGAGCCCATCGACCTCGTCGCCAAGTCCACGAGCGTCGTCGCGCCCGAGTCCACGAGCGTCGTCGTACACGAGTGCAGTCGCCCGGCCGTCGAGGAAATACCGCTGCTCATGAACCCCGAGCGGGTCGGGATGCCAACCGTCGGGCTCCACCGTCTCCTCCCTCGTCGAAGAAGGCTACGCAGAGCGGGTGAAGTGTTCGTGACGGCTGGGTGAACTCGACGTGAACCAACGGGCACCACGGGGTTGTGCCCCGGACCCGAGCGACCCGGGGAGGTTCGGTCCTCGTCCGTCGTCAGGCGCCCACCCGGACTTTGCTCTGTCCCGACGTGGCCGGGGGTGGGCCGCCCTTCGTCGCACCCGTGCCGCTGTTCCGGCGGCTCCGGCGCAACAGGAGGAAAGCGGCCCCGGCGACGATGGCGACGACGGGAATGACAACGGCGGCGACTGGCGTCGACGACGACGACGATGCGATGGCCCTTCCGCCGACGGTGAAGGGCGCGCTGAATGCGTGCACGCC
>DATGKD010000199.1:0-15272 GCA_035294855.1 Acidimicrobiales bacterium
TTGGTGACCCAGACGATCTTCGTGTCGGCCTTGGTGTACTGCGCGGGGTCGAGGACGAAGTCGAACACCTCCTCCGGGGTGACCCCTCGCACCACTGCCGTTCCCTCACCTCGGATCATGGCCTCGCTCCCTCGCAGAAACCGCTGTTGCGCGCAGACTACCGATCGCCTCTCCGGCTGCCCGGGCCGCCCCCGGAACCAGGGTCGCAGGCCGCACGGGGTGCTTGCCGGACCAACGGCTGTTGGGCAAGTGTTGGGCCGCTCGAGGGCGCCCGGTGACCCTCGTTTGCCACCGTGACGGCAGGCGAAACGAGGGCCATCGAGGCGGGCAGCCAGGGGCTGGGCGCAGAGGTGGAGGGGAGGGGCAAGACGGTGGTGAACCATCGCTGTCGTGACTACTGCTTCCGCTGCGACCTACTGCGGTTCCTTCGGGCGGTCCTCAGCAACATGGCCGCCAAGCCGCCCTCCGCGGCCTGAGCGTTCCGGCCGGCGACCGACCACCTGTCGCCGGGCAGCCCCGTCCGCCGGGGCCTCGCCCTCACAGGGTGGCGATGGCGTCTTCCAGCCGCATGGCCGCGCCCACGAGTTGTTCGTCGGCGTTGGTGGCTCCGATGAGCTGGATGCTCGCGGGCAGGGGGCCGTCGGTGGGAACCGGCAGCGCCACCGCGGGGGCGCCCGCCATGTTGACCGGCAGCGTGCAGCGCGCCACGAGGAGCTCTTCGCCGTCGTCGAGCCGGGGCGGGAAGATCGTCAACGTCGGTGTGGCGATCACGTCGAACTGCCGGAAGACGGTGTCGAGCCGGTCGACCCAACGCTGACGGGCAGCACGCGCCGACGCGATCGTCTCGGCGTCGACACCCTCACCCAGATGCAGCCGGTCGCGCACGTCGTCGCCGATCCCATCCGGTCGACGTTGCACGAGCTCGGCGTTGCTCTGCCACGCCTCGGTGACGAGCAACATGCCGGTGGCCACGTTGACCTCGTCCCACTCGGCAAGGATCAAGTCCTGAACGTCCCACTCGACGGCACGCAGCGCGGCATCGATAGCGGCGTCGATGCGAGGCTCGGCCTCGATGCGCAATCTGCCGACGCGCAACGCGTCGACGGTCTGGGCGGCGAACCCGGGCTCGAGCAGCTGCATGCCGGTCTCGAGCCCACGCGCGTCGCGCGCCATCGGACCCACGGTGTCGAAGCTCGGCGACAAGGGCCACACACCATCGAGGGGGACCCGTCCGAACGTCGTCTTCAAGCCTGCGGTCCCACAACACGCGGACGGAATGCGGACCGAGCCGCCCGTGTCGGACCCGTAGGCGACATCGGCCTCCCCGGTCGCGACCGCCACCGCCGAACCGCTCGACGAGCCGCCGGGCACGAGCGCAGGGTCGAGCGGGTTGACGGGCGTCCCGAACCACGGGTTCACCCCCGTGACCCCGAGCGCGAGCTCGTGCAGGTTCGTCCGGCCGACGACGCGGGCTCCCGCGGCGCGCGCCCCCGCCATGCACCTGGCGTCGGCCGCCGCCGGCTGCGCCTCGTCGGCGACGGCGCGGCAGCCCGCCGTGGTCGGCACCCCCTCCATATCGATCAGGTCCTTCACGGCGAGCCGCAACCCTGAACCGGACGCGTCGAAGCGCGTGATGAAGGTCGACACCGTGGAACCTTCTAGCCCACATGGGCGGGCACCGCACCATGCCGGACGGCGGCGCCCCGGGCGGCCCCGCCGGAGCGCTAGCGGGCGAAGGTGAAGGATCCCCCGTCGATCACGGTCTCGCCGCGCTGGTTGACGGTCGAGAAGCGCGCCCCGTCGTCGTCGTTCCAGATGGAGACGGTCAGCGTGTCGCCCGGGTAGGTCGGCCGGGAGAACCGCCCGTGCATGGACCCGAAGCGCGCCGCGTCCGATCCGCACAGCGAGTGCAACAGGGCCCGGCCCGTGAACCCATAGGTGCACAGCCCGTGGAGGATGGGCCGCTCGAACCCGGCGCGCTTGGCGAAGACCGGATCGGAGTGCAGGGGGTTGCGGTCGCCCGACAACCGGTACAGCAGCGCCTGGTCCGCCCGGGTGGCATAGGTGACCACCTCGTCCGGCTCGCGATCGAGGGCGGGTCGTGACGCTGCGGAGGGCCCGCGTTCGCCGCCGAACCCCCCCTCGCCCCTGATGAACAGCGCGGTGGTCGTGACGAAGCGCTCCTCACCGGTGGCGGCGTCGACCGAGGTCGATTCCCCGACGACGACCGCGCCCGACCCCTTGTCGTAGATCCCCGTCACCACGCTCGTCGTGCGGATCTTGCCGTCGGCCGGGATCGGGCCCGACAACCGGATGGTCTGCTCGCCGTGGACGAGCATGGCGGGGTCGAACGACCCGAGCGAGGCCCGCGGCGGGCCACCTCCCCCGATCACCGCCGCGAACGTCGGGAGCACTCGCTGGGTCACCTCCGCGGAGTTCTCCGTCGTGTACTCGAGCTCGAACCCGGTGGGATCGAGCGACCCCGCCCCGACCCCGAGCGCATACAGGAGACAGTCCTTCGACGTCCACGAGCGCTCCACGGGCTCGGAGGCCGAGCCGACGACGTCGAGGTTGAGGGGCATGGCGAGCTCCTTCCAGATTCGTTACGCCAATATATGTAACATGAAAATCTGTTACGATCAATTCGTGCCCTCGGCCCTCCCCCGACCGCCGCGGCCGCGTCCGCGTCCGGCACGACGTGCGGACTCCGGCGCCATGACGGTGGACCAGGTGGCGCGCGCGGCCGGGACCACGACCCGCCACGTGCGCGCGCTGCAGTCCCACGGCGTCCTCCCCCACCCTCACCTCGTGGGCCGGACCGGCTACTACGACGGCCACCACCTCGAGCGCCTCCGCGCCGTGCTGCGGTTGCAAGACGAGGGATTCTCGATCGCCGCCATCGCGGCACTGCTGCACGCGTGGGAATCGGGTGCGACGCTCGCCCAGGTGCTCGGGCTCCCGCCACGCGGGCGTGTCGCCAGCGAACGCGACGCCGCCGACTTCTTCGACGGTTGGCCCGCCGGGCACAAGGGCCGGCTCTTGTCGGTGGTGCCCACCACCGTCCTCGCGCCCAGCGTCCTCGCGCCCAGCGTCCTCGAGCAGCCCGCGGCGTCCTGAACACACCACAGGTGCCGCGCCCCGAACGCGGGCGTGCGTTGTCTCGTCGACCGTCTCTGTGAGGATGA
Source organism: Acidimicrobiales bacterium (assembly GCA_035294855.1). Lineage (GTDB taxonomy): Bacteria > Actinomycetota > Acidimicrobiia > Acidimicrobiales > UBA8190 > DATGKD01. Next base: position 3,186 of record DATGKD010000199.1, read on the forward strand.
CGGCGTGGTGAGCGCGCGCGAACTGCTGGGCGAGGTGGGCCTGCCTGCCCCGGTGGCCGAGCTCGCCGGGCGCCACTGGGACGTGCTCGTGATCGGCGCCGGCCACAACGGGCTCACCGCGGCGGCGTACCTCGCGCGCGCGGGGAAACGCGTGCTCGTCCTCGAGCGACACAGCCGTGTCGGCGGCGCCTGCACGCTCGACCAACCCTTCGGCGACCCCGCGTGGCGTATCAGCCCGTGCGCGTACGTAGTCGGGCTGCTCCACCCTCAGGTGGTCGCCGAGCTGGGCCTGCATCAACGCGGCTACCGGGTCCATGTCGTCGACCCGCACCTGTGGTGCCCGTTCGAGGACGGATCGTCGCTCGCGCTGTGGGACGACCCCACCAAGAGCGCCGCTGCTGTTGCCCGGGTCGCGCCACGCGACGTCGACGGGTACGTCGCGTACCAGGCGCTCTTCGACAGGGTGCGCACCGCGCTGCGCCTCGGCCGCCGCGACACGTGGGTCGGCGACGCTCCCGCACGCGGCGAGATCGAGGAGTTGCTCGGCGACGACGGCGAGGCCAAGGAGGTGGTGTTCGGGGCCTCGATCGCCGACGTCCTCGCCCGCTACGTGCGCGACGAGCGTCTCGTCACGGCGCTGCACGGCCAGGGGATCATCGGCACCTATGCAGGGCCTCGGGACCCGGGGACGGCCGCCGTCCACCTGATGCACGCCTCGGGCTCCCTCGAGGGGCGGCCCGGCGCGTGGGGCTACGTCGAGGGCGGCATGGGCATGGTGTCGTTCGCGCTTGCCGACGCGGCGATCGACGCCGGGGCGGTGCTTGCCACCGGCGTGAGCGTGGCACGGGTGCTTCCGGGCACGGGCGTCGAGCTCGAGGCGGGCGACGTCGTGCGAGCGCCCGTCGTGGTCTCCAACGCCGACCCCCGCCGAACCGTTTCGTTGTGCGCCGACGGCGTGCCCGAGGAGTTCCGCCGGCGGGTGGCCGCGTGGCGCACCGAGAGCCCCGTGGTGAAGGTCAACTGCGCCCTCACGCGGATTCCGAGCTTCTCGGCCGCGCCCCAAGGATTCGCCCCCGAGCGGGCCATGGTGACGATCTCCACCGGCATCGACGCCACGCAGGCGGCGTGCGAGAGCAGTCGGCGGGGCGTGCCGTCACCGGCGTGGTGCGAGCTGTACTTCCAGACCGCCTACGACCCCTCGGTCGCACCGCCCGGCGGCCACACCATGAGCGCCTTCGCGCAGTACGTGCCCTACGAGCTCGAGAGCGGCGACTGGTCCCGCCGGCGCGAGGACATCGGGGACATGGTGATCGGGGCCATCGCCCGGTTCGCCCCCGACGTCGCCGACACGATCGTCCGCCGCGAGGTGCTCGGCCCCCCCGACATCGAAGCCAGGGTGGGGCTGACCGGAGGCCACATCTTCCAAGGCGAGTGCCTGCCGGACCAGATGTGGGCGCACCGCTTCGCGCCCCGAACCCCGGTGCCCGGGCTGTACCTCTGCGGGGCGGCGACACATCCCGGAGGCAGCGTCATGGCCATCAACGGCCGCAACGCGGCGATGGCCGTGCTCGACGACCTGACGTCGAGCGCCGCCCGCTGATCGCCCATCGGGCCGGACCCAGCGCCGCCGTCAGCGGTAGGCGACCACGTCCCCTGATGCGTCGGTGGCCAGACAGAACGACGTCGACGCGCACGACACCGACGTAAGAGCCGCCCCCGAACCGACACGAATCGGTGCCGACCAGCCCGCGGGTGACCGGTAGACGATGGCGTGTCCGGCGTTGTCCACGCCGACGCAGAACGTGGCCCCGACGCACGACACCCCGACGATGCTCGCCGGCCCGTTCGCCGACCCGGCCGTGTCCACCATCTGCGGGGCCGTCCAGGTGTTGCCGTTCCAGGCCAACACGTCGCCGCTGCTGTCGCCGGTGAGACAGAACGAGGCGCTCGTGCACGACACCGACTCGAGGGCACCCTGGGTGTCCTGGTCCCCAGGCTGTGCCCACGACGAGCCGTTCCACATCGCCGTGCCACCTCCCTCGGTGGCGACACAGAAGTTCGGGTCGGGGCACGACGAGCCGGTCGGCCCGCCCCACGCGCCGGAGGTACCGGACCACCGCGAGCCGTTGTAGCGGAAGGCATCACCTTCCCCGTCGACCATAGTGCAGAAGGTGGGGCTGGCGCAGGCAAGCGACTGCAACCGGGCCGGGGCCGGCACCGACAGCGGCGGGCCCCACGAGGAGCCGTTCCACACCGTGGTCTGCGGGTTGCCCATGGACGCCATGCAGAAGCTCTGGCCCACGCAGGACACGTACGCCTTGCCGGCGGCCGGCGTCCCGACGCCGAGCGGTTGGGCGCCGGACCAGAAACCGGCAAAGGCGTAGGCGTTCCCGGCGTCGTCGACGACGACGCAGAACTGGGGGGTGGGGCACGACGACGCCAAGAGCTGGTGACCCTTGGCGACCGGCAGTGGGGCGGACCAACCCGAGCCGCTCGGGCTCGGCGCGCCTGTCGTCGTGGTCGTCGAAGGAGGTGGCGGCGAGGCGGTCGTCGACGTGGCGGCGTGCGACAGCGGGTGCGACACCGACGGCGAGCTGCTGCACGATGTCGCGGCCGCCGCGAGCGCGACACCCACGACCGCCACCCCGAGCCGCGGTGTCCACCGGTGACAAGCGTGTCGCATCTTCTTCGTGCCGCCCGCGAAGATGGGCTACCGCGACCTGCGTGCCTCGACGCGACGAGAGCGGCGGACGTCCTTGGCGTGACGCCAGGCGATGAGCAGGGCGTCGACGGGGTCCTTCGTGACACCGAGCACGGCGCCGCCGCACAGATCGCAGCGCACCTCGCGGGGACAGCAGGCGGGCACGGTTCGCCGACGCAGAGGGGGATCGAAGACCGCCCACCGCAGCAGCCGCGCGTGCGGTGGCAGCAGGACCGTGAGCCTGGCGGGTGCTTCGTTCATGGGGCGCACCTCGACCACTTCATCCCGTCCCAGCCCGCCGCACGCGGACGTGTGCGCGTACGAGCACCGTCGATCCTCGCCACCAGCCAACCCCCCGCTTCCGATCCGGGCTCCCCCCAACATGCCCCGGAACGACAGGGGCGACACTAGCCAGCACCCCCCGGGTATCGGCAGCACCGCCGGCGCCCTTCACGGAATTCACCGGTCTGTCCGATCGGATACGACGGCCCGCCGGCCCCCCAAGAGGTGCGACCGTCGCACGAGCCCCCGGACCCGGCCACGCTCCGGGCCTGGGCGTCGGTAGCCTGGCAAGGGCACCCGGCGGGCGGACCACCTGCGAGGGAGATGGGGGGTTTGGCCGGAAACCGCTATTGGCCGTCGCTGGACGGCGTCCGTGCGATCGCCGTCGCGGCCGTCGTGGCCTACCACCTCGGGTACCTCGGCGGAGGCTGGATCGGCGTGGACGTCTTCTTCGTCCTGTCCGGCTTCCTGATCACCAGCCTGTTGCTCCACGAGCGCGCCCGCACGGGGGCTGTGCGACTACGGGCGTTCTGGGCTCGGCGCGCCAAGCGCCTGCTCCCCGCGCTGTTCCTCGTGACCGGCGCGGTGGCCCTGTACGCCTGGCTGGGCGGCGCCGCCGTCGTCCCCGCTCAGTTGCGGTCGCCGGCGGTGGCGACGCTCTTCTATGTCGCCAACTGGCAGCAGATCGGGGCCGCCCACGGCTACTTCGCTCACTATCAGGCGCCGAGTCCCTTCCAGCACACATGGTCGCTCGCCATCGAAGAGCAGTACTACCTCGTGTGGCCCCTGCTCTTCCTGGGCCTCACGTGGCTGGCGCGGCGCCGGACCCGACGCGGCGATCGCGTCGGGAGCGTCCTGTTCGGCGCGACCGCGGCGCTCGCGTTGGCGTCGGTGGTGTGGATGGGGGTGGCGGCCCACGTCGACGGGGTCAATCGCGCGTACCTCGGGACCGACACCCGGGCATGGGAGCTCCTCGTCGGCGGGCTCGGCGCCATGGCGCTCGCCGGCCCGGCCCGGCACCGGCGGGTGAGCGCCGCCGCCTGGTCGACCGCGGCCGTGGTGGGGTCGGCCGGCGTGGCGGCGGGGTTGGCGACCGCCGGAGGACCGCCCGGGTGGATCTGGCGCGGCGGCCTCGCCGCTATCGCGCTCGGCGCCCTCGTCGTGATCCTGTCGTGCGTCACCGCACCGCATGGCCCCGTCGCCCGGGTGCTCGCGTTCGCCCCGCTGCGTTTCGTGGGTCGGATCAGCTATTCGCTGTACCTGTGGCACTGGCCGGTGATCGTCGTGCTCACCCCGGCCACGACCGGGCAGCGGGGGGCGACCCTCGTCCTCGTCCGGCTCGCCGCCATGTTCGCCGGCGCCACCGCCAGCTACGAGCTCGTGGAACGACCGTTGCGCCGCGCCGACTGGAGCCTGTGGTGGCGGCGTGCCCTCGTGCCGCTGGCCACCGCGGGCACGTTGGCCGTGGTGATCGCGGCCACGGTCCCGCCGGTGGCCGCCTCGACCGCCCGCCTCACCGCGGCACCCACGACGAAATCGGTGAGTGACCCGGTTCCCGCCTTGCCTTTCGTCAGGGTCCCTTCACGTGCTCAGCCGCTGCGGGTGTGGATGTTCGGAGACAGCGTGATGGCCGACAGTGGCCCGGGGATCACCGCTGCCCTGCAAGCGACCGGCGACGTCCACGTGGTCGCCGACAGCGCGTTCGGTGGCTGGGGTCTGAGCACCGCCCGCACGTGGCCGGCCGACAACGCCCGCATCATCGCCAACTACCATCCCGAACTCGCCATCGCCACCTGGTCGTGGGACGACCAATGGGCGCAGACCGACCCGGCCGGCTACGAGGCACAACTCGTTTCCGAGCTGAACGACATCCTGAGCACCAATGGTGTGGCGGCGGTCGTCCTGCTGCAGTTCCCGCAGACGGGCCCGAGCCCGTATTACATCGATCCCGCGGTGCAGGCGACCAAGTGGACGCAAGAGAACGCCAGCCAGGTGGCGTGGAACAACCTGGCGCGGCGGGCGGTGGCGAGCTTTCCGGGACGCGCGGTGTACCTCGACACCCAGCAGCTGTTCGCCCCCGGCGGGCGCTTCTACTCGTGGTTCCGCACGCCGGACGGACGTTGGGTGCGGGCTCGCAAGCTCGACAACACCCACATGTGCCCGTATGGGGCAGCCGAATTCGGCGCACTGGTGGCACAGCAGCTGACGCCGGTGTTGCACCTCGCGCCCCTGGCTGCCGGGTGGCAGCTCGGCTCGTGGGTCGACTCCCCCAACTACGACGACCCCGCCGGCTCGTGCCCCGCCGATCAGCCCCCCGCCCGGTACACCGGCGTGGCCGTGCCCGGGCTGCCGTCTTGATCACGGGAGCCCGGGCGCTGACGCACCACCTTCGGGTCCCGAGCAACGGCCATCGGTCCTGACGCGCTGTCCTGACGCGCACGATGACGGGGCGCTACCCCCGTCACCGTGTCGTGCCGTTGCACTCGGTCGCGGAGCGGCGCTTTCGCACCGCCCCGGTGGAAAGAACGCCTAGATGTAGGTGTCCTCGCGGCGGGCGACATTCCCATGCCCGTCGTCGATCACCGTGCGACGACGACGGAAGCCCCCCTCCCCACCGACCATGGCGAACGCGGCAAGCGATACGACAAAGCCGACCGCCCCCACGATCATCAGGATCACACCCACGGTGTGGATGTTGAACCCGTGCTGAGCTGTGCTCACGGTGACGGCAAAGTCGAGGATCGCCCCGACCGCGAACACCAAAATGCTGATGATCACGCCACCAATCATGATGCTCTGACCTCCCTTGTCGGCGCGTCGCACCGAACGCTGCGTGCGACGGCGGACGCTTCCCCGCAGGGGGGTCCGAGCGTCCGAGTGCGCTTTACCCGCGACGCTCCGTGGTCAAACACCGACCTCTGGGGAGGTGAACAGCGAGCCACTCGGTTCCCGCTTGCGTCGACATCACGCGGTGCGGGGTCTCGGCCGAGATCAGGACCCACTCGCCCGGGGAAAGGTCGACCCTTTCTCCGGCCACATCGAGCTGTGCGCCGCCGGCGAGCACCACGACCCACTCGATGTGGTCCTGGAGGAACTCGACCGGACGAGCAAGCGAACCACTCAGGATGTGCTCGATGATCGTGTCCTCCGCCGACACCAGGACGTCGACCCGTTCGCCTTCGCGCGGTGCCGAGGTCGTCGGGAGCAGCCGGCCCCGGACGATGTCGCCAGGAGCCGGTGGCGGCGTCACGCGTGGATCTTCGGGACCCGATGAGCCCACGGCTCGGCCGCCTCCATTTGCGAGGCCACCCGGATGAGCACGTCTTCACGACCGAGCGTCGCAACCAGCTGTACGCCGATCGGAAGGTCTTGGTCGTTCCAGTGCAGCGGCACGGATACCCCCGGCTGCCCGGTCACGTTGAACACCGGTGTGAACGGCACCAGCGCCGCCGCCCGCATCAGCCCCGCGAGGGGGTTGTCGGGCGGGGAGGTGAACTCGCCCAGCAGCGGCGGTGGTTCGGCGAGCGTGGGCGTGAGCAACAAGTCGAACCCGCTTTCGTACCACCGGGCAACCTCCCGACCGCACGCCTGGAGCCACTGCCGTGCCGCCAGGAACGTCGCCGCGTCGACGGCGCGGCCCATGTCGGCGAGCGCCCACGTCAGGGGCTCGACGTCGTCTGGTCCGATCGCCTTTCCGAGGCGCTGCGGCCAGTAGTGGTCCACGTCGTACGCGGTCCCGGCCGCCCACACGGTCAGGAAGTGCCCGACGAACTCGGGAGCGTCCAGTGCGGTCACGCGCGTGGGTTCGACATGGTGGCCGATTGACTCGAGCAGGCGAGCGGCGTGCTGTGCGGCGGCGATGCAGTCCGGGTGAACAGGGCCGTTGCCGGCGAACGCGTCGGTCTGCACGCCAATCCGGAGCCGGCCGGGGTCGGCGCCGACCTCCTCCCGATACGGGCGCGCGGGTGGCGGCGCGGCGTACGGATCGCCGGGCTCGGGACCGGCGAGGGCGTCCAAGACGGCGGCGGTGTCACGCACGCTGCGGGTCACGGCGAGCTCGCAGACGAGGCCTGCCATGACGTCACCGAATTCGGGGCCCAGGGGAACCCGGGCACGCGACGGCTTGAGGCCCACGAGCCCGCACTCGCTCGCCGGGATGCGGATGGACCCGCCACCGTCGTTGGCGTGACCGACCGGCACCATCCCGGACGCCACCGCCGCCGCCGAGCCCCCGCTCGACCCGCCGGTGGAACGACGCGGGTCCCAGGGGTTGCGCGTCGGCCCGTAGGCGTCAGGCTCGGCCGTCGGGAGGATGCCGAGTTCGGGCGTGTTGGTCCTGCCGACCACGACGAAGCCCGCGGCTCTGAAGCGCCGGGTGATCTCTTGGTCTTCGGGCGCCACGTAGTGCGCGTCCTTGAGGACGCGCATCCCCTCGTGCACCGCTTCGTGGGCCGCGTAGGCGAGCAAGTCCTTGAGGACGAGGGGCACCCCCCGGAAGGGCCCGTCGGGCAGCGGTCCGGCGGCCTCGGCACGCGCCTCGTCGAAGCGCGTGCGGATGACGGCGTTCAGCTCCGGGTTGAGCTTCTCGATCCGGTCGATGGCGTCGTCGACGAGCTCGGCGGGCGACGCCGACCCACTGCGGACGAGCTCGGCCTGGGCGCTGGCGTCGAGGAACGGATCGGTCACATCCGGACGGTAGTGGACGACTGCGGGTCGAGCTGAGGGAGATCGGGAACCTTTCGGCGCCGGGGCGCCTCTTGTTTCGAGAGGCGTGAGATCGGGCGAATGCGATCCGGCCCCCGAACATCGCCGACATCACAGAGCGAGGATGGAGGATCCATGGCACACGTGACCCTCGACGACAGCCCGGCAGGAATGATCCCGAAGATGGCGCTCGCCTATGCCCGCCGGAAGTTCGGCACGGTCGTCGACCCCGTCAAGGCGGCCACGCACCACGCCGGCGTCCTCGTGGGCTGGGGCGCGCTCGAAACGGCGGCTGAGCGAGGATGGCGCAAGCTCGACCTGCACCTGCGATGGCTGGCGATCCAAGCGACCGCCGGGGCCATCGGGTGCTCGTGGTGCACCGACTTCGGCTTCTACGAAGGCGTGCAGCAGGGGGTCGACCCCGCCAAGGTCCGCGACGTGCCGCGCTGGCGGTCCTCAGACGCCTACGACGAACGCGAGCGCACGGTTCTGGAATACGCCGAAGCGGCCACCACCACCCCGGTCGTCGTTCCTGACGAGCTCGTCCAACGCCTGCACGAGCACTTCAGCGAGGCGCAGATCGTGGAGCTCGCCGCGTGGGTGGCCCTCGAGAACTACCGGTCGCGCTTCAACGCGGGTCTCGGTCTGCGGAGCCAGGGATTCTCGGACCGTTGCGACCTCGACCTGCCCGCCGGCAGCGCGGCAGGCCGCCCGGGCTGAACCAACGCCGCCCCCCCAAGTCCCGGCGACAGGAAGTGGAGAAGGGCGAGCGTCACTTCAGGACGGCCGACCCCCACCCTGCAAAGCCTGCACGGCGACGGCCAACGCGTCCTCCTGGGCCCAATTCACCCGGAAATGGCGGTTGGGCTCCTCCATCTGGTTGTAGGTCCACCAGATCGCGTAGATGCCCAACGTAAAGACCGTCGCCACGATGCGACCGACGTAGTTGTCGGGCTGCTTCACCCGGCCGACCGACGGCCCGGGCAGGGGCTGGCCGAGACGCCCGAAGATCTGGGCGAGCTCGTATTCGATGCCCACTTCGGCCTGGTCGTGCTTGATCAGGTCGCGGTCGAGGAGCACGTAGGCCACGATGTCGGTCACGCCGCGGGCGACGAGACCGAGGATGGTCCAGACGACCGGGTCGCGGAAGTCCCCGGTCATCTGCCGTAGCACAGCGAGGTGAGCCGCCGCCCGCTGGAACGAGGGCGTGAGCTCCTGGTGCAGCCCTCGGCGCCCGGCCTCCTCCCAGGCGAAGGCGATGCTCGCGTCGAGGAGCTCGAGGCGCCTGACGTTGTGGTCGCGCATCCGCCGGACGAGTTGATAGAAGACGTACAGCCCGAAGAACCCGATCGTGAGCACGGTCCATCCGAACGCCGTCCAGAAGCTGAAGATGTAGTCGGTCTCCGGACGTCGTTGCCACGCCATGCGGACGCGCTCGGCGCTCGTCACGCCCGGGGGGCCTCCCCCACCCTGCGCCGACCACGCCGGCGGCCCGGAAGGGGGCGAGAACGTCGCCGGCGGAGCGACGACGGGCGGCGGTTGCGCAGGCGGTTGGACCGGCGGCGGTTGCCCGGGGGGTGGGGATCCCGCCGGCGGTTCGGAGCCGGGTGGACCCGTAGGCGGTGCGTTCTCCGAAGGTCCCTCGTTCATCGGGCCCCCTTTCGGCCTGACCATCCTAGGAAGACGACGGTATCGTCATCACGTGCGCGACCCGGTGACCGTGTGTGCGCCCGATGTCGTCCACCGATGAGCAGCTCTTCACTCGGCACCGAGCGTGCGGAGCCCTCCAAGCTCTACGCCGTCTATCTCGGCGGGGAGCTGGCGCCGGGACGAATGGGAGAGGACCACGAGGTCATCCACGTCGTCGCTCCGGACATCCCCGGGGCGAGACACCTGGCCAAGGCGAAGTGGCGGGGTTCGGGTCGGCCACACGTCGACGCCGTGTTGCATCTCGACGTCGTGGACGGTTACGCGGTCGTGCTCGAGGCAAGTGACCACTCGGGCGCCGCCGTGGTGGACAACACGTACGATCCGGAGTGAGAAGCCGATGCTCCGACGTCTCCGCTGAAGGGCCAGATGTCGACGATCGAGATCACCGTCTTCGGGCTGCTGCCTGACGCCGACGAGCGCGCCTTCCTCGACGCCGACAAGGAGCTCCAGACCGAAGTGCTGTATCAGCACCCCGGATTGTTGAGGCGCACGACGGCGCGCAGCGAGAGCGGCGGCGATTGGCTGACCATCGTCGTGTGGAGGTCGGCCGCCGACGCGGACGCCTCGCAGCGCGCCACCGCCGTGCACCCGGTGGCGCACCGGTACCACACGTTCGTGGACGCCTCGACGGTTCGCAGCCGTCGGTTCGAGGCCCTGGACTGATCGGCAGTCCGACAACCCGCCGCCAGGCCCGCTACTGCTGGACGAGCGTCACCGGGTTGCCCTCGGGATCGGCGATGGCGGCGATCGTCACGCCCCCGGCGTCGAACGGGCCGGTGACGATGGTCCCCCCGAGGTCGCTCGCGTTCGACAAGGACGACTCGATGTCACGGACCTGGACGTAGAGCGTCACCCCGCTGCGTTCGGACTGGCGGATGTGGCCGCCGGGTCCTGGCTCAGGTCCCCCGATCCCGGGTGCGATCGGCATGATCGGGCCGTCGCCGATCTCCCAGTTGAACAGCGCGGCGTAGAAGGCACGCAGCCGATCGGCGTCGTGCGCTTCGATCTCGAAATGGACGACGGGACGCGCCCAGTCACTCATGGCGAGCCACCCACGACCGCGCGCCGTGACCGAGGAAGTCGAATGCGCGTCCGCACGGGACGACACCGTAGCCTTCACAAAAGCCCGCGTGCACCACTCTTTGTACGTGTCCCTTCCCGCGCAGTGGTCGAACGATCACAGCGCACCCAATTCATTTCCGAAACGGTCCGACTTCTCTGACAACACCGTTCAACCAACCGCGGTTGGGAAATGGGGTCCGCTTAGGATGACCGCTCGCGCGGCGGGCGCGTCCGCTGCGGCGGCGCCTCGGGTATCACACGGTACGGAGTGTCGGACGTGGTGGAGCCGTGCGTTCGGATGACGGAACGGTCCGCGTCGCATGGCGTCGGTAGACGATCAGAGGAGCTGAGGTCGATGGAGAGCACGAGTCGTCGCAGTCTGTCGGGGGAGCGCCCCGTAGGGCGCGGGCCCTCCGCTTGGACGCGCCTCGCGGCGAAGGCCTTCGCCGGGGCTGCCATGGCGGCCGCCGGGATCCTGGGCTTCGCCGTCCCCGCTTTCGCCCACAACAATGTCGTGACGGGAAGCGTGTCGTGCGCGAGCGCCGGCGGCTTCGACATCACGTGGACCATCGCCAACGACTTCAAGCTCAGCGAGACCGCCACGGTGACCTCGGCCACCGGCGGCGTCAGCACGGTGAGCGGGTCGCCCGTGCACATCGCCGGCAGCCCGGGCCAACCGTTCAAGACCGGCACGGTGACACAGGTCCTGCCCGCCACCACCACCGGAACAGCGACCCTGGCGGTGAAGGGCACGTGGTCGGACGGGTACTCCGTCAGCGACACCGGCAGCACGCCGCTGCCCGCCGGCTGCCCCACGCCGAGCCAGACGATCTCCGGGCACATCTACCTCTGCCCGGGTGGCACCTCGCCCACGACCAACGAGGTCTCCGGCGGGACTCTGGCCGCCACCGGGCCGCAGACCCTGCCGTCCATCCCCAACCCCCTGCAGACCACCAAGGTGGCGGCCGGCCAGTACACGATGACGGCCACGCCGCCCAGTGGGTACCAGCTCGTGAGCTGCGGCGGCTCGTCGACGGTGGCGTCCGGCGGCCATTCGGCGACCGAGACCGTTTCGGTGCCTGTCGGCGGGACGGGGAACGGGATCTTCTACGTCACCAACGCCGCCAGCCCGACGGTGAGCGGTTCGGGCGGGGCCGCCCCCACGGCCGTGAAGACGTCGCCGGCCCCGGCGGTGGCTCCGGCGACCGCAGCGGCCGGTTCGGCGGTGCCCGGGGCGACCTCGGTGCACACCGGTGAGCCCTGGGCAGGATCGGGCCCGCTGACCGCCGCCGTGGCGGCGCTCGGCGCGGGCCTCCTGGGTGCCGGTGTGTGGCGCTGGCGTCGACGCCGCATCGCCGGCTGACGTGACATCGGCCCGGCAGGTCATCCCTGCCGGGTGACGCCGGCCCGGGTGGCTCGGCCCGGGTGGAATCGAGCCGGCGGGCAAACCGCGGAGCCCCCGCGACCAGTTCCCCTCCGCCGCCGCGGGCTCGGTTCAAGGCCTGCCGGACCTGGGCCGATACCTGGTCCATGACGGACCAGCCGTCGTCGGCCGCGCTGGACGACAGGGCGGTGTCGACGATGCTCGAGCGCGAAGCGCGCATCGTCGGCATCAAGGGCTTCTCGAC
>DATGKD010000200.1:0-9082 GCA_035294855.1 Acidimicrobiales bacterium
ACCGATGTGCCGCAGGATGACGTCGGCCTCGACATCGGAGCTCACCCCGGTCGGCCGTCGCCGGCGCGTCTCCGCCGCCATCTGCACGTTCTCCCGCACGGTCAACGTGCCGAACAATTCGAGCCGCTGGAAGGTGCGGGCCATGCCGAGGCGGGCACGGTGGTGCGGCGGCAGGCGCGTGATGTCGGCCCCATCGAGCCGCACGTGGCCCCGCACCGGGGGCTGCAGGCCGGTGATGACGTTGAACAGCGTGGTCTTGCCGGCACCGTTCGGGCCGATGAGCCCGTTGACGGCGCCGGCGTGCACAGTGAGGTCGACGTCGGACAGGGCCTGCAGGCCCCCGAACCGCACCGTCACCTCGCGGATCTCGAGGCGCTCAGCCAACCGAGCCCACCTCGCTCCCGACGGGCACGGCCGGTGTCGGCGGTGCGGGCTCGACGGCGGCCGGCTCGCGCGGTCCGCGCCTGCGCTCCAGGAAATCGGCTACTTCGACGTACAGCGTGCCGATGCCGTTGGGGTTACGACCGATCGTCACGATGCCCACGCCCACGAGGAGCTGCGTGAAGTTGGGGACCTGGGGGATGTGGGCGCCGATGACGGGTCCGATCGCGAGGAAGATCCCCGCCATGACGGCCCCCGTCAGGAGGCTGGCGCCCGACAGCGTCACGGCCACGAAGATCGCGATGCTGAAGAGGAAGCCGAACTGCGCGGCGCCGACCGTCGTGCTGAGGCCGCCGTACAGCGCACCCGCCAGCCCGGCGAGCCCGGCGGAGAACGCGAACACGCCGAGCTTCGTGAGGGTCAAGCTGAGTCCCACGGTGCTGCAAGCCGCCGGGGAGTCGTTCATCCCGACGAGGCGACGCCCGAAGCGGCTGCGGCGGAGCATCCCGACGCCGATGAGGGCCAGGGCGAGCACGACGGCGAGCACGACGTCGAAGGCGCGGTCGGTGGTGAACTTCATGCCGAAGAGGTCGGGGCGGTCGACCGTCACGCTGCCCGCCTGGCCCATGATCGAGCTGGCCGTGAAGAAGACGTTGTCGGCCAGGACGGCGAACGCCAGGGTGGCGAGGGCCAGGTACAGCCCGCGCAAGCGCAGCGCCGGTAGGGCGAGCACCGCGCCCACGACGGCGCACATCCCGGCCGCGGCGACAAGGCCGAGGACCGATCCGCCCACCCAGTGCATGGTGACAGCCCCGAGGCCGAGGAACGTGAACTGGCTCAACGAGACCTGGCCGGCGTACCCCGACAGCGGAACGAGCGACAACGCGAGCAGCGCCAGGCAGAGCGCGTTCCCCATGGTGAACAGGTTGTTGCCGGTGAGGATCGCCCCGAGGATGACCACCGCCACCACGATGAGGACGCCGGCCACCACCGTCGTCTGCAGGCTCGCGACGCGCGGAGGCCGCGCCCTCGCCACCCGTCCGATCGCCAGGCGGACGTCGGGGAGCACGAGCAGTACTAGGAACAACATGGCCATGGGCAGGACGTTGAACACGGTGTCCTGGATACTGGTGGGCACGTAGCCCAGGACCATCGAGTTGGCGACGCCCAGGACCATGGCCCCCAGGAACGTCATAGGCAGGTTTCGCAGCCTCCCGACCACGGCCGCCGCGTACCCGTAGATGACGAGTTCGGTCAGGGTGAGCTGGTTCATGCCCGGCGTGGTCGGTGCGATGAGGATCCCCGCGAGGCCCGCGAACATCACGCCGATCATCCACGCATACGAGGAGATGCGCCCCGACGGCGCGCCGGCCAGCGAGGCCAGCCCGGGGTCGTCGACGACGGCGCGCATGGCGACGCCCGTGCGCGTGCGTTTGAAGAACAGCCGCAGGAAGAGCGCCGCGCCAATGGCCACGCCGATGGTGATGAGGTCCTCGAAGGTGATGTTGACACCGGCGAGCGAGACCTGGTGCCCGCTGAAGAACAGAGGGGTGTCGTAGACGTTGTTGGCGTTCCACACCGCTCCGGCCACCGCCACCAACGTGAGCAGCAGGCCCAGCGTCACCGCCAGACGGATGCCGGTGGACGCCCCGTACAGGGGCCGCATCACGACGCGTTCGATGACCGCGCCGAGAACCGGAGCCACCACGAGCAGGACGAGCGCCAGCGCCGCCAGCGCCGGCAGGTGCCATCCTTGCCACAGCTGCCAGAACACGTACGCGAGCACCATCCCCACCGCGCCGTGGGCGAAATTGAAGATGCCGGTGGTGTTGTAGGTGACGACGAGACCGCTCGCGCTCACCGCGTACACCGAGCCGGTGACGATCCCGGCCACGAGGAAGCTGAAGAACGCGCTCATGAAGACCCTTGCGGGCGCGTGCCGGGTCGGCGCCGAGGGCTCACTGCACCACCGCCCGGTCTACGTCCCCGGCCGGACCATCGGGGTGTAGCCGGGACTGTCCCAGTAGCCGCCTTGCGCGCAGTAGAAGCCAGAGGGCGGAGACGGAGGGACCCTGACGATCTTGCCGTGCTGCACCTGAGCCAGGAGGAAGCAGGGCGACGCGATGGCCGCAGCCGGGTCCGAGGGGGGGACGAGGCCGTCGCCGGTGAGGAAGGTGATCTTGTTCAAGGCAGACACGAGGCCCGCCCGGGTGGGGGGGTTGCCGGCGTTGCGCAGCGCCTGGACGAACAGCTCGGCCGACGTCCATCCGTAGATCGACTCGATCTCGAAGTTCGGATTCGAGGACGCCTTGTGCATCCACTTGTTGAAGAGATCGACCGCCGGGGTGCTACTGGCATCCTGGCCGAGGTAGAGGGCGTAGGCCTGCTCGATGTAGATGCCGTTGGCCGAGCTGCCCGCCAGCTTCAGGAACTGGCTGGAGTACGCAGCGCCCTCGATGTGCACGGGCTGGAAGTTCTGCTGCTGCATCTGCTGGGCGAGCTTGGCGGCGTAGTTGTCTGGGAGTTCGAGGTTGAACACGAGCTTCACGCCGTCGTTCTTCATGGCGACGATGTCGGTCAGGAAGTTCGTGTCGAAGGGCCCGACCCCGTGGTCGTAGACGATCTGGTAGCCGACGGACTTCATGGCGTTCTCGAAGGCCGATTCCGACGTCTTGGTGGTGGCGGTGGCGTTCTCCCAGATGATCCCCACCTTGCGGACCGCTTGCGGGTACTTCTGCTTGAGCCACTTGAAGAACCCCAAGGGGTAGTGGTTCCCGGGGTTCGGGAGTGCGCTGTACACCAACGGGTCGGTGAACATCGAGGGGTCGAGGGAGAACTCGACCGCGGGAGTGCGGCTGAGGTCGATGATCGGCTTCTCCGCACCGTCGAGGAGTGAGAACCCCCCCACCAACGCGAATTCGTTTCGGACCTGGGTGGCTGTGATGGACGCCACCTGGCCGGACTGGAAGCCGCTGTCCTGGGCGTCGAGCTTCAGCATGCGCCCGTTCACGCCCCCCTGGCTGTTCACGTAGTCGAAGTAGGCCTTCGTGCCGTCCTCGGCGCCCTTGAACAGCCCGGGGATCGGCGAGGTCAACTCGTCGACCTGGCCCACCGTGATCGACGTGTCCGTCACGCCCGGCGACGCGCCCGCGGGAATCGTCTCGCCGGTGCCGCCCGGGGCCGTCGAGGGGCTGCTGAACGTCGGCTTCGTCTGCGACGAGGAGGGTGACGTGGAGGAACAGGCGGCGGCGAGGAGCCCCAGGCAGAGCACACCGACGGCTGCGCTCCCTCCCCGGACGCGGCCCCGGCGCCCGGGCCGATACGCGCCCCGCCGCGGCGTCGATCGCATGAGGTCCAACACGCCCCCCTGCCTCCCCTCGTCCCGGAGGCGACCCTCGTCCCGACGGCCCAGCCTCTCACGCGGCCGTCCGTTTCGGGCGTCCGCCCACCGTTCGGCGCCCGTTCCCGCCCTAACGGGAACGCGTTCTACTTATGGTACGTCAGATCGGGCTCGCTGCGCGGGCCGTCCCGGCGAGGAGGGGGCCGTCGCCCCACCACCCGGGGCCGACGCCATGACGGCATCGGCCGCGGCCTCCTCGATCGAGGCGCCGGGCCCCGCCTCGGGCTGCGCCGGGGCCCCGGACCGCACGGCCTCGAGGAACCGCACGACCGCCGCCACGGCGTGGGCGCTGCGGATCGAAGGCAGCACGTCGAAGGCGTGCTGCGTGTGGGGGAGCTCGGCATACAGCACCGGAGCTCGGGACGCCGACCGCAGGGCGTCGACGAAGTCGCGTGCGCTCGCCACGGGCACGAGCGTGTCGTTCCGTCCGTGGATGACGAAGAACGGCGGCGCGTCCGCTCGCACCCGGCAGAGCGGGGACGCCGCTTCGAACGGTGCCGGGTCGTCGGCCAGCTTCCGCTTGAAGACACGCTGTTCGAGCAGCCTGAGCAGGCCTTTGTCGTAGCGCGACAACCCTCCGCCGCAGGTCATGTCGTACACCCCGTAGAACGGCACGGCGGCGTCGACCGAGGCGTCGGCGTCCTCGAAGCCCGGCTGAAAGTCGGGGTCGCCCGCGCTCAGGGCCAGCAATGCCGCCAGGTGGCCGCCCGCCGACCCGCCGCTCACGGCGATGAACCCCGGGTCCCCGCCGTACTCCGCGATGTGGCGGCGCACCCACACGATCGCCCGCTTGCAGTCGACGATGTGCTCCGGCCAGGTGGCGCGGGGGCTCAGGCCGTAATTGATGGTCACCGTGACCCAGCCGCGCCGGGCGAACTCGAAGAGCAGGGGGAAACCCTGTTCGCGCTTGTCGCCGATGATCCACGCGCCACCGTGGATGTAGACCAGGACCGGCGCTCCCTGCACGGGGGGTCGACGGCGGCTGATGACGTCCAACCGGTGGCTGCGCCTGCCGTCCCCGACGTAGTCGATGTTGCGGACCCTCCCGAACGACCGGGCGGGCCGGGGCAGCGGGTAGATGAGTCGGGGGAAGCGCCACATCGTGGCGCGTCCCCCCGACGGCAACTCGATGCCGTCGGGTGCGGGGATGGGGAACTCCTCGGCCGCTTTGGTGAACACGGATCCGGCGCCGGCGGACGACCGCGCCAGCGCGACGAGCCCGGTCCACGCCACGAGGTTCACGCCCAGGCCGACCCACCCGGGCCAGAAGCCGAGCGCACCCTGGAGCGCGAATGCGACGGTGGCCCCCACCTGCCAGACGACGTGCCATACGGGCATCTCGCCCGTGTACCAGCCGGCGAAGAAGCTGCCGACCGAGAACAGCTCGTGCCGGGCGGGGCGGAATGCGTTCAGCACCAACAGCCCGCCGAAGACGCTCACGGCCAAGTACGCCCACGACCACGCCATGGCACCATCCTCTCTCACGGTGCGAGGATGTCGCACACCGGTGGCACGACACCGATGCATCGGGGGGTGCACAGGACCGACCAGCGAAGGCGGGAACGAACATGGAGAGACTGAGCGGGCTGGATGCCGCGTTCTTGTACCTGGAGACCCCGAGCCTCCACATGCATGTGTCGATGGCGGCGATCTTCGACCCGTCGACGGTCCCCGGGGGCTACTCGTTCGAGAAGCTGCGTGGGCTGGTGTCGTCCCGCCTGGAACTGGCGCCGATCTTCAGCCGCCGCCTGGTCGAGGTGCCGTTCCGTCTCGGCCATCCCTACTGGGTCGACGACCCGACCTTCGACCTCGACTATCACATGCGCCGCGCCGCGCTGCCGTCGCCGGGCGGGATCGAGGAGCTGGCGCAGTACGTCGGTGACGTGTGCAGCCGGCAGCTCGACCGGAGCAAGCCGCTGTGGGAGATGCACATCGTCGAGGGACTGCAGGGCGGGAACATCGCCATGGTCTCGAAGATCCACCACTGCACCATCGATGGCGTGTCCGGGTCCGAATTGCTCGCGCAGCTGTTCGACCTCGAGCCCGGAGTGTCGGATCAGCCGAGCGCGTCGGAGCGCAAGGCCGGGCAGCGGCTCCCGTCCGATGTCCAGCTGGTCGCCCAGGCCCTCGTGGCGCGACTGACCCGGCCGGTCGGGGTGGCCAAGCTTGCGTTGCGCACCGGCAAGGCCGTGCTCGACGTCCGCAAGGTCCGTCAATCGGGTGGTTCGGGCCGTGCCGCCCTGCCGCTCACGACGCCGCGCACCTCGTTGAACGCGGCGATCACCCCGCACCGACGGGTGGCGTTCGCCACGATCTCCCTGGCTGACGTGAAACGGATCAAGAACGCCTGCGAGGCCACGGTCAACGACGTGGTGCTCGCCATCTGCACGAGCGCCCTCCGGCGCTACCTGATCGACGGCAACGAGCTGCCCGACGACCCGCTCGTGGCGACGGTCCCGGTCTCCGTCGCCCCCAAGGTCGGGAACCGGCCCGGCGCCAACAAGATCTCCGCCATGTTCGTGGCACTCCCGTGCCAGATCGACGACCCGATGAAGCGCCTCCTCGTGATCCGGGACAGCACTCGTGGGGCGAAGGACGAGCACAACGCCCTCGGTGCCGATGTGCTGCTCAATTGGGCGGAGCACGCCACGCCGAACCTGTTCTCAGCAGCGGCACGCACCTACACCCGGCTCAAGTTGGCGGAGCGGCACCGGCCGATCCACAGCCTGGTCATCTCGAACGTTCCGGGGCCTGACTTCGCGCTGTACCTGGCGGGGGCGGAGCTCGTGGCCGGGTTCCCCCTCGGCCCCGTCATGGACGGCGCCGGTCTCAACATCACGGTGATGAGTTACCGGGGCGTCCTCAATTGGGGCTTCATGGCGTGCGCCGAGACCGTGCCCCGCGTCGACGTGATCGCACGGTACGTGTCGGAGTCCTTGGACGAGCTGCTGCGGGCGGCGGACTTGGAGGCGGCCACGCCGGTCGGCGTCGCGCCGGCGCGCTCGGCCCGGCACTCGTCGGAGCGGCGCCGCGCCCCGAGCAAGTCGCACAACACCGACGCCGTGTCCTCAGGCTCGGACGACCCTGCGGTCGTCGGAGCGGCCGAACCGTCCGGCTGACGCCCAGTGACGGACGCCTCATCCCGAGGCGCACGTCGGCACGAGCTCAGGTGATCTGGCCCTCGCCCTTCACGTGCGCGCCGCGCTCAGCCATGTCGCGCTCATGGGACGCGACCTCGGACGGGACGCCGTTCTGGGCGGCGTCGTCGGCGGCGGCCTCTTCTTCGGGCGTAGGGAGGCGGTCGGGCTGATGAGGCGCGGCGGCCTCGGCCCGCTCCGCCTCTTCGGTCTCGCGACTCACACGGCTCTGTTCGTCACCCATGCAGGCTTCCTACCCCGGGACGCGGCGGTGCATGCCCGGTCAGGGCGCAGCACTCCGGCGAGCTCGGCGAGCTCGGCCCGCAGGAAGTCGTCCTTGCGGGGCTCGCCGGCGACGTGGATCTCGGTCACCTGGTCGTCGTCGCTCCGGAGTACGAGGACGCCGGCAACCCGTCGGTCCACGAGAACGCGAGGAAGGTCGGCTCGGGCCCGAGCGGCGGAGACACGAAGGCCGCCCGCGGGCCCCAGGGCTTCAAAAAGTCGCTGGCCAGCTTCTGGGCCCCTCTGACGACGACCCCGGGCCGGAGGTCGACGGTGCCGGAGATTTCGGGGCAAGGACGGCCGACAAACCGGCCAGGCCGCCCTGAGCACACGCCGCGACCGACCGCTCGACGACCACGCGGTTTCGGCCAGCAGTCACGCTTGCCGCCTCCACCGCCGTCGCCTTCGTCGCCGCGGTGCGGGCTCTTCATCAAAGGCTGGAACGAGCTGACCGAGCTGCACCGTGGGATGATCCGGGCACACCGGCCCTCCGAGTCTGACGATGAGGTCACGTCGTGGAAGATCTGACCGCGCTGCACCGCCGAGCTCTCGACACCACCGGCCGGACGCTGGCGGCGATCCACCCGGGCCAGTGGGACGAGCCGACGCCTTGCGAAGGATGGAACGTGCGGGCCCTCGCCAATCACGTCGTCTCCGGGAACCTGTGGGCTGCCGAGCTGGCGAGTGGCAAGACGATCGACGAAGTCGGCGACCGCTTTGACGGCGACGTCCTCGGACCTGATCCGGCCGTCGCCTACCAAGCGTCGGCGGCAGCCGCCGCCGCGGCGTTCGAGGCCCCGGGGGCGCTCGACGCCCCGTGCGCGGTGTCGTACGGTCCGGTCCCGGGCTCGGTGTACCTCGGGCACCGTTTCGTCGACGTGCTCATCCACGGCTGGGACCTCGCGGTCGCAACCGGTCAGGACCCGACCCTCGATCCGGACTTGGTGGCCGCCTGCGCGGCGGTGGTCGAGCCGCAAGCCGAGATGCTCGCGGCGAGCGGGATGTTTGGCGACGGCGCCCGGGCTCCCGACGACGCCGACCCGATGACGCGCCTCCTCATGACGCTCGGGCGGCGCCCCTGACCATCGCCGTTACGTCTGCTCTGCGGCGGCGTGCTGGCGGAACCGGCGTAGCCCGAGATCCCAGCCGTCAGGAGCGCTGGATCACGAGCGGCCGGCGCTCCCGGGATTGGCGTACGAATTGGGAGGTACTCGCCGCTTGGTCGGCGTGAACACGCGTCCTCTCACCCAGCACCTCGGCGGTGAATTCCCGGTACAACTGCAGAGGTGGGGTCGTTCGCCTTGACGCGCCAGCCCTCGTTGTTCGCTTCGGCGGTATCCGTCGACGACGCGTTCACGTCCCTCGAGCGCGTCGACATCGACGACGAGTGCTGGGTCGAATATGGGCCGGGCTGGTTGAACGGTGCCGACACCGCGTTCGACGACTTGGCCGCCTCTGTCGACTGGCAGCAACGTCGCAGGTGGATGTACTCCCGCGAGGTCGACGAGCCCCGGCTGACCGCTCGACAGCATGCCGACGACGCTCGGGGCATGCGGCCGGAATGGCTGGAGCTCGCCCGCACGGTCCTTTCCGCCCGCTACGGCGTCGTGTTCGACTCCGCCGGTATCAACCTCTACCGCGACGGCGAGGACAGCGTGGCCTGGCACCGTGACCGGATCCCCGAGCAGATCGTCCATCCGCTCGTCGCGCTGGTCTCGTTGGGGGAACCCCGAAAGTTCCTCCTGAGGAAGAACGGCGGGGGCCGGTCCCGGGCGTTTCATCTCGGCCAGGGGGACCTGCTCGTGACGGGTGGAGAAACCCAACGACGGTACGAGCACAGCGTCCCCAAGGTCGCGAAGGCAGGACCCCGCATCAGCGTGGC
>DATGKD010000201.1:0-3085 GCA_035294855.1 Acidimicrobiales bacterium
GCCGGCGCCGACCTCGTCGCAGCTCGCCCTGGTGCGGGCCACCGGCACGTCGCTCGTGGGATTCGGCGAGGGTGGATGCTCCACGGTGCCCTGGGGCATCGGGTGCGCGGGGCCGGATCTCGGCGTCCTTCCCGACTACAACGCCGCGGTCGGGGTCCGGGAGCTGATCGTCTACGACCCGATCACCCCGGCGGCATATTACGGCTCGTACGTCGAGGCCACCGGGCACCAGAGCGGGTGCTCGTCGGTGTGGGACGTCTTCTGCCCGGCGATCACTTCGGCGCGCGTAGCGCGGCTGTACGGCGTGGAGTTCGTGCTCGAGCCGCCCGGCGGCAAGGGACCGACGGGGTCAGTCCCCGACGGGCGCGTGGGCGACGAACAGCTGTACCGGATCCCGGGTGCGGCCCCGGCGACGCTGACGCCCGTGCAGGGGGACGCGCCGCCGCCCGAGGACGCCGTGGGCACGCCGGTTCGCGTGACGTATCCCGATCCCGCCACCTGGCGAATGGTCACCAACGCCACGTCCACGGAGGTGCTGCGGTTGCGGCTCACCGCGGTCCCGGGGTGGCGGGCCACGATCGACGGGCGACCGCTCGTGCTCAACCGGTTCGCGCGCGTCATGCTGGCCGCGCGCGTACCTGCCGGGCGTCACGTCGTGGTGCTGCACTACTGGCCGGCGAGGTTCACCGAAGGCCTCGTCCTGGCCGGGTGCGGCGTGCTGGGCCTGACAGGCGCGTTGACGGTCGACGCCGTGCGCCGAGGTCGACGTCGTCCGCACACGCCGTCCATGCCATCGTGACGAATGCCCCTCGTGGACAGGGCGCCTCGGGATCGGTGTGCCTCGACGGCAGGCAGACGGACCGGTGGGTCAGAGGTGCCCGATGGTCTCGAGCCGGTAGAGGCCCTGGGGCGTCACTTGCTGCGAGGGCAGCACCGCGACCATGGGCCCCACGACGTGCGTCGTGGAGCGCACGCCGCGACGGTCGAGAGTGGCGGTGAACGCGGCAGGCGTCAGGTCGTAGGGATTCGCCGCGCTGGACAGACTCGCCGTCAGAACCTGGCCGTCCTGTGCCGTCGGCCCCGTGAAGAGCCACGCGGCCCGGGGTGCCCGCGCCACTTGCTCGAACAGCCTCCGTGACCGGATGGCGTCCGGAGGGGTGGCGGTGACGGCGCCGTCGCTCAGGAGGTCGACGACATAGGCGACCCAGTACTGGGCGTAGACATGCGTGATCCGGTGCGTCTCGAGGTCGCGGACGACGGCCTGCGGCGCGGACTCCACGCCCTGGTCGCCGAGGGCGACCGGTCGGGCGCCGAAATCGGTCGTGAGCATGAGCGACTGGACGCTCGACACCGCGGCGGCCGAACCGGCCACCAACGCGAACGCACCCAGGCCGGCACCGGCGAAACGAGTCGCGGGCAACGCGGGGCGCCGCGCCGTCGCGGCCAGGTAGCCGACGGCTCCGAGGACGACCGCGGCGACGACGGGGGCGAAGTAGACGGCGAACCGGCCGTCGCGCCAATACGTCGTCGGTTGCGCGGCGTAGAGGAAGGGGAACACGGCGAGGAACGCCACGAGCAGCCGCGCCCGCGGCACCTTGGCGGCCGCCACCGCCGCGGACAACACGACGACGATCACGACGACGCCGTAGAGGACGGGGCCCGCGCCTCGACCGAGCCACGAACCGCTGGCGATGGTGCGCACGCCCAGGGTGATGGGGAGCGTCTTGGTGAGAAACGTCCCGAGCCGGCCGCCGTAGGTCCCGCCGGTGAAGTAGGTACCGACATGGAGCGACGGCCAGTGCGACGTCACGTTCGTGTACAGCCACGGCAACGCGCCCAGCACCGCACAGGCCGTCCCTGTGCCCCAATCGGCCGCCGCGGTGCGCCACGGTCGACCGGGGCGCCGTGCCATCGCCCATGCGAGCCCGAGCGCGGCGGGCACCAGGAAGTAGAGGACCTCGGGGGAAGCCCACCACCCCACCCCGGTGGCCATGCCCAGCAGGGCCCAGGTGCGCCGACGGTCCTCGCGGGCGAGCACCCTGACGGTGCACACGAGCACGGTCATGCCGCAGAGGAAGACCACACCACGGAAGCCGTACTCCTGGACGGAGTCCCGCACATTCGATTCGGGCCAGGCCCACGCCAGCGACGCGGCCAGAAAGCCGACCGTCGGGCTGAAGACGCGGCTCGCCAACCGCCAGAGCACGACGCAACCGCCCGCGGTCAACACCGCCGGAACGGCTTCGACGAGCCAGGTGTGGAACCCGAAGACCTCGAAGGACCCGGCGACGACGTACGGCTCGACACCCCCGTAGGCCTGGCCCCAGAAGAACGTGGTGAAGTGGCCGTGCTGGATCTGTCTCGCCATGAGGCCGACGACGGCCTCGTCCGAGTTGACGCCGGTGTTCGAGACGAGCCACACGCGCAGGAACACGCCGAGCGCGACGAGACCGCCGGCGACGCCTACCGCCCACCACGCCACGGTCGGGGAGCCGGCGCTGCTCCGTGCCTCGTCCACGGGGAGTCGACCTTAGGTTGTCTTCAGCGGCAGGGTCTCCAGGGAGTGGCGCGCAGCGCCAGGCTCTTGTGGATCACGTCGCGACTGCCGGCGGCCCCGCAGTAGACACGACTCCGACCGCGGTACTCCACTTCGACGACGGCCTTCCCGGCCGCCGTCCAGGGACCGTACGCATCGCACTCGTGGTACTGCGCACACTGCTCGTTGATGGCGTAGTCGAAGGTGTTCTGGAGCGCGCCGAGTTGGTCGAGGTCGTTCTTCAAGCCCACCGACAGTCCTTTGCCGTGCGCGAGGGCGGCGAGATCGGTGTCGAAGGTCAGCTGGTCCGACGCGGTGAGGGGAAAGCCGGTGTTGTTGGTGTAACCGTCGACGTTGTCGAACTCGACGGAGTCGAACCCGGTGGCCGCGCACTTGGCCACCCGCGCCTCGATGATCGGCAGCAGGACCGAGGTGGCCCGGATGTCGAGCCACCGCTCTCCGGGCCAGCCGTTGGGCAGTCCCTTGACCGAGTCCGGGTATGCGCTCGCGTCGGGTCGGAAGTCCTCCCACGTGCCGGCGTCCACGTAG
>DATGKD010000202.1:0-9758 GCA_035294855.1 Acidimicrobiales bacterium
TCGTGGCGGGCATCGCCGACGACCTCGCCGACGGCGTCCGGCGGGCCGCGGCCGTCATCGACGAGGGCGCCGCGCAGAAGGCGCTCGACGCGCTCGTCCGGTCGTCGCGGGCGGCCGCTGCGGACGGCTGACCGTCCGGTCCGGCGGTGTCGCGGCGGCCGATGCAAGCTGACCGGGGCCGTCCCGGTGCCAGGGCCTTCGAGGCGTCCTGGCACGCGTCGGGCCACCGCCGTTGGGAGGGCGCGGACAACACTCGGACAATCCGGGCCCGGCATCACGAACCATCGAAATTCGTCCGAAATGGTCCGCCAGATCCGCGAGGGAGCCCCGTTTCCCCGAACAAGGGCTGCCCCCCGCCCCCGCAGACCGATCCAGTGGTGCAGCTGTGGCGTTACCGCCCGGCTCCGGCCACTGGATCGTGTCGCGTCTGGGCCCGTGTGCGCCGTCGCCCCGGTTGCCGAGCGTCTTGAGGCGCCGCGGTCGCTCGTCAGCCGGCCCGGCGGGGGCTGCGCCGGTTCAGCGCCGGTTCGGCGCCGGTTCAGCGCCGGCCCGATCCGATCGCCGCGGCGCCTCTGCCGACGGCTTCGCCCGGGGTCACGACCTCGGTGGCGAAGTCGTTCAGCAGCCTGACGAGGTCCGGGTACTGGGCGGGCTGCCAGCCCTCGAGCAGCGCCTCGAGCCGGCCCCGGACGTGGCTGATCAGCCGGTCGGCGACCTCAGCGCCTGACAGGGTCAGCTCGAAGTGGACCGGATCGTCTCCCGGCGCCCGCCCCGCCGGCCCATCCCTGGCGACCGGCGTGACGAGCTCCCGCCGCACCAGCTCGTCGTGGGCGGCCTGGAGCGCCGCCAGGTTGACGTTCTGGCGTTCGGCGAGCTCGGTTACGTCGACGTCCCCACCCCGCCGGTACTGCACGAGCAGCCAGCCCGCGCCGACGGGGAGGTCCACGCCCACTTCGGCCGCCAACCGCGCGAGGTACAGACGCATCTGCTCCCGCCCGACGAGCAGGCCGAGGGCGCGGACGATCTCGGCGTAGGAGTCGGCGGGGTTGGGCGCGGCGAAGGACCGGCCGACGTCGGCGGCCGCCACGGTCGATCGCATGGGCAGCTGTCGGATGAACAGCGACGCCACGAATGCCGCCACCGACACGAACCCTGCGACCTCGAATGCGCGGTCCAACGCCCCTGCGTACGCATGGAGGAACGTCGCGTGCACCGCCGGCGGCAGCTTCGCCAGGGTCTTCGCCGAGGCGTGGGACGTGTTCAGCTGGGCGGCGGACGCGTGCGGGAAAGCCGCTCGGAGGCGATCGGCGAGCTCCGACGCGAAGACGGTCCCGATGACCGCCGTGCCGACGGCGCTGCCGATGTTGCGGAACAGCGTGTTGCCGGACGTGGCGATGCCGAGCTCTTCGTAGTCCACCGCGTTCTGCACCGCGACCACGAGCACGGGCATCACCATGCCGATACCCACGCCCGTCACGAACATCATGAGGGTCGCGGTCGTGGTCGACGTCTCCACGGACAGGCGACTCAGCAGAAAGAGCCCGGTGGTCATCACCGCCGTCCCGACGATGGGGAGCGCCCGGTACCGGCCCGTGCGCGCCACCAGGAGACCGCCGGCCGTGGACGTCAAGATGAGGCCGGCCATGAGCGGCAGGATCTCGAGACCCGATGTCGTGGGTGTCGCTCCCCTCACCACCTGGAAATAGAGCGGCAGGAAGGTAATGGCACCGAACATGGCGAAGCCGAGGAGGAGCGCCACCACGCCGGTGGAGGAAAAGACGTCGTTGCGAAAGAGGCGCGTGGGGAGCACCGCTTCGGTGGCGTGCCGCTCGATGGCGAAGAAGATGGCCAGCGTCACGACCGTTATGGCCGCCAGGGCGGCGATCTCGGGGGACGACCACGCGTAGGTGGTGCCGCCGAGGCTCACCGTCAGGACGAGCGCGGTGAGGGCGACCGAAAGCACCCCGATGCCCGGGTAGTCGATGCGGTGCCGGCTGCGCGTGCCGCCCGCCGGCAAGGTCGCCACCAACACGGCGAACGCCACGACGCCGAGAGGCAGGTTGATGTAGAAGATCCAGCGCCATGACAAGTCCGTCGTGAGCGCGCCCCCGATGAGTGGCCCGATCACCGTGGCGACGCCGAAGACCGCCCCGAACAAACCCTGATAGCGGCCGCGCTGGCGCGGCGCCACGACGTCGCCGATCGCCGCTTGGGCGCACACGATCAAGCCACCGCCGCCCAGTCCCTGCAACGCGCGGAACACGACCAGCTCGGCGAAGTTCGCGCTGAGGCCGCACAGCGCCGACCCCGCGAGGAAGACCACCAGTCCCACCTGGAGCATGAGACGACGTCCGAAGAGGTCGCCGAGCTTGCCGTACAGGGGTACGACGACGGTCTGGGCGAGGAGGTAGGAGGTCGCCACCCACGAGATGTGGTTGAGCCCACCGAGATCGCTGGCGATCGTCGGCAGTGCGGTCGCGACGATCGTGCCGTCGAGCGCGGCCATGAGCAGCACGAGCATCAGACCGGCGAAGACGCCGGCGAGCTTCCTGCCCCTCAACTCGTGGACCTGAGCCCCCACCGTGACCAACCGGCGACCTCCGTTCCGAGTCGGCGGACGGGCGGCAATCGACGCCGCTCTGCCCACGGTAACCGTCTCCGGCAGCGACCCTTCTGGCCGGCAGGACCCTTCTGGGCCCGGCCGGTACCATCCGGACGGTGGCCTACGACGAGGAGCTCGCCGATCGCATCCGCGCCACGTTGGTCGGCCAGCGCCGCGTGACCGAGAAGAAGATGTTCGGCGGTCTGGCCTTTCTCGTCGGGGGCAACATGGCGATCGCGGCAAGCGGGCAGGGCGGCGCGCTCGTCCGCGTCGACCCCGCGCAGTCCGACAAGCTCGTGGCTTCCTCGAATGCCGAAGTGGCCGTGATGCAGGGTCGTCCCATGGACGGATGGCTCCGGGTGGCCTCGGAACACTTGAAGACCGAACGACAACTCGCCAAGTGGGTCGAGCTGGGAACGAGCTACGCGCGTTCCCTGCCCGAGAAGTAGCCGACCCTTGGAGTCCTTCAACGGGAAGCTGGCCGTCGTCACGGGCGGTGGGTCCGGGATGGGCCGCCAGCTCGTCGTGCAGTTGGCAGCCGAAGGGTGTTCGGTGGCCACCTGTGACCTGCATGCGGAAGACCTGGCGACGACGAAGGCCGCGGCCGAGTCACCGGCGCCGAGGGGCGCGCGGGTGACGACCCACATGTGTGACGTCGCCGACGAGTCGCAGGTGCTCCGGTTCCGCGACGAGGTCGAGGCCCAGCACGGAAGCGATCATCTCGACCTCTTGTTCAACAACGCGGGCATCGGCGGTGGCGGGAGCATGATCACCGATACCCGGGAGGTCTGGGAGAGAACCTTCGCGGTCGACTGGTGGGGCGTGTACTACTGCACCCGGACCTTTCTCCCGCTGCTCATGGCGAGCGACGACGCCATGCTCGTCAACACCAGCAGCGTGAACGGCTTCCTGGCGACGTTGGGCGCCGGCATCCCGCACACGGCCTACAGCACGGCGAAGTTCGCCGTGAAAGGCTTCTCCGAGGCGCTCATCGTCGACCTGCGCACCAACGCGCCGAACGTCAAGGTGGCCGTGGTGATGCCGGGCCACATCGGGACCGACATCTTCTTCAACACGCGCCGGGCACTCGGGCAGCCCGAACCGGAAGAGATCGACGACGCGGAGCTCGAGTCGTTGAGGTCCCAGTTGGCCCGCGCCGGGTTCCCCGCCTCCGAAGCGACGGCAGAGGATCTGAGGAACCTGGTCCGGGCGATGGGGGAGGGCTTCCGCGACAACGCCCCTCTCGACGCCGCGCAGGCGGCGACCATCATCCTCGACGGCGTGCGAGCCGGGAAGTGGCGCATCCTCGTCGGCAAGGACGCGGAGGCTCTCGACGAGTGGGTGCGTGCCGATCCCGAGCGCGCCTATGAGCCCGACGGATTGCGCGGACTTCGCCTCACGCGCGAGCCGTGACGCCGGCACGCTGACGGCGCCCGGCGCCCGGCGCCCGGCGCCCGGCGCCCGGCGACACGGAGACGGGTCAGACCTCGCTTTGCATCCTTCCCGGCGGCAGCACCCGGCCGCAGATGTGAAGCGCCAGGTCGGCCGCTGATCCCCGCACCGGCGCGCCGCTCCCGAAGCTCCAGTCCAAGTCGGTCGCCTGCAATTCGGCGCCCTCGATGTCGAAGCCGAAGTACTCGTGGGCACCCCCGGCCGTCAGATTGTCGAGAACGACTCGCACCGATTCCTCCGGCGCTCCCCTCTTCAGACCGAGGGGGACGGTGGCGTCGAGTCCGTGGATGACGGCGTGGTTCAAGGCGCTCAGGCGGCTACCGCGCGGCGTCCACTCGTGCAGGGTGTCGTCCCGCAGGTTGGCAACCAGTGTGCTCGTGGGGAGCTCGGCATCGCGACTGGCGATCCGGTTGGACAGACGCGTGAAGTCGCCTTCGCACTCGGTGAGCTCCGCCATGAACTGCTCGGTCGAGTAGCGAACGGGCATGGTCATGTGAGCGACGACCTCACGGACCCGCCATCCTTCGCACAACGACGGCGTGTCCCATGCGGCGTCGGACAGCGTGTCGAGCTGGTCGGCGAGCGCCAGGTACTCGGCCGCCACGGCCGCGCGCAGGGTGGCATCGGTGTCACCTTCTGATGCGCTCATCGTCTGGGCTCCTTTCCGGGCCGCGGCCCTGAACCGTTCCGACGTCCGGGCGCGTCAAGAGTCATCGCGCCCCGTCTTCTCCCAGACAGAGACGTGTGAGGCGCTGTCGGATGTGAACGGTTCCCGTTTCCACGACCCGTAGCGCTCGCGCAGGCGCATCCCGGCGATGCGGGCCATGAGATCGAGCTCGGCGGGCCAGACGTAGCGGTACGGCATCGACCATCTGCCCGAGCGCCCATCAGCCATCCAGTAGTGGTGCGACACGCCGCTCTGCGTCGCGGTATCGAGCTCGTCGATGCCCACGTGTCCCGGGGTCACCGTGAACGGGCTGAAGATCTCGCCGGGGGGAAGTCGCCGTAGCGGGGGCACGCCGACCTCGATGACGAAGCACCCGCCGGGCTCCAAGTGATCAGCCACGTTGCAAAAGCAGGCCACCTGCTCGTCCTGGGTGGTCAGGTTCGAGATCGTGTTGAAGACGAGGTACGCCAGGCGGAACGACCCCGGTACTGCGGTGGTGGCAAAGTCGCCGATCGTCACCTCGACGTCCTCCCCGCCGGGCTTCGCTCGCATTTGGTCGACCATCGCCTGGGAAAGGTCGATCCCGTGGACACGCACTCCTCGGCGGCTCAGCGGTATGGCGATCCGGCCGGTGCCGACGGCGAGCTCCAACGCGGCACCGTCTCCCGCCAGGTCGGCGAGGAAGTCGACCGCGGGGTCGACCACCGACGGGTGGAACATGTCGCTCGAGGACGCGTCGTACTGCGCGGCCCCCTGGCTGAAGTAGTCCTCGGGCACGCCCCCGGATCCTGCGCCCTACGCGGGACCGAGGTCCCACATGGCTTCGAGGTCGTGGCGGCTGTAGGACCGGAAGGCGACGAGCGTCGTCGTCCCCTCGATGCCTTCGAGGGACGCGATGCGCTTGGTCACCACGTCGGCGAGCTCCTCGTGATGGCGCACGCGCACGATGGCGACGACATCGGCCATGCCGCCGGCGACCGAGAACACCTCGGTGACGCCGTCCACCTCGGCGAGTTGCTCGCACAGCTTGGCGACGCGGTCGAGCTCGGCGTCGATGAGCACGAATGCGTGGACCACTCCGCCGAGCCTACCGACGGCACGCCGCCCGCTACGACGCCCGGACGCTCGGGAGCACGCTGGGCAGCTCGATGAGCTCGGCGAGCACGAAGACGCCGTACCCGCTGGCGCGCTCGATGAGCCCGTGGAGCAGGTCGGCGGTGGCCCTCACGTCCTCGAGGGCGCGGTGCGTGGGGCGGTGCTCGAGATCGAGCTCACGCGCGAGCGTCGCCAGCCGGCAGTTGGGCACGTCGGGGCGCAGCATCCGGCGCGCCAGCGCCAGGGTGTCGACGACCTGGTTCGTGAGCGGCTCGCGCCCGCTCGCCACCAAGGCCGCGTTGAGGAACGACATGTCGAACGAGACGTTGTGGCCGACCACCACCGCCCCGCGTACGAATTCGATGAGCGACGGCAGCACCGCCTGCACACGCGGCGCCTCCTGCACCATGGGATCCGAGATCCCGGTCAGGATCGTGATCAGCGGCGGGATGTCCTGTTGCGGGTCGACCAAGGTCTGGAGCACGCCGAGGCACTCGCCTCCCTGGTAACGGGCCGCGGCGATCTCGGTGAGCGCGGCCGAGGTGGGCGAGCCGCCCGTGGTCTCGACGTCGAGCACCACGAACGGCACTTCGAACAACGGCGTCGACGGGTCGACCGGGGCGCCCTGTCCGGCCACGTGTTCGGCCTGTCCGGCCACGTGTTCGGCCTGTCCGGCGAGACCGCCGTGCGGGTCATGGTCGGAGGCTGGCGCCCAGCCAGCACCGGACTGCCATCGCGCGCTCCGCCGGCTGAGGCCGATCCACCGCGCCCATCGGGACGACGACACATCCGTCACCGTCCGGGATCGTAAGCACGCGGGTGCGACGCGCCGCGGACCTCCCGGCTCGGCGCGAAGAGGCGGAGCGGTAGCTTGAGTCCCCATGTCCGCTGCCCGCTACCGCTGCGCGTCGTGCGGAAACATCACACGCTTCGACGTCGTGACCGACCGCCGTACCAAGGCGTTCCATCACTTCAGCGTGGGTGGCGAGTTGACGGTCGAGGACGAGCAGGTTCTCACCGAGCAGGTGGTGGAGGTCAGCTGCCGGTGGTGCGGCCACGGGCGCGCCATCGAGGCGCTCGAGGAGGAGCCCACCCAACCACCCGACCCGGCCTGAGCCGTCCTCGTTCGAGCCGGAACTGTGGGCCTCGCGGGAGCGACTCCCTTCGGTGAGGGGCTCACGTCCTCGTCGCCCACGCTCTGCCACCGCTTCTCACGGCCCGTGATACACCCTCCTGTCACCATGTGGTGGTGCTCG
This sequence comes from Acidimicrobiales bacterium, assembly GCA_035294855.1. GTDB lineage: Bacteria > Actinomycetota > Acidimicrobiia > Acidimicrobiales > UBA8190 > DATGKD01. Next base: position 7,073 of record DATGKD010000202.1, read on the forward strand.
CCGAACTGAGCAAGGTCTCCCGGGTTCTCGACGTCGTCCTGGCCGACGCGGACCCCGACGTCGTGGCCACCGCGCACGCCGCCGACATCGTCGAAAAGGCGGCCGAGGTGGTTCGCAAGGCCCAGGCCGTCGTGCTCCTTTTCACGAAGCGGGCTGCGGAGTCGGTGCGCTGGCGCGACGAGGGCCACAAGTCGCCGGCCTCTTGGCTGGCCGAGACCACCAAGGCGCCCTTGGGCGAGGCCATCGCCATGGTGGAGACCGCCCAAGCACTGCAGGACCTGCCCGACACGACCGACGCCCTGCGCTCGGGCGAGCTGTCCTTCGCCCAAGCGAAGTGCATCGCGCCCGCGGCGCGCGCCCACCCCGAGGCCGAGACGGAGCTCTTGAGAACAGCGGGGGAGGACTCGGTCAAGGGGCTGAGGGACGCCTGCACCCGAGTCCATGCGGTGAAGGGTTCGGCGCACGGCGAGATCGCGGCCCGCAACGCCGTCCACGCCGCCCGCTACCTGCGCACCTGGACCGAGGCCGACGGCGCCTTCCGCCTGGACGCCAAACTCACCTGCGACGCCGGTGCCAAGGTGAAGTCCGCTCTGCAGGCAGAGGCCGACGCCATCTTCAAAGCCGCCCGCCTCCGCCCCGACACCGAGCGCGAGTCCCCCGACGCCTACCGGGCCGACGCCCTGGTGGCGTTGGTCGCTGGCAGGCTCCACGGTGGCGCCGCCGCGCCCGCCGCGGGCGCTCCTGCCGCCCCGGCGGCCACCGTCCACGTCCGAGTGGACGCCACCGCCCTGCGCCGGGGCCACGCCCGGCTGGGCGAGGTGTGCGAGATCGCCGGCGTGGGCCCGGTGCCCGTCGCCACCGTCCGGCGCCAGCTGTCGGACGCGGCAGTCAAGTACTTCGCCGTGAAGGGCACCGACGTACTGTCGGTGTGCCACGTGGGCCGGACCATCCCTGCCCACGTCGCCTCCGCTCTGCAAGAACGGGACCCGGTGTGCGTGGTGCCCGGGTGCTCGGTGGCCACCGGCCTCGAGGCTCATCACTGGGAGGTCGACTACGCCGACTGCAGGACCACCTCCCTGGCCGCGCTGGCGCGCATCTGCGCCTTCCACCACGACCTCGTCACCTACGGCGAGTACAAGCTCGAGGGCGGCCCCGGCAAGTGGGGGCTCCGGCCACCGCCCGACGGCGACCTGTGGGACTCGAGCTGATCCGACCTGTCGGCGGTCCGTCGCGCCCGCGCTTCTGGCGATGAGTGTTACAGCTGCTTGCCAGGCTGCTCTCGACGAAAGAAGAAGAAGATCGGCGAGACCCGACGGGAGGCCGCCCAATGACATCCCACGCCACCATCTCGATCAGCTGTGACGACTGCGAGCTGCGCGACACCAGCGCCTGCGAGGACTGCCTGGTGAGCTTCGTGCTCAACCGCGATCCCGACGACGCCGTGGTCGTCGACGTCGAAGAAGCCCGTGCCATGCGGATGCTGTCGCGCGCCGGCCTCGTACCAGGGCTGCGCCACTCACGGGGCGAGGAGTCCTGGGCCGCGAGCTGAGGTTCCTTCGTCGCAGGCCGTCCCTTCGTCGCAGGCCGTCCTTTCGTCGCAGGCCGTCCCTTCGTCGCCAGCGATCCCTTCGTCGCCAGCGATCCCTTCGTCGCCGGCGAGGGTCCGTGCCAGCATGAGCCGATGCGTGCTCTCATGCGCGGAGAGCTTCGGTGAGCCACCTGCTCGTCACCAACGACTTCCCTCCCAAGGTCGGGGGTATCCAGGCCTACCTGTGGGAGCTGTGGAGACGGCTGGATCCGTCGTCGTACTCGGTCCTGACGGCGTCTTCCCACCCCGACGCGCCCCGCTTCGACGCCGAACAGGCCGAGCGTGGCATCCGCATCGAACGGGTCGGTGCGCCCGTGTTGTTGCCCACGCCGGCGCTCGTGCGTCGCGTCCGTGACCAGGCGCGCCGCCACGACGCGTCGCTCGTCGTCATCGACCCCGCCCTGCCGCTCGGGCCGATGGGCCCGGCGCTCGACCGTCTGCCCTACGCCGTCGTGCTGCACGGGGCCGAGGTCACCGTCCCCGGCCGGCTCCCGGCCTCGCGCCAGCTCCTGGCCGCCACGCTCGCCTGGTCGAGGCTGGCCGTCTGCGCGGGGCGGTACCCGGCGGACGAGGCCCGCCGCATCGCCGGGTCCCGTCTGTGCCCGGTCGTCGAAGTTCCGCCCGGCGTCGACGTCGATCGGTTCCACACGCTGCCTGCGGCCCAGCGGCGCAAAGCACGCGCCTCCTTCGGCCTGCCGCTCGAGGGCCCACTCGTCGTCAGCGTCAGCCGCCTCGTGCCGCGCAAGGGCATGGACGTCCTCGTCGACGCCGCCAAAGCGCTGCAGCCGTCGTTCCCCGGGTTGACCGTCGCCATCGCCGGCGACGGACGGGACCGCGACCGCATCGCGCGCCGCGTCGACGCGTCGGGCGCGCCCGTGCAGCTGTTGGGACGCGTCCCCGACGACCGGCTCCCCGACCTGTACGCGTGCGCGGAGGTGTTCTGTCTTCCCTGTCGCGACCGGTGGGTCGGTCTCGAGCAGGAAGGCTTCGGCATCGTCTTCCTGGAGGCTGCCGCGTGCGGCGTGCCCCAGGTCGCGGGCGACAGCGGCGGCGCGGCGGACGCGGTTGCGCACGGCGAGACCGGTCTGGTGGTCGCCG
>DATGKD010000203.1:0-5666 GCA_035294855.1 Acidimicrobiales bacterium
GGCGCCCGTCTCACGCGGCGGTCCATGCTGAGCCTGGCGGTGGCCGCGACCGGCCTCACCAATCTCGTGCCGGGTGGCACCGCGCCGGCCAGCGGGTGGCTCGTCGGCCAGTACCGGCGCCGCGAAGTCCCGATGCCCGTCGCCCTGTGGGCCGTGCTGGCGGGCGGTTTCGCCGCCACCGTGTCGGTGCTCGCCCTTCTCCTCGCGGGCGCCGGCATCGCCGGACTCATCGGTGGCGCCCAGCTGGCGATCTGCGCGGCCGCTCTCGTCTCGGGGTCAGCGGCCGTGGTCGTCGTCGCTCATCGCCTCCCGGGAGCGGCGGGCCGGCTCGATCACTTCGACGCCCGGGGATCGCGTGTCGTGCGCCGGCTCGCCGAGAAGGCCGCGGGCGTGGTCGAGTTCCGGACGCGCTTCGCAGGAGGAGCCGAGGTACTCGGCCTCAGTCTCTGCAACTGGGCACTCGACGTGGTGGTGCTCGTCGCCGCGTTCGGCCTCCTCGACCTGCCCATCCCGTGGCGCGCGGTGCTCTTTGCCTACGCCACCGCGCAGGTCGCCGGCAGCCTGGCTCCGTTGCCGGGGGGCATCGGCTTCGTCGAAGGCGGCATGATCGGCGCGTTCGCGCTGGCGCACGCGGGCGTGGGCCACGCCGTGGCCGCCACCGTGATCTACCGGGTCATCACCTGCTGGGCCATCGCCGCGGTGGGGAGCCTCACCATGCTCGTGTTGAGCCGGCGCCGGCCGGAGCCCGCCCTGGTGGAGACCACCGGTGGCGCACCTGGCGTCACGAGAGGACGCGGCGCCTGAAGTTCCGCAGGCCGATCGTGAGGAAGACCGCGGCGAAGGCGGCCACGACGGGATAGATCACGTAGAGGTGCATGTGCGGCGCCTGGGTGAACACGGCACGCATGCCCTCGTTGACGTAGATCAACGGGTTGATGAGGACGATGGTCTGCAGCCAGTGCCACTGGCCGAGCTTGACCGGTGCGAGGCGCGTCCACCCGTAGTACGTCCCGCCGAGGAACGTGATGGGCAGGATGATGAAGCCGAACATGAGGCCGATGTTGCGCGGCTCGAAGCTCGTGCCGAGCACGAGACCGAGCCCGGCCATGGCGACACAGGCGAGCGGCACGAAGGTCACGATCAGCCACCAGTGCAGGGTCAGGTGTGCATGGACCCCGGACGCGTGCACGACGGCGGCGAGGGGGAGGACGATCGCCGCGGAGAGGACGCCTTGGGCGGCCCCCGACAGCACTTTCGCCACGGCCACGAGCCAGATGGGACACGGTGCCTGCACCCGGTCCTCGATCTCGCGGGTGAAGCCGAACTCCTGCGCCATGGTGAGGGCAATGGACTGCACCCCCTGGAACATCACCGAGATGCCAACCACGCCCGGCACCAGGATGGTGGCGAAGGCCGACTGCGCGGCGGAGCCGTGACCGCCGATTCCCTGCCCGATCTTGGGGAAGACGTAGAGGAAGACGAAGCAGAGCAGAAACGGCTGGATCAGGGTCCGCAGCACGAACTCCCACACATGCTTGGCGAGCACCACGATGTCCCGCAGCATGAGCGCCCCGAGCGCCGTCCAGCTGGCCGCGGTCACGCTCCGGATTGGCGGGCCGCCGACGAGCTCGCTGGCCGGGCGGGTTGCCGTCGCCACCGCCATCAGTCGCGCAGCTCCTTGCCCGTCAGGTTGATGAAGACCGTCTCCAGGCTGGGCTCGGCGACCTGGAGGTCGACGATGTCGAAGCCACCGCGCTCGGCCGAGGTGACGATCTTCGGGACGAGGTGGTCGCCGCCCGTGACGTGCAGTTGCAAGGTGCCGTCGGAGGTGCGCGTCCTCGTGACACCCTCGACGTCGCGGGCGAGCAGCTCGCCGAGGTGTTCAGCGGACCCACCCGTCTTCACGGTCACCACGGTGTCGGCCCCCACGCTCCGCTTGAGAGTGGACGGGGTGTCGAGCGCCAGGATCCGACCGTGGTCCATGATCGCCACCCGGTCGCACAGCTTGTCGGCCTCCTCCATGTAGTGCGTGGTGAGCAGGATGGTCTGGCCGTCCCGGTTGAGCTCGCCGAGGAGGTCCCACAGCACGAGCCGGCTCTGGGGGTCGAGACCGGCGGTCGGTTCGTCCAGGAACAGCACGGCCGGGCGGTGGAAGATGGCTCGCGCCACCATGAGGCGCTGCGCCATGCCGCCCGACAGCGCGTACACCGAGGCCTTGGCCCAGCGTGAGAGCTGGAACTTCTCGAGCAGCTCGTCGGCGACCGCGCGCGACCGGCGGGCTCCCATGCCGAACAGTCGCCCGTGGAAGTACAGGTTCTCCCAGACGTTGAGCTGGCGGTCGAGCGTGTTCTCTTGGGCCACGATCCCGCACAGCTGTTTCACGAGCGCCGGGTGGCGCGCGACGTCGATCCCGCACAGGTGCGCTCGGCCCGATGTGGGGACGACGCGCGTGGTGAGCATGCCCGCCGTGGTCGTCTTGCCGGCACCGTTGGGCCCCAGCAGGCCGAAGATCTCGCCCGCTGGAACGTCCAGGTCGAGGTGGTCGACGGCCGCGAAGTCCGTGCCGGCGTAGACCTTCGTCAGCTCCTCGGTATGGATGATGGGCGCCGAGGGACCGGCGGGACCTTTCGTCGTCGCGGGGTCCGACCGTGTCGGCACGCTGCCATGGTAGGCGGGGCGCGTTCTCAGACGCCGTGCAGCATGGTGACGGTGTACGAGCCCACCGCGGCCGGCAGGGTGACCGCGCCCGCACTGGCGTCGACGGTGCCCGCGGTGGCGCTTCCAAGGTTGTCGACGAACGCGGGCAGTTCGAACAGAACCGGGCCCGGCGGGGCGTCGCCGCTCACGGTCAACGTGACCTCGAGCCCATGCGTGGAGATGGCGAGACCGGTGCGACCGGCGTTGGCCGTGGGGAAGTTCGACACGGTCACGTTCTGGCCGTCGCGCACCCAGGTGTCGGGCACACCCCGTCCGACGAGCACGGAGCCGTCGGCGCGTTGGGCGACGAGCGAGTCCAGCAGTGCCTTGTTGGCGTTCGCGATGCCCCAGGCGTGCGGGGACGACCCCTGCCCGGCGCGCGGATGGTCGCCGGCCCACGGCGAGGCCCGGCTGGGCGCCGACGAGCTCTCCCACCACGCGTACGGCCCGCTCTGGGTGTGGTCGATCATGAACTGGTAGCTCGTGATGGCTTGGTCCCGGTGGCTGCTGCCCGCCAGGCCGCCACTGCCGTACCCCGCGTTGTAGGCGGAGGAGTAGTAGTCGTCGGGATAGCCCCCGAACGTTCCCGCGGGGAGTTCGCGTGCCGCGCGGCCGAATCCGTAGGCGTAGGTGGCGTCGACCAGGTCGACAGCGGGGCCCGAGACCGCCGCGCCGAACAGCGGCGCATCCCACGCCCATCGTCCGAACAGCATCGGCGCGGCCCAGTTGGCGTCCTCGGGGTTGCGACAGCGGTTGTCAGTGTTCGGTGTGACCATCGAGCACGGCAGGTAATTCAAGTGGTACCGGCTGATCGTGGTGTCGAGCACGGCGTTCGTCGCCGCGAGCAGGCTGTCGTACTGCTGCGACGCCCACGCCGCCTCGGCGGCGTTCCCGATGCGGTCGGCCAGGTACCGGTAGGCGGCCAGCCCCATGAGGGCTTCCTCGTCGTCGACGGTCCAGTACCCGTTGGAGTCGATGTCGTCGGTCCTCCTCATGATGCCGTTTGGCCCGGTGCGGTCGGCAGCGATCTGGTGCGCGGTGTCCTCGATGCTCGGCGTGCCCGTCCCGGCGGAGCCCTCGGTGGAGAAGTTCGATGCCACGAAGGCGACGTCACCGGTCTTCAGCAGGTAGATGGCCCACGGCCAGGCGTAGGTCCAGATGCCGTCCTCGTATTGGAATTGGGAGCCGACGACGCTGCGAGCGTCGAGCAGCAAGGCATGGGCGTCGGTGTAGTCCCCCTGGGTGAACAGGTTGGCGAGGATGCCGATGACGTCATGGCTGAACTCCATTTCGTAGCCGTTGACACCGGTATCGAGATGGCCGGCACTTCGGGCGATCTGCGTGTAGATGTATCCGCTGCGGTAGGCGTCCTCGAGCCGGTGATCGGGGAGTTGGACCTGGGCGACGGTCGACAAGCGGGAATCCCAGAAGCTGCGCATGTGGGCCAGGTGCGCGTCGAAGCCACCCGCGGCCTCCAGAGTGGACGGTGTGGGCCACGGGTAGCTCTGGCCGAAGCGGTCCGCGGCTACCACGTAGTCGTGGTCGACGGTGGCGTGCGGGGGCACGTTCGACGTCGCCGTGGCGAGCGGCAGCAGTCCGCCGGATGGTTCCGGGTCGACGCGTCGGGCAACGGCGCTCGGATTGTGCACGGCCACCCGGCTGTAGATGGTGACGAAGTCGTGGCCGCCCACGGTCACGTCGTCCGCGAAGTTGGTGATCGACACGTCGCAGCCCGAGCGCCGGAACGACGTGACGAGCGCCGGCAGGTAGCCGTCGAGGTTGCTCCACGTCGTCCTGGTGTCGTCGTAGACGCCGTAGCCGTAGGTGGTTCCGGCTCCGCTCTGGACATAGAAGCTGCCGCCGAGACACGCCACGACACCTTGCTGGTTGCCGGGCCAGCCGATGGCCGAAGCGTCGCCGTAGCTGCCGTAGACGGTGCCGTCGGCCCCGGGCGCGCAGGTGTACGGCCGCCCCGACGGCGCCAACGCGGCGACGGTCACCGCGGTGGGCGACACCGGCGTGCCGGAGGACGCACCCGGCGAACACGCGGTCGCCAGGCACGCCACGACCCAGGCGGCCACCAGGCCGCGCCACGGCGCGGTGGCCGCCACAGGCCACGCCCGCCGGGCTGGTCTCCCGGAATGATGTGCAGTGGACGTCGGTAGGATGCCGCCCGCCATGGCCCCGACCTTGTCACGGAACCGAAGGCTGACGCGGCCCCTTGGGCGTGGCCATGGCTGATCGGCTCGCCGTCGTGCACGAGTTGGGAGCGGCGAGCCGTTGGCTCGCGGTGGTGGCGACCGCGCGCCCCGACGGTTCGGTGCACGCCTCGCTCGTGAACGCGGGTGTGCTCGACCACCCGGTGACCGCGCAGCCCGTCGTGGGGGTCGTCGTGGCCGGCAGCGCGCGCAAGCTCGACTTCCTGCGGTCGAGCGGCCGGGCGGCCGTGACCTTCCATACGGGGTGGCGGTGGGTGACGGTCGAAGGACCGGTGGACCTCGCCGGGCCCGATCATCACCTGGAAGGGCTATCGGCCGGCGACGTTCCCGAGCTCCTACGCGCCATCTTCAGGTCGGCGGGCGGGACGCACGACGACTGGTCCGAGTTCGATCGCGTCATGGCCGAGGAGCGGCGCACGGCTGTCCTGGTCCGACCCGCCCGCGTGGTGACCAACGCCTGAGCAGCGTGGACGCCGCAGGCGGCCGACACGGGCGACCACGCGGCCCCGGCGCGCTGGGGCCGCCGCTCGTCAGCGCGAGCTGACGGGTATCCGGGCGGTGCGAGGCTCCTCGCGTCGCGGTGAACGTCCGTTCTGCGCCTCGTGCTCGGACCCCTTCGTCTCGTCCGCCGGTGCACTCCCGGCGCTGTCGGCCGGCGCGCTCGGACCGACCGCCACGCTCGCCAGGTACTGCTGGAGCCGGTTGAGCTCGGCAAGCGTGTTGTCCTTGAAGGCGTTCAAGTCGGTGATG
>DATGKD010000204.1:0-3826 GCA_035294855.1 Acidimicrobiales bacterium
GTGATCACCGCGGCACGGCACGTGGCCGACGCCGTCATCGTGGAGGCGCCGCCGCTCCTGCTCGCTCACGACGCGCTGGCGCTGTTGCCGGCCGTCGACGTCGTGCTGGTGGTGGCGCAATACGCCATGACCCGCGCCGACGACGCCCGCGAGTCGGCCGCGCTGTTGCGGCGCTTCCGTGCCCCGATCCTCGGAGTCGTCCTTACCAATGTCCCCCGCAAGGGCAAGGACCTCCGGCGCGCCCGCCGCGACCTCGACGGCCGCACCGGGCCTGTGCTCGTCTCCCCGGGGGATGCCCCGACCGAGCCCGTCCCGGTCGACTCAGCACCCACGGCGCGGCTCTGGCTCTAGCCGAGCCGTGGACAGCGACGCGCCGACGCGCCGATGAAGTCGAATCCCGTCATCGCGTTCGGCGTGCTGGTGCTGCTGATCACGTTCAGCGTGCCCATTGCCCGGCGCGTGGCGCGATCCGAACGCGACCCCCGCCTGTACTCGCTCGTCATAGCGGCGGCCGTCACCCACCTGTTCTTCACCGTCGTGCAGATCTGGGTGGTCAACCACGTCTACCACGGCATCGCCGACTACACGCGCTACCTGAACCAGGCGGCGGTCCTCGGACGACACTTCGACCGCTTCGACTTCTCGGTGTCCAGCGTGGGACCGATCCTCGGCAACGGGTCCGTGGGGATCGCCGGTGGCGTGGTCATGGCCATCGTGGGCGTCAACAAGCTGGCGACGATGTGGGTCTTCAGCTGGCTCGCCTTCCTCGCCACCGTGTGCTTCTACAAGGCCTTCGCCGTCACGTTCCCCGACGCCGCGCGTAGGCGGTACGCCTACCTCGTCTTCTTCTGGCCGTCGATCCTGTTCTGGACCGCCGGGCTCAGCAAAGAAACGATGATGTTCATCGGGTTCGGCGTGGGCGCATACGGCGCCGCCCTCATCCTCGCCCACCGGCGCGGCGGGGCCATCCTGCTCGTGATCGGCACCGTCATCGGGATCTACGTGCGCCCCCAGGAGATCCTGCTGTTCCTGGCGGCGTTCGCGGTCGCCGGCTTGTTCCGGAGGAAGAGCGGCAAGTCGCTGCGCGGTGTCCGCCGCCTCCTCGTGATGGCGCTCCAGGCGGCACTGCTGATCTTCGCGGTGGCGCTGTCGCAGCAGCTCGCCAAGAAGGCGCCCGTGTTCAACCTCAACCAGCTCGCCCAGAACGCCAGGGGCTCCGGCCAGGGCAGCACGGTGGCCTACCACCCCGGCCCGGCCGGCTATCTCAACGACGTCTACACGGTGCTGTTGCGGCCGCTGCCGTTCAACGCGCACGGCAACACCCAAAGGGTGGCCGCCCTGGAGAACACCCTGTTCATCATCCTGGTCCTGACGTCGCTGCGGCGGATCGTCCACCTGCCGCGCGCCGCGTTCGTCCGGCCCTACGTGATGATGTCGCTGCTCTTCACGATCGCCTTCCCCTACGCCTTCGCGGCACTGGCGAACCTGGGGCTCATCGACCGGGAGCGCGTGATGCTCTGGCCGTTCCTGCTCGTGCTGCTGGCGTTGCCCATCTCGCCGCGCGGCAGCCCACCGATCCTGCCGTGGGAAGCGAGCGCCAAACGGCGCCAACGCGCCGCCCAGCGCAGCGTGTGGTCAAGCCGGGTGCCCGCCCGCCGTTGACCGTGGCGTCGCCGTCTCTGCCGCCGGGCGCGCCGACTCCAGCCACGCTCCGAACATGAGCGCGTTCCACAAGAGGGCTTCGTGGTTCTTGCGGCCCGACAGGTGTTCCTCCCACATCCGACGGATCTCGCCGGCCGCCAGGTAGCCGTCACGCCGCAGGCGGTCGGCGTCGAGAAGTTCCTCCGCCCACGGACGCAGCGGGCCGCGCAGCCAGTCCGACAGCGGGATGCCGAAGCCCATCTTGGGTCGCTCGACGAGCTGAGCGGGCACGTAGCGGTGCAACAGGCGACGCAACAACCACTTGCCTGACCCTCTGTGCACCTTCAGCTCCAGCGGCAACCGCCACGCCCAGGAGGCCACGGCGGGGTCGAGGAGCGGCACGCGCGCTTCCAGGCTGGCGGCCATGGTGGCGCGGTCCAGCTTGGTGAGGATGTCGTCGGGCAGGTAGCTGACGGTGTCCAGGTACATCATCAGCTCCACGGGCTCGTCGACCGACGGCCACCGGTCCAAGTCGGTGAGGACGGTGGGTGGCTCGTGGGTGTTCGGGACGAGGGTGGCGGGGTCGGCCACGTGCGACGTCAGCCGGCGGTAGGTGTCGTGCAGGTCCGTCGCGGGCAGGACCCGCGCCGCCTTGGCCACCTTGGTCGACGGCATCCGTACCCGCCACGCGGCGGGGAGCACGGGGCCAGCTCGTGCGTACAGGCGGTCCCACCACGTCGGGGGCACCGCCGAGGCGATCCGGCCGGCGTGACGGCGCAGCGGCAGGGGCACGCGCGCCACCCGGTGCCAGAACCGATCGGCGTACGCATAGCGGTTGTACCCGCCGAAGAGCTCGTCCCCGCCGTCGCCGGACAGCGCCACCGTGACGTGGCGCCGAGTGAGCGCGGCGAGCAGCGCGGTGGGGATCTGGGAGGAGTCGGCGAAGGGCTCGTCGTACATGGCCGGCAGGCGCGGGACGACGTCGAGGGCGTCGCGTGGCGTGACGAGCAGCTCGGTGTGGTCGGTCCCCAGGTGGGAGGCGACCTCGCGGGCGGACGCGCTCTCGTCGTAACCGTGCTCCGCGAGAGCGACGGTGAACGTTCGTACCCGGTGCGCGCTCTGCGCCTGCATGAGGGCCACGACGAGCGAGGAGTCGATCCCGCCCGACAGGAAGGCCCCGAGCGCGACGTCCGCGTGGAGCCGCAGTCCCACGGCGGACCGCAGCACGGCGTCGAGATCGTCGAGACACGCCTCCAAAGACGGTGCGGACTGGGCGCGCGCCAGCCGTCCCTCGGCGACGACGTCGGCGAGGGACCAGTACGGCACCGGCGGCGGCAGGGTCCCAGCCGTCGCGGTGCGGTCGAAGGTGACGATCGTCGCCGGTGGCAGCTTGGCGAAGCCCCGGTAGATCGTGTACGGCGCGGGGATGCAGTTGTGCCGGAAGTAGAGCGCCAGCGCGTCGGCGTCCACGTCCGCGTGGAACGCGGGGTTTGCGCGGATCGCCTTCAACTCCGAGCCGACGAGCAGCGCGCCGTTCGCCCAGCCGTAGTAGAGCGGCTTCTCGCCGAAGCGGTCGCGCGCCAGCTGCAGGCATCGTTCCGTGGTGTCCCAGAGCGCCACCGCGAACATGCCGTTGCAGCGCACGAGGGCGTCGCGCAGGCCCCAACGGCAGATCGCGCCCAGCAACACCTCGGTGTCCGACGAGCCACCGAAGCGCGCGCCCTCGTGCTCGAGCTCACGACGGAGGTCGCGGTAGTTGTAGATCTCGCCGTTAAACGCCAGCACGTGACGGCGCTGCGCGCACACCATGGGCTGGTGCCCGTGTCGGGACAGGTCGACGACGGCCAGGCGCCGCGATCCGAGCGCCACCCCGGCCGCAGGGTCGACGTAGGTGCCGGCGTCGTCGGGCCCGCGGTGACGCAGCGCCGCCGTCATCGCCTCGATGTGCGCCTGCAACTCGTCCTCGCCGGCCCCGCCGGGCTCGAGGATGCCGGCTATCCCGCACATGTCACGACACGTGGATGCACGCGCGCGTTGCGTCGGGATGCCCCCACGGCTTGTACACTACGCGTGCCCAGCTCGGCGGCCTCCTCTCGCCGGGGACCGGCGTCGAAGGCGAGTGGGGGACCGTGGGACGACGCAACGGCGCCGCGGGCACGGTGCGGGGATGTCGGGTGGTGACCAC
>DATGKD010000205.1:0-5739 GCA_035294855.1 Acidimicrobiales bacterium
GACGGGCATCGGGACTTCGCGGCGCCGGTACTGGCCGACGAGCCACCCGCTGGCCGGCGCGGTGCCACCCGGCACGAGATTGGTGAGGCCGGTCGCGGCCACCGCCAGGCTCAGCATGGACCGCCGCGTGAGACGGGCGCCCCCCGCGAGGAGGAGCCGGCGCTGGACCAGCGCGTAGCAGAAGAACGACGTGGCTTCCGCTCCGATCGCCGCGATCAGCCAGGGAAGCTGGCCCCATCGCAGATGCGAAAAGGCGCGCACGATGTCGCCCTCGGCGGACCTGAGCCGCACGACCACGAACAGCAGGGCACCCACGGCGGCTGCCGCGACAAGGACGCGCACGAGCGCGCCTCGCCGGCCCGAGGATCGTGTCGACGCTGGTGTGCTGTCGGTGTCGGTCTGGGTGCTCACGTCGAAGCAGAAGCGGCGGGGAGCGATCGCCCCCGTGGCCCGTCTGTATCTCCATACCCGGCGCGGGGGCGTCGAGCACCGGGACCGCGCCGTCGGTCAGGACGTGGCCCCAGGCCCAAGCCCTACGGACCATGGCGAGCCGGCTGTCGCCGTCCACGGCTCAGACCCATCCATCGAGACAATGCGGTGGGCCATGCACGATGCCGGGGTGCAGTCGAGGTGCTCGCCGCGCAGGAGCACCCGACCTCGCCCGGGTGGACCTCTCCCCCTCCCCGGCGACGGGGACCGCGAACCCGTGAACCGAATGTCTCGTCATGAAGGACGGACGCCGTGCCCGGCCCGGCTCGTTGTCTGACGCCGACGTCAGCCAAGTACGATTGGCCCGTGCCTGGACCTCAGCCCACGGCGCCCTCCTCTTCATCCCCGGGCCCGGCCGCGGGCACTGACGGCAGCGCGGGTTTCGACCCGGAGGCCGTCCACGCCAAGTACCTCGCCGAGCGGGACAAGCGGCTGGTGCCGGGGCGAGCGGACATCCGCGACCTGCGGACCGACGAACACTTCGCCCGCTTCCGCGACGACCCGTTCACACCGGTCGTGGCGCGCGATCCCGTCGTCGACGAAGTGGACGTGGTCATCGTGGGCGGGGGAATCGCCGGCGTCCTGGCCGGCGCCCAGCTCCGCAAGGCCGGGCTCGAGCGGATCCGCGTCATCGACCAGGCGGGCGGCATCGGTGGAACCTGGTACTGGAACCGCTACCCGGGCGTGATGTGCGACATCGAGTCCTACAGCTACATCCCCATGCTGGAGGAGCTCGACTACATCCCCACCCGGCGGTACGCGTTCGGCGACGAGATCCGCGGCCACCTCGAGGCGATCGCCGACCGGTTCGACCTCACTTCAGACGCCCTGTTCCACACCGGTGTGACCCGGGCGGAGTGGGACGAAGCCGCGGGGCGGTGGCGGATACGGACCGACCGTGGCGACGAGGTCACCTGCCGGTGGTACGTGCTGGCCGTGGGGATCCTGAACCTCATGAAGCTGCCCGTCATCCCGGGCATGGAGGAATTCGCCGGGCGTTCGTTCCACACGGCGCGCTGGGACTACGACTACACAGGGGGGGGACCAGACGAGCCGCTCACCGGATTGGCGGACAAGGTCGTCGCCCTCGTCGGCACCGGCGCGAGCGGCATCCAATGCCTGCCGCCGCTGGCCCATGCCGCCAAACACGTCTACGTGTTCCAGCGCACGCCCTCGGCCGTCGGCGTGCGGGACAACCGGCCGACCGAACCCGACTTCGCCCACCGGCTCGAACCGGGCTGGCAGCGGGCGCGCATGGACAACTTTCAGTCGATCATCTTGGGCCGGCCCGTCGAAGTCGACGAGGTGGACGACGGGTGGACTCACCATTGGGCGGCCGTCCACAACCCGCCGCGCGTGAAGGGTGCGACGGTGGAGGAGTTCATGCGGGCGGCCGAGGAACTCGACTACGGGATCATGGAGACCCACCGGCGTCGCGTCGAGGAGCTGGTGACGGATCCGGTCAAGGCCTCCATCTTGAAGCCCTACTACCGGTACCTGTGCAAGCGACCGTGCTTCCACGACGAATACCTGCTCGCGTTCAACGAGCCGAACGTCTCGCTGGTCGATTGCCCGGCGGGCTTCGACCGGATCACGAAGAAGGGCCCCGTGGTCGACGGGAAACAGTACGAGGTCGACTGCATCGTCTACGGAACCGGCTTCGAGCCCGAGCTCACGCCGCTGTACCGGCGCGTCGGCCACGAGATCGTAGGGCGTGGCGGTGTCACCCTGGCCGCAAAGTGGGCCGACGGGGCTGCCAGCTTGTTCGGGATGATGAGCCGTGGATTTCCGAACATGTTCGTGATGCCGGCCCCGGGGCAGCAGGCCGTGGTCACGGTCAACTACACCCAACTTGCCGTGCTCGGAGCCCAGTTCGTGGGCACCGCCGTGGCCCTTTTCGAGCAGCGGGAGGTCGACGTGTTCGACGTGAGCGCCGAAGCCGAAGCCGCTTGGACGCAGAAGGTCGTCGACTCCTTCGTCGACGGCAGCGCCGTCATGTCCGCGTGCACGCCCTCGCGCCTCAACAACGAGGGCCATCCGGAGTTGATGAACCCCCGCAACGGCAACTACGGGCGGGGCATGGGCGACTGGTTCGGCTACCGCGAGCGCCTCGAACACTGGCTCGAGGACGGCCGGTTCGACGGCCTGGAGATCGAGGTCCGGTCGACAGCGTCGTGAGCGCGCGTCAGCGGGTCGCCGTCGTGACCGGCGGCGGGGGCGGGATCGGGGCAGCCATCGCCGAGGAGCTCGGCCGAAGCGGCTGGTACGTCGTCACGCTCGACCCGCTCGTGACGCTCGACGGCGCCGAGCGCCTCCCCGAACCGCACGAGACGACCGCGGGGCGCATCGTCGCCGCCGGAGGCACGGCCCAGGCGTCGTCGGCGTCGGTGACCGACGGCGAGGCCGTGACCGCTCTGTTCCGTCAGCTGGTCGAGGAGCGCGGGGGCATCGACGCGGTCGTGAACGTCGCCGGCATCACCCGCCAGACGGGCTTCGCCCACGGTTCCGAGGAGGACTGGCGTGCCGTGCTCGACGTGCACCTCGGGGGCTACCTCAACGTCCTCGCCGCCGCACTCCCCCTCATGGCGGCGGCCGGCCACGGCCGGGTCCTCGGGGTCACCTCGGGTTCGGGGTGGCGGGCCGCCGATGCCGGTGCTTACAGCTGCGCCAAGCGCGCCGTGGCCTCGCTCACCTGGCAACTGGGCCGGGCAAGCCCACCGGGCGTCACCGTCAACGCCATTTCTCCCATCGCCGCCACCCGCATGGTCGCCGCCGCCCAGGAGCGCGCCCGTCAGATGGCCAGGTCCGGCGGCGGCGGTGGGCTGTCGCTGTTCAAGTCGATGCCCGGTCCCGAGGACCTCGGGCCCCTCGGCCGCCACCTCGTCGGCGAGGAGTTCGGCTGGTGCAACGGTCGAGTGCTGTTCGCCGGTGGCTCGGAGGTCGCGTTGATCGACGAACCTCGGCTCCTCGAGGTGGTGCGCAGCGACGGTGGCGCCCCGATCGCGAGCGTGCTGGAGACCGTCGCCCCTCGCGCCTTCGCCACCGCCGAGGCAAGCCAGGCGAGCGGCGGCGGCGGCAACCCGCGGTTCGGGGCGATCTTCACCGATCCTCCCGGCGAGCTCGCTTCGGGCAGCGTGCGCACCTGTGCCGTCGTCACCGACCGCCCGCGTTTGGGGACCGCAGTGATCGAGGCGCTCGAAGCCCGCTCCGTCACGTGCCGCCGCGCCGGACCGGCGCGCGGTTTCGGGGGTGCCACCGCCGCGCTCAAGGCGGTGGCTGAAGAGTTGGGCCCCGTCGACGCCGTCGTCGTCGCGCTCGCCTGTCGACAATCGACAGTCGACGCGAGCGGGGCGTGGGAGCGGACCCTCGGCGAGCACGCCGGGATCGTCGACGACATCCACACCGACGCCGGATGGTGCCGGGCGGTCGCCGACTACGCCGCTGAGCGGGGTGGACCGGTGCGCGTGGTCACCGTCGCCGACGCCGTGACCGCCGGGGGCCGCAGTCGTGCTCAGGCGGCGGCGCAACTGGCGCGTGTCGGCGGGGCCACGACCGACGGGCGCGTGGCTGCCTTCGCCGTGAGCATGGAGACGACCGAGGACGCGGCGAGCGATCCCGTCGGTGAGCTCGTCGCCCACCTGGTCGCCCACCCGGATGCGGCCGGGCTCGCCGGCGCGGAACTCGCCACCGGCGGCAGCTGGCTCGGGCTCCGCAGCCACCCCCGGCCTCTGGGCACCCTGACCTACGGCGGCCCGGCGTTGCCTGCATGGTTCGACGACACCCTGCAGGAGATTGCCGGCGGCATCAGTGACGCGCCCCGCGAGGAGGCGTGATGCCCGACCGCCCGGCGCGCGTCGTCGACGCCCACGTTCATCTGTGGGACCCGGCGAGGACCGAGTGGTATCCGTACCTTGCTCGTCCGCCGGACCACGGCGCCGGGGACCCGGCGAGGATGTTCCGCGGCTTCGACGTCGAGACCTATCGCGCCGAGGCGGCGGCTTGGAACGTTGAGAGAATCGTCAACGTCGCGGCGGCCACGGGGCGCCACTCGGTCGACGAGACCGTCGAGCTCGACGCGCGCGCTGACGCCGACGGCGGTCCGGACGGCATCATCGGAGGACTGCCACCGACCGACACGGTTGCCGAGGCGATCGAGCTGATCGATCATCAGATGACCGCACCGCGCTTTCGCGGCGTCCGCCCGATGGGCCCGCTCGATCGACCCGTCCCCGACGTCGCCGTGCTCCGAGCGCTCCGAGAGCGTGGGCTCGTCTTCGAGCTGATGGCCCACCCCGATCAGCTCGAGTCCGCCGCAGCCGCGCTCGAGGTCGTCGAGGGGTTGCGCGTCGTCGTCGAGCACACCGGGTGGCCCCGATCGAACACCGATGAGGAGCGCGCCCTATGGCGAGCGGGCATCGACGCCTTGGCCCGGATCGGCGACGACGTCGTCTGCAAGTTGTCGGGGCTGGCGATGCCCCTGCAGACCATGCGCCCCGAAGCGTTCGCCCCATGGCTCGAGTACGCCATCGAAGCCTTCGGCGTGGACCGCTGCCTCTTCGCGAGCAACTTCCCTGTCGATGCCGTGCACGGGTCGTTCGACGACCTCTACACGACGTTCGATGTCGTCACGACCGGTCTCGACGACGTGTCGCGCGTCAAGCTCTTCGCCGACAACGCCCGACGCGTCTACCGCCTGACGTGATGGACGGCGATTGCCTTGCCAGCACGACGCCGAGCGGCGCGCCACAGTGTCGGCGGCAACGCCCTTTGGTAACACCGAACCGCTGAACGAACGGGCCTGCTGGGCGCTCTTCGGTCGTCGGGCGGGCGTCAGCCCAACCGGGACCACAAATTGTCGCCGCACCGTGGTCCATCCTCACGGTGGTCATAGGGCTGCATCCAGCGACAGATGCTCTGGCGGGACACCCCGAAGGCGGTCGCCATTTCCCCCACGCTGAGGCCGTCTCGAACGACGGCCAGCACCGCTTCGTAACGCTGTTCCATCTTGCTCAGCTCCACGAGCACTCGGCCACCTCCTCCGCTCCTGGCAGAGCCGAGGGGTCAACCGGACTGTGTAAAGCGTCAGGCGGAACTGTGTGAAGGGTCACCCGGAACCAAAAGGGAAAGGGTCACCCGGAACCACACACAGGCTCGTGGGGGCTGTTCGGTAACGGTTGATCTGTTCCCGATCAGTAACGGCTGACCTGTTACAGCCTCAGGGTCATTTTCTAGTCCTTTTGGGCTGTCGTT
>DATGKD010000206.1:0-2462 GCA_035294855.1 Acidimicrobiales bacterium
GGGTGCCGGCAGGCCGCCGCCGGGGGCACGCAGCAGCCGCACCGAGACGCCCCGCGCGTTGAGCCACATCTCGTTGTCACCACCGGCGAGCCGGGCGGGGACGACAGCGAAGCCTCGCTGCGCGGCCTGCTCGGCGTCTTCGAGCGACGCCACGGACGACGTGGCCGCGTCCTGACGTTCGGCCGCTTCGGTGAGAAGCGCGCCTTGCGCCGCGTCGAGGGCGGCGCGCACCTGATCGAGGAGGGCGTTCACCGCCACGCGCTCCTTGACGCCGTCGTGGCGGCGCGCCACGACGACCTCTCCCGCGGCCAGCTCCCGGGGCCCGACTTCGACGCGGACCGGGACCCCCTTCAGCTCCCAGTCGACGACCCGGCGCCCGAACGAGGTCTCGGTCTTGGCGTCGAGCTCGACGCGCAGCCCGGCGTCGCCCAACTCGGCAGCGAGCAGCGCGGCCCGTTCGCCGGCGCCCTCGTCGGCGCGCACCACGAGCACCACCACCTGGACGGGGGCGAGCCGGGGCGGAAGCCGGAGCCCGTCGTCGTCGCCGTGCGCCATGACGAGCGCCCCCATCAACCGGGTGGACGCCCCCCAGGAGGTCTGCCACACGAAGGACTCCTGGCCGCTTTCGTCCAGGAAGGTGGTGTTGAACACCCGAGCGAAGTTCTGGCCCAGCTCGTGGCTCGTGCCCATCTGCAATGCCTTGCCGTCGCGCATCATGGCCTCCAGCGTCCACGTGACCGTGGCGCCCGAGAAGCGCTCGCGCTCGGTCTTGCGTCCGGCCAGGACCGGGATGGCGAGCACGTCGACCATGAACTCCCGGTACACGTCGGAGAGCACCTGCAAGGCGAACGCCCGCGCGTCGGATTCGGTGGCGTGGGCGGTGTGGCCCTCCTGCCAGAGGAACTCGGTGGTCCGCAGGAACAGCCGGGGCCGCAGCTCCCAGCGCACGACGTTCGACCACTGGTTGATGAGCAGGGGCAGGTCCCGGTAGCTCTGCACCCATTTGGAGAAGTAGGCATTGATGATGGTCTCGCTCGTGGGCCGGACGACGACCGGTTCCTCGAGCTCGTGCCCGCCTCCGTGGGTGACCACGGCCAGCTCGGGGCTGAAGCCCTCCAGGTGCTCCGCCTCGCGGCGCAGATAGCTTTCCGGGATGAACAGCGGGAAGTAGGCGTTGTGCACGCCGGCGCGCTTGATGCGCGCGTCGATCTCGGCCTGCATCCGCTCCCAGATGGCGTACCCGTACGGGCGGATGACCATGGTGCCGCGCACCGGGCCGTTCTCGGCCAGCTCCGCCTTGGCCAGGACGTCCTGGTACCACTGGGGGAAGTCGTCTGATTGGGAGGCGAGCACCCGGCTCCGTGTCATGGCCGCAAGACTGCCACGGGCGCTCGCCTGTGCCGGTGGGACGGCAGGGGGCCGCTGGTATAGTCGTTGCGCCGTTCGGACGGGATTGTGAAGGATGCGTCGAAGCGTGGGCGGGCAGCCCACGCTTCTGCTTTCCTGAGGAAGTTCCGTCCGGCGATCGGTTCCGCAGCGCGCCGGGCAGGAGGACGAGGGAGGTGAACGACCAGGTGGACGACGAGCTCTTGGGCCTGCTCGCGTCCACCGTCGAGCCCCTCGACCTCGAGCTCGTGGACGTCGAGCTGCGTACGGGCCTCGTGCGGGTGGTGGTCGACCGGGCCGAGGGTGCCGACCTCGATCGCATCGCCGACGCGACGCGCGCGGTGTCGAACACGCTCGACCACCACGACCCGTTTCCCGGTCGCCGCTACACGCTCGAGGTGACGAGCCCGGGCGTCGAGCGTCCCCTTCGCCGCCCACGGGACTTCGCCCGCGCCGTGGGAGAGACCGTCACGGTGCGCACCCGCACCGGAGGAGAAGGAGAGCGCCGCTTCGTCGGCAAGCTCGCCGCGGCGGACAACGACGGCTTTCTGCTCGAGAGCGAGCAGATCGCGCCCAAAGGCGCAGGAAGCCCCCCGCCGCCCGAGGCGCGCCGCTTCGCGTACGACGACGTCGAGCGCGCCCGCACCGTCTTCGAATGGGGGAACGCCGCGCCGGCGCGTCCCGGTCGCGCCCGTCACGAACGTGCGTCCGCCCGCAAGGGGGGGCCACGGTGAGCACCCAGAACTTCGAATTCCTGGACGCCCTCGGCCAGATCGCGCGCGACAAGGGGATCTCGGTGGAGACCTTGCTCGACGCCCTCGCCAACGCGCTGGTGGCCGCCTACAAGCGCAGGCCCGGCGCAGCCGAGGAGGCCGTCGTCACCATCGATCCCGAGTCGGGCGAGATCCGGGTGTACGGACAGGAGCTCGACGAAGAGGGCGCCGTCATCCGCGAGTGGGACGACACCCCTGACGACTTCGGTCGCATCGCCGCCCAGACGGCCAAGCAGGTCATCCTCCAGCGGATCCGGGAGGCCGAGCGCGACCTCAAGTATGAGGAGTACGCCGGGCGCGAAG
>DATGKD010000207.1:0-6246 GCA_035294855.1 Acidimicrobiales bacterium
GCGTGGCGCGCGTGTGGCGAGTGACGGCCCGGCGAATGCAAACGGCGCGGGCCACCCCGCCGGCACGAACGGCGCTCACGAAGCGAACGGCACGAACGGCGCTCACGAAGCGAACGGCACGAACGGCGCTCACGAAGCGAACGGCACGAACGGCGCACACGATCTGAACAGCGCACACGATCTGAACGGCGCACCTGCCGCGCATCAGGACATCGGCGCGAAGGGCGCCAACGGCACGGGCCGAGTACACGACCGCGACGGCGCTGCCGGAGCGAGCGAGGACTCGCCGCCGGGCGCGGCCGCCGGTGGGGAACGGCGCACTGCGCGTCCGGCCCATCCAGAGCGCGCTCCTCACCGTGCCCGCCTGGCACCGCGCGCCACGCTCGCGCCCGGGCGTCTGGCGGGGAGAGCCGGCACGACCGCGCCACCCGTCAGGCCTGCGCGGCACCGATCGCATCGTGACCGCGCCGCGCCGGAAACGATGCGGCCCGACCCGTCGGGCCCGCGACGCGCACATGGACGGCGGACGCTCCCGACCGTTGTGCTCCCCACGGGTGCGACACCGCGTCACCGGCGTGCCGCGCGACGGTCGGTGTCGTGGCGGCAGGCGTTGTACGCCGGCCTGGTGTGCTTCGCCGTCTGGCTCGTCCTGGATGCACCCACGTTGTTGCGTTCCGCCCAGGCGAGTCCGCTCGGCGCTCGTCGCTCGGTGGCGATCACCGTGCTCCGGCCGATCGACGACCTGTCGCGATGGCTCAGGGTGGCGCACGTGGTGTCCGGCGCCGACCGGGCCATGGGCCGCGACAACACCGGCGTCCTCCAGCAGGAGGGCCCACCGGTCCACCGGCGATCCGCCCGTCACCATCCGACGCGCGGGAGCACGACGGCGAGGACGTTCGTCTTCACACCGGTCACGGCCCCCGACGGCCTGCCGCCTCTGACCGCACCGAGTGCCGCCGCCCCGCTCCAGGTCCTCGCCGTGGGGGACTCGCTCGGCATCGACTTCGGCCAGATGCTGGTGAACGACCTGGCGGCCACGGGCGTGGTGCACGCCGTGCTGGACGGCCACATCGACACGGGCCTCTCCAGACCCGACTACTTCGACTGGCAGAGCGAGCTGCAGTCCGACCTCACCCGCTACCAGCCGCAAACCGTCGTGGTGTTCATCGGGGCGAACGACCCCCAGGACCTGATGGTCGGGCAGAACGACGTCGCCTACGGCAACCCGGCGTGGGACGAGGTGTACGCCAAGCGCGTCGGGGACTTCATGCAGGCGGCCACCACCGCAGGCGCCCGGGTGTTGTGGGTCGGCATGCCGCCCATGGCCGACCCCGTCCTGAACACCAAGATGCAGGCGCTGAACGGCATCTACCAGGCCGAGGCGAACCAGCACCGCGGCGTGACGTACTTCGCGTCGTGGCCGGTGCTCTCCGACCCGCAGGGCGCCTACAGCGCGTTCCTGTCCGACGCCTCGGGGAACGCGGTCGAGGTGCGCGAGCCCGACGGCACCCACATTTCGCCTCCCGGCGCCGAGCGCCTCAGCCGGGCGGCGATCACCGCGATGGACCATGCGTGGGGACTGAGCCTGTAGCCGGACGCGTCGTCTGGGTCTTGCGCCACGCCAAGGCGTCGCCGCACGGTCCCGACGACCACAGCCGTCCCCTGGGGCCCAAGGGCCGACGGCAAGGTGCGGAGCTCGAAGCGTTCCTGCGGGCATCGGCGGCCGAGCTCGCGCCGGTACCCCGGCTGGTGCTGTCGTCGTCGGCTTTGCGCGCCCTCGAGACCGCGGAGCTCGTGCTCCCCGCTCTCGGGGACGACGCCGAGCTCGTCGTCGAGCCTCGTCTATACGAGGCGGACGCCGACGACGTCGTCAACGTCGTGCGCGAAGTCCCCGACGACGTGGGCTCGGTGATGGTCGTGGGCCACAACCCGACGCTGCACGATCTCGCCCTGGCGCTCGTCGGTGCGCAGGACCATCAGGGCCGGGCCCGGCTCGAGGAAGGGTTCCCCACCGGTGCGCTCGCCGCCGTGAGGTCACCGGCCGACCGCTGGTCCCGGCTCCAGATGGGAGAAGGCGACCTGCTCGCCATGTTCACGCCCGGCCGCTGACAGAGACTCGGGCCCGCGACCGGCGGGGTCAGACGAGCGGCCAGGGGTAGTGGTAGCGGTCTTCGTCCGGCTCGGGGAAGCAACCGGCGCGCACCAGCCCGGCGGCGCGGCGCGCCACCGCCTCGACCTCGGCCCCGGTGAGCAGGCGCCGCAGCCGATCGGGGGCCTTCGACGCCAGGCGCGACAGGCCGTCGCACAACGCGGGCGGGATCGCTTCCCCGGCGAACTCCCAGATCACCGTGCGCAACTTGGGCTCGCGATGGAAGCACAGCCCGTTGTCGATCGCCCACACGGTCCCGTCCTCGCCGAGCAGGCAGTGACCGCTCTTGCGGTCGGCGTTGTTGGCGACCACGTCGAACGCGCAGATGGCCCGGAGCCGGTCGTGGAAGCGAGGATGCTCGACGAGCGTGAAGTGGTGCTCGGAGAAGTCCGCCGGCACGAACCGCTGGAGCGAACCCGGGCCGAGGGGGGCGTCCTGGCGCTCGATAGTCTCGGGAACGAGGTCCCAGCCGAGCTCAGCCGACAGCTCGTACGCCGCGACCTCGCGCCGGTAGATGTCCTCGGGGAAGTCCCACAGCGTGCGTTCGCCCCGTCCCGGCTTGTACACCGCGGGGAGCTCCTCGCCGCCGAGGGTACAGGTGGCCAGGAAGGTGCGGTTCGAGCTCCACGGCATGCGCCCGACCACCTCGACCTCGCCTTCGGCGAGGAGCTTCAGGACGCGGGCGGCCGGTGGCCGTTCGTTCTCGGGCACGTGTGTCCGGAGGGGTCGAGCGGGCCCCCGCACAGCGGGCACGGAGGTCGTCCCGCCTCGACCAGCGTCGTGGCGCGCATGGCGAAGGCGGCGGCCTGGGCACGCGTCACCGTGAAGCGCGCCACGTCACCCTCTTCGTCCTCGCCCACCAGCTCCTCGGCGACGAGGACGATGCGGTCGAGCGAGTCGTCGTAGCTGACCCCGAGGGTGCCGATCGACCAGTGCGGCTCGGTGGGCTCCTCGAGCTCGAGATCGGCGGGAAGGTCCTCGGGCCGGTCCAGGTCGTGCAGGAGGCGCCCGAGGTACTCGGCGAGCACCGACACCTGTTGCTTCTCCGCCTTGAGGGTCACGAGCGCGTCGGCAGACCGGCACTGCACGAGGAAGACGCGTTCGCCCACCGGTCCCTCGGTGCCGACGGTGAAGCGATCGAGGTCGCCGAGGTCGAGCGCCGGGCTCAACGCCGGGCCCCTCTCACTACGGGGCGACGTCGGCCAGCGACGCGGTCGAGTTGACGCACAGCACCTGGGACGCGCTGTCCCCGCGGACGAGGACCGACACCGAGCACGTCGACACCACGACCCGCTGGAACAGGTCGAGGGGCACGCCGGCGGTCGTCGCCACCGCGGCCCGGATCGGGTCGGCATGGGAGACCGCCACGAAGGTCTGTCCCGCATGGCGCTCGGCGAGCACATCCAGCGCGGCGACCACGCGGGCTTGCATCTCGGCGAACGACTCGCCGCCGGGGAACCGGAACGAGGACGGCAACCCCTGGACCGTGCGCCACTCCCGCCTGCGCCGGAGGGCGCGCAGGCTCCGTCCGGTCCAGTCGCCCACGTCGCATTCGACGAGGCCGCGCTCGGTGCGCACCCGCAGCCCGAGACGGCGAGCGATCGGCTTGGCCGTCTCCATCGTGCGCTCGAGCGGCGACGCGTAGACCGCGACCGGCGGCCGGTGCAGCGCGGCGATCCGCTCGGCCGCCGCCTCGGCCTGTGCGATCCCTTCGGGGGCGAGATGCAAGCCGGGCGCCCTCCCCGGGAGCACCTTGCCGGTCGTCGGCGTACGGCCGTGGCGCACCAGGATCGCGACGGCCGGAGCTGGTGGACGGCGGGGGGGCACGGCGGGTGATCGTACGCTGTGCCCGGTGCGCGCCCGGTCGGGTTCCGACGACGGAGCGAGACGCAGGCGGGCTCTCGCGGCGCTGACCGACGAGGTCGTACGGTGCCGCCTCTGCCCGCGACTTGTGGCATGGCGCGAATCCGTCGCGACCGAGCGCCGCGCCGCGTACCGAGGCGAGCAGTACTGGGGCCGGCCGATCCCCGGCTTCGGGGACCCCGACGCCCGGGTCGCGGTGGTGGGACTTGCCCCGGCCGCCCATGGTGGGAACCGTACCGGACGGATCTTCACGGGCGACCGGTCGGGCGACTGGCTGTTCGCGGCCTTGTGGCGGGCGGGACTCGCCAATCAACCGACGAGCGTGTCCGCCGACGACGGGCTCGAGCTCACCGGCGCGTACGTCCTCGCCGCGGTGCGCTGCGCCCCGCCCCAGAACAAACCGACGCCGGCCGAGCGCGCCAACTGCTCGCCGTTCCTGCAGCGTGAGCTGGCGTTGCTCCCGGCGGTGCGCGTCGTCGTCGTGCTCGGGCAGTTCGCGTACCAGGCGGTGACGGCACTGCTCGGCGTCCGCCCGCGACCCGCCTTCGGCCACGGCGCCGAGGCGGCCGTGCCCGACGGCAGAACGATCCTGTGCTCGTACCACCCCAGCCAGCAGAACACCTTCACCGGCAGGCTGACCGAGCCGATGCTCGACGCCGTGTTCGCCCGGGCGCGTGCCCTCGCCGGACTGGGACCCGCCCACTGACGCGGCAGTCAGCCCGCGAGAGGCAGCTCGGATCTCGAGAGGCAGTCAGACCTCGAGAGGCAGCGCGGACGCGAGAGCGGGTCAGACCTTGAGAGGAAGGCGGCCCGGACCGGCTGCCGCGCTCTCCGGCCAGCGGCGCCGGCTGGTGCGCGCCAGCTTGCGCAGGAGCTCGAGCGCGCCCGGGTCGTCGTCCCCGGGACGAGTCTCGATCACGCCGTCGGCGCCCATGCGGGCCATGATGTCGCGGCCTTGGTCGGTGCGGACAATGGTCAGTGTCCAGTCACTGAACGCGCCGATGCCGCCGGTCGAGATGTCGGCGTGCTCGGCGGCGAAGTCGGGACACGCCTTGCACCCTTCACGCGTCCAGGCGTGGCCCTCCTTGAGCGGCACCTCGTGGTACGCGCCGTCACGGGTCCAGATCTGGAACACGCCCTTGATGTTGATCTTGGCGATGTCGGCGCGCGTCAGGCCGTACTTGGCCTCGAAGAGCTCGGGGAAGATGGCGTCGTCGAACGTCTTCGAGCACAACAGGCCGATGGAGAGCGAGAGCCTCCGGGCCACCTTGCCTGTCTTGCGGGCCGACATGACCGCCGGCACCGAGGCCTGGCAGCTCATCCCCACGAGCGCGATGCGCTCGGCGCCCGCCTCCACGGCGGCCGGATAGGCGAGCGGGTTGGCGCTGTAGGTGTAGCGCGAACCCGCGGTGGCGAGGACCTCGGCGCGCGTGCGCGCCACGGCGGGCACCGCCTTCCACGTGCCCGCGCCCTCGGTGGCGGAGACGAGGGCGGCGTCGACGACGTCGTTCTCGAGCGCCCAGATCAGGATGGCCGACACGAGGCCGCCGTCCTGCCCGCCGTCGCGCACCTCGGGATCGGTGGCCCGTGCCAGGACGATGTCGTTCGCCACACCGGCGACTTCGTCCTCGGTCCTGTCGCGTCCGAAGAGGTAGCCGTCGATGTCGCCCTCCCACGACCGGAAGCGCGGGCAGGCACGCGTGCACATCGTGCAGCCCTTGACGCCGTGGGTGCAGTCGGTGGGGCCGCCGTCCTCTTCGACCTTCCACGGCCGGTAGACGCCGTCGCCGTCGTTGTAGTGCAGGACGTCGTGTGGGCAGGCGATGATGCAACCGGCGCAGCCGGTGCACAGGCCGGAGGTCACCACCTCTTCATAGAGGTGCGCCCAGTGTGGCTTCTCGGGAGGCACGGCGACCCACAGTAGCGTCGGCCCCCGCCGTGCCCGAGTTGCCCGAGATCGAGGCCTACCGCGCCCTCGCCACCCGCGCGCTCGGTCGTCGGATCGAACGCGCCGCGTTGGGCGACGCCCGGTTCGCGCGGGGCCCGGTGCCGGGACCACAGCTGGTCCGGATCCTGGCGGGGACCACGCTGCGCGACGCCCGCCGCCACGGCAAGCTGCTCGTCTTCGAGCTCGACGCGCCGGACGGGGCCGCCACCGGCCACCGGCTGGGCCTGCGTTTCGGCATGACCGGCCGCCTGCTCGTGGACGGGACCTCCGCCGTCAGCCGCCTCGT
>DATGKD010000208.1:0-8972 GCA_035294855.1 Acidimicrobiales bacterium
CGGCTCCGGGCGATGCCGTTGGCGAGCGCCATCACCACCAGATGGTTCCGGGCACTGCGGCCCGGGTGCACTGCCTTGGACTCGAGCAGGCCTCCCACCTCGCGCAGCGGCCACGGCAAGTCGTGGTATCGACGGCGGTTCACGGTGACCACCCCGGCGTCGGGCCGGTCGAGGCCCATCACCATCCGCATGGTCGTCGACTTGCCGGATCCGTTCGGGCCGAGGAATCCCGTCACCCTCCCAGGACGCACCTCGAAGGAGAGGTCGTCCACGGCGAGCGTCGAGCCGTAACGCTTGGTCAGACCGGTCGCTTCGATCACCAGTGGTCTCCCCGCCGAGGCACCGAGGCGGCCTCGCCGACGTCGTGTCCGTACACCGGGGACGTCCTGCGCACGCTATGCGACCCTGGCTCGAGAGCGGAGGTGCCGGCCGCCAGGCGAGCGGTGGCGGCGGCCCGCGCCTGGAGCTCGGGATGCGCCGACAGCAGGCCGCGCGCCGCTCGCCGATCGGCGACGAGGATCGTCATCGGCTCGAGGGCCCGGACCGTGATGTCCCCGAGGTAGTCAGCTTCCGGGCGGGTACCCTGCCAATCGCCGGGCCCGAGCACACCGGCGGGCTCGCCCCGGCGCGTCGCCAAGGCGCGGCCGTCGACGACGACCATGCACAGCCGTGCGAGGCCTCCTTCGACGACGAGCGCGCTGCCCTCGTCCAGCGCGGCGAGCTCGAACATCCGACCGAGAGCGAGGAGATCGTGCGGCGGCAGGCGGGCGAATGCCGGCACCCGCGCGATCGCCTCGAGCTTGCGGTCACGCTCTTTCGTCCGGGAGATGCGGACAGCTGGGTGGTTGCAATCGCGTCTGTCGGCCTGGTCGTGTTGCTCGTTCTTCTCCCCATGGCGGTTGACCACGCGTCGCACCTGGGCAGCATGACGACGCCACCTGGGCCTCACCATCGGGAATGACCCTGAAGGCGCCCCCGAGCCGTTGTCTTGGTGTCGTGGAGTTCGCGATCCGGCCCGGTGCGTTGCTTACGAGGCGGCGTCGGGGTTCGCCCGGAAGAAGCGGTCGAACAGGCCGTCCACGCCGGCACCGTGGAGCGTCATCCCCCCGTCCACGACGATCGTCTGCCCGGTCACGAAGCGGGCGAGGTCCGAGCAGAGAAAGACGACGACGTCCGCGACGTCCTCCGGTGTGCCCACGCGCGCCGCCGGCGTGATCCGTTCGTAGTGCGCGACCGCGTCCGGCCATCCCTCGAGCAGCGGGGTGGTCAGCTTGGTACGGATCATCCCGGGGGCCACCGCGTTCACGCGGATGGCGGGCGCGTACTCGAGCGCAGCCGACGCCGTCAGCGCGACGACGCCCGCCTTGGCGGCCGAGTAGGGGGTCTCGCCCGCCGACGGCCTCGTCCCGCTGATCGAGGCGGTGTTGACCACCGCGCCACCCCCGCCGGCGCGCAGGTGGGGGATGCCCGCCCGCATCCCGTGGAAGACGCCGGACAGGTTGAGGCGCACCAACCGGTCCCACTCCTCGGGTTCCCAGTCGGCCAGCCCGGCCATCGTGCTGCCGCCGGCGTTGTTCACCAGGATCGACAGGCCGCCGAGCGAACGAGCGGCCTCGTCCACGCACCGGCGCAGCTCATCGGCGTCGGTGACATCGGCGGCGAAGCCGACACCGCCGACGGCGTCTGCCGTGGCCCCGGCGGCGTCGCCGTCGAGGTCGATCACCGCGACCGACGCTCCCTCCTCGGCGAAGCGCCGGCACGCCGCCCGTCCGATGCCCGAACCCCCTCCGGTCACGAGGGCACGCCGTCCATCGAGGAGGCCCATCTCAGCCCGGCGACGTCGGTGCGGTGAGCGCTGTCGATCCCGCCGGTGCGTCGCTTTCCGGCCGAGTGGTCAGCGAGTCGCGCAGCTCTCGCTTCAGCACCTTGCCCTGCGGGTTGCGCGGGAGGGGCTCCGACAGGAACCAGACGTGCGCGGGGACCTTGAACGCCGCCAGTCGCTCCCGCACGTGACGGCCGAGCTCCTCGGCGTTGACCTTGCTCCCGGGCCGCAGCACGATCGCGGCGCCCACTTCCTCGCCGAGCACCGGATGGGGGACGCCGATGACGGCGACGTCGGCCACGGCGGGATGCTCGAACAGGGCGGCTTCGACCTCGACCGAGTAGACGTTCTCCCCACCGCGGATCACCATGTCCTTGGCCCGATCCACGATGTAGACGAAACCCTCTTCATCGATCCGGGCCACGTCGCCCGAATGGAGCCATCCGCGCGTGAACGCATCACCCGTGGCGTCGGGCTTGTTCCAGTAGCCGCGCACGATGTTCGGCCCTTTGATCCACAGCTCCCCGGTCACCTCCGGTCCTGCGGGGAGGTCGTCGGTGGGCTCGTCCTCGGCGAAGCCGTCGGGCACCACGCGCACGTCACACACGGGCACGGGAGGGCCGACGCTGTCGGGCTTGCGCACGTAGTCGTCGCCGGTGTTCATGGTGGTCACCGAGGACGTCTCGGTGAGGCCGTACCCGTTGGAGGGCGAGCCCACCGGGAAATGCTCCTTGATCCGCCTGACGAGGTCAGGCGGAGCGGGCGCCCCGCCGTAGGCCACCGCCCGCACCGAGGACGTGTCGCGCTTGGAGAAGTCGGGGGAGTCGATGACCTGCATGACCATGGCCGGCACCCCGCCGAAGGTGCTCACCTTCTCCCGCTCGATGAGCTCGAGCGCACGTTCGGGGTCCCAGTGGTGCATCATCACGAGCTTGTTCCCCGCGGCGGTGTTCGCCACCAGGATCGAGTGGCACCCGGTGGCGTGGAACAGCGGCACCGAGAGCAGGTACGCACCCTGGGCGCCGTCGGCGCCGTCACCGGGCCCCTTCCCGCTCGGCGAGCGGAGCCCGGCCCGCGAGTTCAAGAAGAACAGGCTCATCAAGTTGGTGCACATGTTGCGGTGCGTCCCGATGGCCCCCTTCGGGTGCCCGGTCGTGCCCGACGTGTAGAAGATGGTGGCGTCGTCCTCGGGGTCGATATCGACGTCCGGCAGGGAGGCGTCTGCGGGAGGATCGGCGATCAACTCGGCAAAGGCGACGACGGGGACCGGCGAGGCAGGCGGCGTGGAGACATCAGCACGGTCCTCGTGTGTCGCCACCACCGCCCGGAGTCCGGTCATCTCCCCGAGCCGTGGGGCGAGACGATCGAGGCGCGCTGCGTCGACGAACACGACGCTCGTCCCGGAGTCCTCCAGGCCGTAGGCGAGCTCGGGTGTGGTCCACCACGCGTTGAGCGGCACGACCACGGCCCCCGCGGCCGACGCCGCCCAGAAGGTCATGGCCCACTCGGGCAGGTTGCGCATGGCGATGGCCACGCGATCGCCCTTGTCGATGCCGAAGCGGTCGCGCAGCTCTCGGGCCAGCTTGGCGACAATGCCGAAGTGATCCTCGAAGCTGGTGCGTTCGTCCTCGTACACGAGGAAGTCCTTCGATCCATGGCCACGGGACATCTCGAGCACGGCGCGCAAGCTCGGAGGGCAGTGCTTCCACACCCGAGTCGTGACGCCGCGGATGTCCACCTCGTCCATCTCGAACATCTGCCCGGGGGACGTGAGGAGCTGGGTCGCTTCCTCGAGCGTCATCGTGGGCGTCGATGCCACGGCCACCTCCTGCTCATTGGCTCGTTGCTGCCGCTCGTCACGCGGGTCCCCGCGTCACCGCTGGGCGCCGGCGCCGCCAGGCGTCGGCCAGTGCGGGCGGCGTCCAGCCGTTGTCCGAGGGGTCCACGGTGGTTCCCGGCGCCACCACCTCGTCGATGCGGTCGAGGACCTCGTCGGTGAGCGCCACCTCCAGCGAGCCGAGCGTGCCGGTCAGCTGTTCCATGGTGCGCGGGCCGATGATGGCGCTCGTCACCGCGGGGTGCGTGAGGACGAATGCGAGCGCAAGGTGCGTGAGCGGTACGCCGGCGTCACGGGCCACCGCGACGAGCGCCTCGATGGCGTCCAGCTTGGCGACGACCTCGGGCCGGCGGGTGTCGTACCGGTGTGGCACCCGGCTGGCGCGCCCCCCTTCCGGGAGCGGCTCGTCCTTGCGGTATCGGCCGGTCAACCAACCGCCGTTGAGGGGGCTCCAGACGATCACGCCCATCCCGTAGCGCTGGCATGCCGGCAGGAGTGCAGCCTCCACCGCCCGGGCGAGCATCGAATAGGGCGGTTGTTCGCACGCGAAGCGTTCGCGACCGCGACGCTCCGCCACCCACTGCGCCTCGACCACGAGGTCGGCGGGGAACGTCGACGAACCGATGGCGCGCACCTTGCCCTGGTGGACGAGGTCCGACAGCGCTCCCAGGGTGTCGTCGACGTCGCAGGTGAGGTCGGGCCGGTGCACCTGGTACAGGTCGATCCAGTCCGTGCGCAGGCGACGGAGGCTCGCCTCGACTTCGCGGGTGATCCACCGCCGGGAATTGCCGGCCATGTTGGGGTCCGCGCCCATCGGGGCGTGCACCTTGGTGGCCAGGATGACGCCGTCGCGCCGCCCCCCGGCCAGGGCCTTGCCCACGATCTCCTCGGACTCACCCCCCGAGTAGACGTCGGCGGTGTCGATGAAGTTGATCCCGGCATCGAGGGCGGCGTGCACGATGTCGACACAGTCGTCCTGGTCGGGGTTGCCCCAAGCCCCGAACATCATTGCTCCGAGGCACAGGGGCGACACCCGCATACCGGTGCGGCCAAGAGTCCGGTGGTCCATAGCGGGCTTGTCTAGGTCGGCGCCTGCGACGCCGTCGACTCGACGTGGGCGGGTAGGACCGGGGGAGAAGCGAAGATCGTGCGACGGTAGTAGGCGAGCTCGGCCACCGAGTCCCTGATGTCGTCGAGGGCCCGGTGGGTGAGCTTCTTGTCGGGCGCCCCCGAGAGCGCGTCGGGATACCAGCGCCGGCACAGCTCCTTGATCGTCGACACGTCGATGGAGCGGTAGTGCAGCCAATTCTCGATGTCGGGCAGCTGGGCGGCGAGGAACCGGCGGTCGGTGCCGATGGAATTCCCGCACAGTGGCACGGTCCGGGCCGTCGGGACGTGCACCTTGATGAACTCCAGGGTCTGGCGGCCGGCGTCTTGGAGATCGATCGTGGAGCGCTCCATGGCGTCGAGCAAGCCTGAGCGCGTGTGCATGTCCCGCACGACGTCTTCCATCGCGCCGAGCTGCTCAGACGTTGCGTGGATCACCAGGTCCGGGCCTTCGGCGACGATCTCGAGATTGTCGTCGGTCACGAGCGTGGCGACCTCGACGATGGTGTGTCGCGCGGGCTCGAGGCCGGTCATCTCGAGGTCCATCCACACGAGCACGAGAGCATGGTATCGGCGGCCGAGCCACCGTCACGCCTCGTTGTCCCTGGCCACGGCGCCGAATCGAGCCGAACGATAGGGTCGTCCGGTGCTCGAGGTCCCCATCGTCCGGCTGGACCCCGACCTGCCGGTGCCCTCCTATGCACATGCCGGCGACGCGGGCGTCGATCTCCACGCTCGCGAGGACGCCGTCATCGAGCCGGGCGGAGGTCGCGTGCTCGTTCCCACCGGTGTGGCGGTGGCGCTACCCGAGGGTTACGCCGGATTCGTGCTGCCCCGCAGCGGGCTCGCGTTGCGCTCCGGCGTGACGTGCCTCAACACTCCAGGACTGATCGACGCCGGATACCGAGACGAGCTACGCGTCCTGCTCGTCAACACCGACCCGGTCGAGCCGTACGAGGTCCGGAGAGGCGACCGCATCGCCCAGCTCGTCGTCCAGGCCGTGGAGTCCGTCGCGTTCGCCGAGGTGGCCGACGGGGCCCTTCCTGAGTCCTCGCGCGGATTCGGCGGCTTCGGCCACACGGGACGTTGAGCATGCGCATACGGGCACGCGCGGTCACGGTGACGTCTTTCTTCTCCTCCACCGTCGTGGGCGGGGAGTGATGGAGCGCCTGAGCGGCCTCGACGCCGCCTTCCTCGCCATGGAGACGCCCACCATGCACCTCCACATGGCAGGCGTGATGGTTCTCGACCCACGCGCGTCGGGGCGGGACGACGTGTCGCAATCACCTTTCGAAAAGATGCGGGCTGTCGTCGAAGAGCGCATCCACCTCGTCCCGCTCTTGCGGCGACGGGTGGCGCGTGTGCCCTTCGGCTTGCACCATCCCGTCTGGGTGGACGACGCCCGTTTCGACCTCGACTACCACCTGCGCCGGTCCAGCCTTCCTTCCCCCGGGGGTCCCGGTGACCTGGCTCGCTTCGTCGCCGACGTCGTCGGGCGCCCACTCGACGCCGACCGGCCCCTGTGGGAGATCCACGTCGTCGAAGGTCTCGAATCCGGTCATGTGGCGGTGGTCCCCAAGGTGCACCACGCGCTGTTCGACGGGACGGCCGGCACCGAGGTCATGGCGTCGTTCATGGACCTCGGACCGGTTCCGCACGCCGTGACGTCACCGAGCCGTCCGTGGCGCCCCGAGCCGCAGCCCACCGAGGCGGAACTCCTGGGTTGGGCGATGTCGTCGATGCTGCGCCAACCCGAGCGGGCATTCGGCTCCGTTTGGCGCACCTTCTCGGCGGCTCGGGATCTGGCCGAGCGCAATCGGCGACTACGCGAAGAAGACGAGCTCCAGCCGCCGCCGGCCCCGTTCCGAGCCCCACGGACGTCTCTGAACGGCGCCATTTCCCCCCACCGACGCGTGGCATTCGCTCAAGTGAGTCTGGACGACGTGCGCGCCGTGCGGACCGTGTTCGGAGGGACCGTGAACGACGTCGTCCTTGCGGCGGTGGCGGGGGCGTTGCGTCGTCTCCTGCGAGAACGTGGCGAGCGGCTCGACGCTTCGCTCGTGGCGCTGGTACCGGTGTCCCAGCGCTCCCGCCCCGACGCGGGCGCGCACGGGAACAAGGTGTCCGCCATGCTCGTCTCGATTGCCACCGCGATTTCCGACCCCGTCGAGCGCCTGACGACGGTCGCCGCCGGGAGCCGCCTTGCCAAGGGACAAGCCGGCGTCCTCTCCGAAGACCTTGTCCGTGGATGGGCACAGCTGGCGTTCCCCGCGCTGTCGACACGAGTCGCTCGTCTCGCGGGCAATCTGCGAGCGTTCGATCACCTGCCCCCTCTCTTCAACGTGGTGGTGTCCAACGTCGTGGGACCGGACGTGGGCTTGTGGTGCGCGGGCTCGAAGCTCGTCGCCTGGTACCCGATCGGGCCCATCATCGAAGGCGTCGGCCTCAACGTGACGGTGGCGAGCTATGCGAGCACGCTCTACGCCGGCATCCTCGCCTGTCGCGAACTCGTTCCCGAGGTGGAGAGACTGGCCAGCCACCTGGGCGACGCGTTCGATGAGCTCGTCAAGGCCGCCGCTCGCAATGGTGGCCTGTGGGGATGACCTGCGGGCAGGCACAGGGCACCGTGGAGCCGAAGATCCGGCTCGGGATCACACCCAGGCGTTGCTAGGATGAGCGGTGAACAGGCGGACGTGGCTCAGTTGGTAGAGCATCACCTTGCCAAGGTGAGGGTCGCGGGTTCGAATCCCGTCGTCCGCTCTCCGCGAAATCCCTGGTAGACCGGTAGATCGAGGGCTCCGAAGGGGCCCTCGAAACGCGTCCAAACCAGCTCCATCGCGCGGCCATCGCGCGGCCGGTCGACGTCGCGAGCTGGACGAACGGTGGGAGGATCGGTACGTGGCGGATGCGCTGTTGGACGAGCGGTTCATGCAACCGAGCGGCGAGGAGCTCGCGGACGACGACCTGACCGACGACGAGCTTTGCCGGCTGGCGCTCGCCGCCGACCCCGACCAGTCCCTCGCCCCCGACGCCGTGCCCGTCGACGTCTACCTGGGGCTAGCGCCGCCCGGACAGAACCTGCCCGTCTGGTACATGGCGCCGGTAAGGGCGCGATCCGCCGGGCGTCTCAGGAGGATTGTGATCTTGGCGGTGGTGGGCGCGTTCGTGGTCATCGAGGCGTTCGGGCTCTGCAGTTCGTACGGTCAGTGGCCGTTTCACTGACCACGTTGATCCGCTTCACAACATTGACGACGTTCTGGCCGAGCACTGAAAGGCAGCGGTCGAGGTGACTAGGCCCAGGACGTCGCGGTGTGTGCAAGCCGTATCTGCACATTCCGGGTGTCAAGTGGCGGGGCGGCCCGAGGCGAGGAGCAGTGCCGACCAACGATTATCCGCTTGGAGCGCCCGGTTCTTGTCGAGCATCCACAGACTCTGCGAGTCCAGCAGCCACTCGCACAGGTCCAATGATGGCTGAAAGGCTTCGCCGAGGCCGCTCATTATGTCGTAGGCGTGCACGAGAAGTTCGTAGGTGCCTCGTTGCGCCCAGTCACTCGCGTTGAGTTGGAGCAGGCCGTCGCCCGCATAGGTCCCTTCTGGAGTCGTCCGAAGGACCGCGGAGAATAAGCGTCCGACGCCTCGCAGGCCTTTTAGGAGGTCATTGTTGGTCGCATCTGGCAGGGCATGCAACTCCGCAAAGGGCAGAAAACCGTCCTCGGATCGCGCGGAAAGCTGCAGCGCGTACGAGAAGATGCAGTCGACGAGATGGTCGGCCGTCTGCCAACAACTCCAATCCAGCGTCCCGGCTAGACAGGACCAGTCTCGATCAACAACCCTAGACAGCCGGTCATCGACCAACGAGAACGCACGATCAAAACAATCGGCGGGGTTGCCCTCGCTGCGGTCAGGCATACCGCTCGGCATATCTACACGTTCCGGATGGTTGGTCATTTCGGCTTGCGGGTGCGAGCGAGCCAGTCTCGCCGGTCGATCTCGTAGAGCAGGCCGCGCAGTTCGCTTCGGCGCTCGTCGGCGGGAATGATCACCTCACGCATGAGCTTCATGCCGAGCCGTTCGGCCACACGAGCAGAGGGGGGGTTGTCGGACTGAGGCACGGAACAGACCCGCTCCAGGCCCAACGCTGTGAACCCTTCATCCAGTGCAGCCGTCGCGCCTTCGGTTGCATAGCCGTGTCCCCATGCGGTCGGA
>DATGKD010000209.1:0-8551 GCA_035294855.1 Acidimicrobiales bacterium
CGCTCGTGACCGACCGCCATCGCGTGTTCATGCGGCAAGCGGAGAAGTTGGGCCGGTCGGTGGTGACGATCGAGCACCCGTTCGTGACCGTGGTGTCGCGCGACCGCACGGGCTTGTTGTCCGCAGTCGCCGGGGTGTTCGCGCTCCACGGCCTCGACGTGCGGTCCGCGGACGTCGGGAGCGAAGGCGGCTTCGCCGTGGAGGTCTTCGTGGTCGAACCTGTCCGGGGCCGCTGGCCCGCGGCGGCCGTCATCGGCGACGAGCTCGACGCCGTCCTGCGCGGGACCCTGCCGCTCGCCCAACGCCTGGCGGAACAGGCCCGCGTCTACTCCCAAGGTCGTCGCGCCAGCTCCCCGGCACCCCCCGTGACGCGGGTCACTGTGGACAACGAGGCGTCGCGCGGCTCCACGGTCGTGGAGGTTCGGGCCGAGGACGCCGTCGGCCTCCTGCACCGCATCACCGCGGCCCTCGTCGGCGAGGGCCTCGACGTGGTGGCAGCGCGAGTGGCCACGCTGGGCGACGACGTGGTGGACGCCTTTTACGTTCGAGACGCATCGGGTGGGAAGGTCACCGAAGCGACACGGATCGCCGCCGTGGAGGCAACCGTGGCGCGCGCGATCGAAGGAGGACCGTAGGCCCCACGCGCGCCGCGAGACGCGCGCGGCAGGGTATTTCACCTGGTCCTTCCACAAAACCGGGACCGTGCGCGCACCCCCGCTGCTAAAATCGTTGCGATTCCCATGTCGCGCGCAAACCATCGACGCCACCGCGACGCCCGGCATCGGTGGGTGGTCATCACCACCCTCGTCGTCGCGGGCGCCGTGGCCTCCGCCAGCGTGGCGCTCGTGCTGACGCGGCTCGACCCCTCGAACGCCGTGGCGTCGCAGAAGACCTCCTCGGGTGCCTCCGCCGGGCCACTGGACGTGGTGTCGACGGCCCCCGCGCCCCAGGCGTCCGACGTGGCTTCCGACGCCGCGCTGAGCGTGCACTTCAGCGTGCCGTTGGCCACCGACTCCCCCACCCCGACGTTGAACCCGCCCGTCGCCGGGTCCTGGGTCCAGACCACCCCGGACACGCTCGCCTTCCAGGCGGCCGCGCCCCTGGCACCCGGTGCCACGGTCTCGGTGACCGTGCCCGGTGGCGACCAAGGCGTGAAGGGCGCCCGCGGCCAACGGCTGCCGAGCGCGTCGACGTCCACGTTCACCGTCGCGCCCATGAGCACGCTCCGCACTCAGCAACTGTTGGCAGCACTCGGCTATCTCCCCCTCACCTTCACAGCCTCGGACCCCGCGCCCGCACCGCGTGAAGAGGCGTCCGC
This sequence comes from Acidimicrobiales bacterium, assembly GCA_035294855.1. Lineage (GTDB taxonomy): Bacteria > Actinomycetota > Acidimicrobiia > Acidimicrobiales > UBA8190 > DATGKD01. The sequence continues at coordinate 1,319 of DATGKD010000209.1, forward strand.
GCAGGTGGGGACCTTCGCGTGGCGCTGGACATCGATGCCGGGCAACTTCATGGCGCTGTGGTCGCCGGGCGAGCCCAACGTGGTCACCCAGGGAGCGATCATGGCGTTCGAGAGCCAGCTGAACCTGGGAAGCGACGGTGTCGCCGGTCCGAAGGTCTGGGACGCGCTGCTGCAGGCGGCCACGGCCAACCAGGCGGACCCTTACGGCCACTACGACTGGGTCGACGTCGTGAAGGCCGAACCGCAACACGTCATCGTGTGGCGCGACGGCCAGGTGGCGTACACGACCGCGGCGAACACCGGGATCTCGGCGGCGCCGACCCAAAGCGGGACCTGGCCGGTCTACGTGCGCTACACGTCGACGACCATGTCGGGGACCAACCCCGACGGCAGCCACTACAGCGACCCCGGCATCCCATGGGTCAGTTACTTCCACGGGGGCGACGCCCTGCACGGGTTCATCCGCGGCAGCTACGGCTGGCCCCAGAGCCTCGGCTGCGTCGAGATGCCACTGTCCAACGCGGCGGTCGTCTACCCCTACACCCCGATCGGGACACTCGTCACCGTCGAGTGAGCCCTCGAGGCGCGGCGACCTCTAGGTCTCCTCGGCCTGGCGGGAGTGGGGCGCGGACGGGAAGCGGGGCTCGCGCCGCTCACGGATCGCCGCGTGGCCTTCGCGCGCGTCGGGGCCGAGGAAGCCGAGCATCTCGAGCGCGACCGACTCTCCGAACACCGGTAGCGCCTGGCGGAGCCAGCCGTTCATGACGCGCTTGGTCCATTGCAACGCGGGCGCGCTACCCCGCGCCAGACGCTCGGCGATGGCGAGTGCCTCCGCGAGCACCGCGTCGTCGTCCACGCACTTGGTGACGAGCCCGATGCGCTCGGCTTCGGCGCCGTCCACGAAGTCGGCGGTCAAGAGGTAGTACTTGGCCTTCGCCATGCCGCACAAAAGCGGCCACAAGAGCGCGGCGTGGTCTCCTGCGGCCACGCCGATCCGGGTGTGCCCGTCGGACAGCCGGGCCGAGCGTCCCGCCACGCTGACATCGGCGAGCAGGGCCACGGCCAGTCCCGCGCCGACCGCCACGCCGTTGATGGCGGAGACGATCGGCTTCTCGGCATCGAGCATGCGCTCGACGATGGCGCGCGCGTCGCGCCACTGGGCGAGCACCGCGTCGTAGTCCTCGGTCATCTCGGCGATCATGTCGAGGTCGCCGCCGGCGCTGAACGCCCGCCCGGCGCCGGTCACCACGCTCACGCGGGCGGCTTCGTCGGCGTCGATGACGGCCCACACCTCGGACATCTCGCGGTGGAGGCGGACGTTGGCGGCGTTCAGGACGTCGGGGCGGTCGAGGGTGACGACGACGACGCCGTCGGGGCGTCGGTCGAACGTGAGGTGCTCGAAGTCGGCGTAGTCCACGAGGCGCATGCACCCACCATACGGTCCCGTCCGGCGTCCAGCGGGTGGCCCTTCAGGCGTACAGCGGGTGGCGCAGACCGAGCTCGACCAGGGTGCGCCCGGGGTCTCTCGGTGCAGCGATGCGCTCGTCGGCACCCGATGTCGAGAACACGTACAGGTTCCAGAACGGCGCCAGCTGCGCGGGCTCGATGTCGTCGTAGATCCGGCGCTCGACGTCCGGGCGGCGCGACCAACCCGCTTCCTCGAACCGCGCCGTCCACCACCCGAACGACGCAATGGTGAGGTGGCCCTCGACGGGCTCGCCGGCGGCGTCGCGCGCCAGGTCGTCGAACGGCACAGGGCCGTCGAAGGAGGATCCCAGTTTCTCGTAGTGCGCCAGGCGCTCGGGACGCACCTTGCCGTCGAGGTGACCCGCCGGGCCGGCGCCGTTGTTGGGGCCGAAGGAGGGGATCGTCACGTAGACGAACCCGCGGCACACCCGCCGCAGCTCGCGTAGGGCATCCGGCACCCGTTCGGGGGGCAGATGCTCCAGGGTCTCGAGCGCGCTCACCAGGTCGAAGGAGGCGTCCGGCCACGGCAGGCCCGACATCAGGTCCCCCACCCGTAGGTGCCCGCGCGCGCCCGCGGTCGGGTGGTCGACCGCGTAGCGGCTGACGTCGCACCCTTCGGCGTCCACGCCGAGCTCGCGCAGGACCTCGACCACGAAGCCGGTGGCCGTTCCTACGTCGAGCGTCCGCTTGGCGCCGCCGAACGTCCGCCACATCACGAACCCGGCGATGTCCGCGTTCGAGCTCACGCGGTCGTAGACGGCGTAACCCGAGCAACCGGCGCGGTCGCCGGTGGGATCGCGTCCCTCGCCGTAGTAGCTGGGCCCGTAGTAGTCGAGCCGCACGTACGCGCGTTCGGCTGCGCCCGTCAGCTCGCGGCCGACTTTGTCGAGCAGACGCCGCCAGTGCGGGCTCGCCACCGCCAGGCGCTCGAGGAGGGACCGGCCGCGGGCGACGAAGGGTTCGAGCACAGGACGCACCACCGACGCGCAGGCTACCAACGGGCATCTCCGCCCAAGACGATCGTGGCGCTCCTCCCCGTCCGGGGCGACAGCCGACGTGGAGCGGGATCTCGCGCCGATGAGGTCGGATTAGCGTGAGCGCCCGTGATCGGGCCGGCTGTCGTCACCGAGGACATCGCGCGCAGCTTCGGCCGCTTCTGGGCGGTCGACGGCGTCGACCTGTCGATCGCCGAGGGAGAGATCTATGGATTCCTGGGGCCGAACGGTGCAGGCAAGTCGACGCTCGTGCGCATGCTGTGCACGCTCATGCAGCCGAGCCGGGGCCGAGGCCTCGTGCGGGGCCACGACGTCGCCCGGCAGCCTGAGCTCGTGCGCCTCGAGATCGGCGTCGCCCTGCAGGACGCCGCCCTCGACGACCGTCAGACCGGGCGCGAGCTGCTCGACCTGCAAGGCCGCCTGTACGGGCTCCGCCGTGACGAGCGCAACGTGCGCGTCGCCCAGGTGCTCAAGCTGGTCGACATCGGCAGCGCCATCGACCGCCAGATCGCGACCTACTCCGGCGGCATGAAGCGGCGGCTCGACCTAGCAGCGGCGTTGGTGCACGACCCGGTTGTGCTGTTCCTCGACGAGCCCACGACGGGCCTCGACCCCGAGTCGCGCGCCACGGTGTGGGAGGAGGTGCGCCGGCTCAACCAGGACCACGGGACCACCATCTTCCTCACCACCCAGTACCTCGAGGAGGCCGACGAGCTCGCGCACCGGGTGGGCATCATTTCGAAGGGGCGGCTGGTGGCTGAGGGCACGCCCGACGAGTTGAAGCGCTCGGTGGGCACCGACGTCATCGTGGCGAGGGTCGACGGCCTGAACGACACGACCGTGGCGTCCTTGCGCGCCCTGCGCGGGGTCGACAGCGTCGTCGTCCACCAGGACGAGGTGATGGTGCACGCCACCGACGGTGCCGGCGCCATGAGCCCGGTGGCGCTCGCTCTCCACCACGCCGGTGCGGCGGTGACGAGCCTGACGTTGCGAACCTCCACTCTGGACGACGTCTTCCTGGAGCTCACCGGTTCCCATCTCCGGGAGGACGAGGAAGGCTCCGACCGCGCAAGCGGCGGGCCGGCGCGATCCGCCGACGACGCCCGCAGGAGCAGCCGCGACGCCGGAAGCCGCGACACCGGGGGTGGCGACGAGCGCGCCGGCACGTCGGCCTCAGCGGGAACGGGCTTGTGAGCGCGTCGGCGCCGACCACCGCGTTGCGCGTCCGTGCCCGGCCCGCCGGGTTCGTGACGGACGTGGCATCGATGGCACGCCGGGCCATCCGGCAGATCCCCCGCGAGCCGGCGTCGGTGATCCCCGCTCTGATCGTCCCGATCTTCTTCTACGTCCTCAACATCGGCGCCCTGAGCCAGATCACCCATGCAGCCGCCCATCTCGACTTCAAAGCGTTCGAGCTCCCCGTGGCGGTGGTCTTCGCCGTCACCGGAGTGTCACGCGCGTCGGCGCTCGTCACCGACATCCAGAACGGCTACTTCGACCGCCTCATGATCACGCCGGTTCGGCGCCTTCCCCTCCTCCTCGGCCTGATGATGGCGGACCTGACACTCGTGATGGCGCTCGCGATTCCCGTGCTGCTCGTGGGCCTGGCGCTGGGCGTCCACTTCCAGACGGGGATCCTCGGCATGGTCGTGTTCGTCGTGCTGTGCGGGGTGTGGGGCCTTGTGTTCACCGGACTGCCCTACGCCATCGCCTTGAAGACCGGGAACCCCGGGGCAGTGAACGCGAGCTTCGTGCTCTTCTTCCCCATCACGTTCCTGAGCACCACGTTCGTGCGCAAGGAGTACCTGCAGGGCTGGCTGGCCACGGTGGCCACCTACAACCCCATGACGTACATCCTGGCGGGCCTCCGCTCCCTCATCTCCGACGGTTGGCAGGCGAAGGCACTGGGCGAAGCGGTGCTCGCCGTCGGGGGCTTCGGGCTCGTGTCCATTTCGCTGGCCCTGCTCGCTCTGCGCGGACGGGTCCGTCGCTCCTGACGCCCGCTCGGCGCGACGGCACCGTCGTGTCGCTCGCTCGGTGTCGGCGTCGCATCATCAGAACGGTCGCACCGCACGGCACGAGGACCACGGCGCCGGCGTGAAATCTGCGGACAGCCGGGCCCGGTAGCGTCTCGAGGCGATGCCCGGGCGCCGGCGTGCACTGCGCTACTTGTCGGTCGGCGAAGGCCGGACGCTCGTGCTGCTGCACGGCTTCGCCATGCAGCCGCGCACGTACCTCCCGCTGGCGCACTTGCTCGCCGACCGGATCCGGGTGGTCATTCCCGACCTCTTCGACCGGCGCGCACGATGGGACTTCGACGAGATGGTCACGTCCCTCGTGAGCACCTTCGACGAGCTCGGGCTCGACCAGGTGAGCATGCTCGGCCACTCCTTCGGCGGTGGGTTGGAGCTGGGCCTCGCGGCACGGAACCCGGCGCGCGTCGTCGAGTGCGTGTTCTCCGACACCCTCGGTATCCGTGACCGGTTCCGGCTGGCGGCCGAGGCGACCCGCCATCCCCTCGGGTTCTTCCGATTGGCGACACCGCCGGCAACCCGTGCATTTGTCCGCACCCTGACAGCCCACCCGGTGCGCATGGCAGAGGCTGGCTGGTGGGGCTTCCAGAACGACCGCACCCCGGAGATCGAAAAGTGTGCTGAGGCCGGCATCCCGTGCCACGTCCTGTGGGCGGCACGCGACACGCTGCTCGCTCGGTCAGACGGTGAGGAGTTCGCGCGGCGTCTGCACGCCACGTTCGCGGTGGCCGACGCCCCACCCGGTTATGGACCGATCGACCACGACTGGATGTTCGACGACGCCGTGCTGTTCGCCTCGTACCTCGACCGCCTCGGCCTCCAGGTCTTCGGCGACCGACCAGAACCGGTCTGGGCACAACCCGCGACCGACGCCGGAGCTTTGCCGTGAAACTCGTGTCCTTCCGGTCCGAAGGCGCGCTCCACCTCGGCGTGGTCGACGGGGGCGAGATCGTCGACCTGTCGCAGGCCCACCCATCGCTTCCACCCGACATGGCGTCGCTGCTGGAGGCAGGCACCGATGCACTCGAGATGGCCCGGCGCCTGGCAACCCGGAAGGACGCTCCCCGGGTGTCCCTCCAGGCCGCGTCGCTCGCCGCCCCGGTGCCCCGGCCTCCGAAGTTCCTCGCCATCGGCCTGAATTACGGGGCTCATGTGGAGGAATCCGGGGCGACGCGCCCCGAGGTCCCGCTCTTCTTCAACAAGCAATCGACGTGTGTCGTCGGCCCCCACGACCCGGTGCAGGTGCCGCAGGTGTCATCGATGGTCGACTACGAGGGTGAGCTCGCCTTCGTCATCGGGCGCCGATGCCGGCACGTCCCTGCCGCCCGCGCCTCCGAGGTGATCGCCGGCTACACGATCGTCGACGACGTGAGCGTGCGGGACTGGCAGTACCGCTCACCCACCATGACCATGGGCAAGTCGTTCGACACCCACGGTCCGATGGGGCCGTGGCTCGTCACCCCCGACGAGCTCGGTGACCCGCACGGACTGCGCCTGCGCACCTGGGTGAACGGCGAGATCCGCCAGGACGCCCGCACCGACGATCTCATCTTCGACTGCTTCGCCATGGTGGAGCACCTCACCACGGCCTTCACCCTCGAGCCCGGTGACGTCGTCTCGACCGGGACCCCCGCCGGTGTGGGAATGGCGATGAGCCCGCCCCACTACCTGCGCGCGGGCGACTCCGTCCGCATCGAGATCGAGGGCATCGGCGTCATCGACAACCCGGTGGTGAACGAGACCGGGTAACCCCTCCGGTCTCTTGTCGCTGCTCTCCTCACTCTTCTGTTGCGGTGTTTCGGGTTACCCTCGGCTACGTGTCGCCCGGATCGTTGTCACCCGGACGCGGGACGATCTGCGGGGCGGTGACGTCGGATCCCGTCGTCGCGCTCACCTTCGACGACGGCCCTGATCCGGCGAACACCCCCGTGGTCTTGGACGTCCTCGCCCAGCATGGCGCGCACGCCACGTTCTTCCTCATCTCCGAGCTGGCCCGCCGGAACCCGTCGTTGGTCGAACAGATCTCGTCGGCCGGCCACGAGGTCGCTCTGCACGGGCGCCGCCACGTCGACCTCACGAGCGTGGCGCCGTGGACTGCGTTCGCAACCGTGCGCGCAGGCCTGCGGGAGCTGGCGAGGGTGCCGACAATGGCGGCCCACCCCATCCGCTTCTTCCGTCCCCCGTACGGCACGCAGAGTCCGTGGACGCATGCCGCGGCTCGCTGGTGCGGCCTCGAGGTCGTCGGCTGGACCGCTTCACCGCGCGACTTCCTCGTGCTCGAGCCGGACCGGCACGTGGCGATCACCTTCGACGATCTGGAGCCGGGCGGGGTCGTGCTCATGCACGACGGGCCGCCCGCCAATCCCACCCGTCGCGTCGCCGTCCTCCAGGCCATCCTGGGCGCCGTGGCCGAGCGCGGTTGGCGCGCCACGACCGTCGGAGACCTCCTCGATGGACGAACGGCCCGCCGGCGACGCTGGTTGTTCCGACGCGCGGCGGCAGTCGTCGAGGAGATGCGCCCCCTCTTGGTTCGCGAGGACCTCACGCCCCTGCCACCCCGCACGCCCTGAGCAGACACCCAGCGGGCCGGGGGCGCGCCCGTCGGCAGGTCCATCGAGGCGGTGGTCCGCCCGTCGGGGCGGCGGGGCTCGCGTCCGGCCCGATCACGAGCACGTCACATCGCCCGGCGGTACCATCGCCCCACCTGGCCTGGGGCCAGGCCGGTCGGAGGCCCCGGC
>DATGKD010000210.1:0-3612 GCA_035294855.1 Acidimicrobiales bacterium
GATCTCGGGGCCGCCTTCGACGGAGCCGAGTTGGTACGCCCAGAACGACAGGTCCCGCGACGCCGTGATCTTGGGGTCCTTCTGGCGCAGGGACCCGGCGGCCGAGTTGCGCGGGTTGACGAACGCCTTCTGTCCCGCTTCGACCTGCCGACGGTTGAGCTCCGCGAACGACGTCACCGGCATGTAGATCTCGCCGCGCACCTCGAGCAGCTTGGGCACCGGGCCGTTGCCCTGCGGCCACGACAGACGCTCGGGAATGGCGTCCACCGTGGCCACGTTGGCGGTGACGTCGTCGCCGGTGACACCGTCGCCCCGGGTGACGGCGCGCACGTAGCGGCCGTTCTCGTAGACGATGGACATGGCGAGGCCGTCGATCTTGAGCTCGCACACGAACTCGGCCTGGGCGACCTCGGGCGCCACGCGGGTCATCCGGTCGAACCAGGCCCGCAGCTCCTCGATGCCGAAGGCGTCGTCGAGGCTCATCATCGGCGTGCGGTGTTGCACCGGCGCGAACAGCACCGACGCCGCGCCGCCCACGGTCTGGGTGGGCGAGTCCTCGGTGACGAGCTCGGGATGCTCGTCCTCGATGGCCTTCAACTCCTGGACGAGCGCGTCGTACTCGGCGTCGGCGATCTCGGGCGAGTCGAGCTGGTAGTAGCGCTCGTTGTGGTACTCGACGATCCGCCGTAACTCGGCGGCGCGTTCGGACGGGTCCACGGCGGCGGCCGCGGCGCGCGACGCGGGGCCTGACGCCGGGTTGGAAGCGGCGCTCTTGCGGCCCGCCATCAGCCGCAGAGTACCGGCGCACCGCGCGCCAGGGCCGATCCCACGACGGTGTCGGGATCGGTGTCCGCGTAGAAGGCGACGGTCTGCCCGGGCGCCACGATCCGCTGGGGTTCGTCGAACTCGAGCGCGTCACCGAGCCATCGGCACGGCGAAGCCGCACCGTGGGCGCTCGTCTGTGCCAACGTCCGCCCGCCGCGTTCGAGCGGCGCGTCGACCCACGTGGCATCGCCGAGCGCGACCCGGATCGCCGTTGCCCGGGCCGCGTCGCCCACCACGACCCGTCGGCCCCGGGCGTCGACGGCCAGCGCGTATCGCCGCCGGCCGTCTCCTGCGACGCCGAGGCCGCGGCGCTGGCCGGGCGTCACGAGCTCGACTGCGGGGACCGAGCCCACGACCTCGCCGGTCGAGGAGTTGACGAGGCGTCCCGGATGGAAAGCCATGCGGCCCGCCAGGAATCCGCTCCGTCCCGACGACGAGTGGATGAAACAGACCTCCTGGCTGTCGGGCTTCGCCGCGGTGCGCAGGCCACGTCGACGGGCGTGCGCCCGGACGGCGTCCTTCGTGAGCTCCCCCACCGGCAGGACGATGCGGCGCAGCTGCTCGCGGTGGAGCATCGACAGGACGTAGGACTGATCCTTGGCCCGGTCGGCGCCGCGCACCAGGCGGGGGCGGGTCTCTCGGTCCACGCACCTGGCGTGGTGACCGGTGGCCAGCGCGTCGAAGCCGAGGCGGACCGCCCGCTCGAGGAGCAGGCCGAACTTGACCCGGCGGTTGCACTCGATGCAGGGGTTCGGGGTCCGACCCACGGCGTGCTCGGCGACATACGGCCCCACCACGCCCGACTCGAAGGCCTCGGTGAAGTTGAAGACGCGGTGGTCGATGCCGATCTGCTCCGCGACCCGGCGGGCGTCGTCCACGTCAGACACCGAGCAGCAACCGCTGTCGGAGTCGCCGCCCCACAACTTCAAGGTGGCGCCGACCACGTCGTGGCCCTGCTCAGTGAGCAGCGAGGCCGCCACGGAGGAATCGACACCGCCTGACATGGCGACCAGAACGCGCACCGCTCGTAGCGTACGGGCGCCCTGTGTCGACCCCAGACACCGCACACCCCGGACACCGCGCTGCCCCAGATCCCCGAACCCACGATTTCGCGCGCCTCGCCGGATTCGCCCCCAAAAAACTTTCGATCAACCGCGCGCCGACCAGGGTGAATCTCCCTCCATCCTGCTCGTCGCTATGAACACTCAGCGCGATGATCGGAATGCTGAGCGTGATTGGAAGCGGGCCACTCTCGACAGCACCGATCAGTCCCGACACGAAATCCCAGTCGATGAGGAGAGCCAGCACCCCGTGCAGCAAGAAGACCCCGACCCCGCCCCCAACCCACCGTGCTCCCGACCGCACTCGCCCCAATCGCACCCCCTCCGACGGCCCATCCCCGGGCGCCCCGGCGACCCGAATCCCCCCGCCGACCGCTCCTCCCCGCCCGGTGATGATCCCGGTGACCGCGCTCTCAGGCGAACGACGGCCAGGTGGGCCGATCGTTGCCGGGACCGCTCCCTGTTCCCCCAGCTCAGCGAGGGCGTGGCGGAGAACGCGGACGCCCTCCACCTGCTCCGGGCGCTCGGCCCGGCCCTTGTCCACGGCGGCGAGACGGCGGCGCTGGCGAGAGCGGCACGGAACTGGGGGGCGCGGCTCGAGGCTCCCGTCGACGCGGTGGGCGCACTGGCCTGCCTGCGCGACGTGGTCCTCGAGGATCTCCCTGCTGCCGCCGGCACGGTGCACGGGGTGCTCGACCGAGTCCTCGAGCACGCCGTCGACGGCGCCACCATCGTCCTGCGCACCGAGGCCCGCACCGACCCCCTGACCGGCTGCGGCAACCGGCTCGCCCTGGACGAGGAGCTCGAGCGGGCGGTCCGCAGCGCGACCCGCACCGGCCTGGACGTGTCGGTGGCGGTCGTGGACCTCGACGGCCTGAAGGCGATCAACGACAGCCGCGGCCATCCCGCCGGCGACGCCGCGCTGCGCTCGCTCGTGACCACGCTGGGGGAGTCACTCCGCGACGCCGACGCGATCTACCGGATCGGCGGGGACGAGTTCGCCGTGCTCGCCCCGTTCACCGACGCGCCCGGGGCGGCCGCCATGCTCGAGCGCGCTGCGCGCGACGGGGGTCCGGCATTCGGCTGGGGTGTCGCCAGCCTCGCCGGCATGGGCGAGGTCGCCGCCGCCGACCCTCACCTCCTCGTCGTGGCTGCCGACGCCGACATGTACATCCGCCGGCGGCAGGCCCGGAGCCTGGCTGCCGCACCGCGGCGCGCCCGGCGCCCGGTCGTGGCGTCGCTCGCGGCGTCGCTCGTACTCACCGCGGGTGGGGCGGCTGCGGCGACGATCGGCCTGCACCCCGGCCACGGCGTTGCGGGCGCGCTGCGTGCCCACACGGGTGCGCAACCGAGAACAGCGTCGTCCGCCCATTCTCCGGAATCGCCGCGCGTCCCGAGCTCAGGGACGCCGACATCGCCCCTGTCTGCTCCGACAGTTCCGACAGTTCCGGCAATTCCGACAATTCCGACAATTCCGACAATTCCGACAATGGAGCCTGCCCGTTCGGCCTCACCGGCCTCGTCCGCTGGGGCGACGCCTGTTCCGGCCGTTTCGATCCCCGTCGACGCGCCCGCCCGCGGTTCGACCGACCTCCTCGCCACGGTCGCCGTGAGCCCCCCGGCGCCCACGATCCCCGGTCCGGACCTCTCGACGACGGCGGCCGGGTCGTCCCCTGACGACCAGGGACCCTCCGACGGCGACGGGGAATGGACCGATACGCCGTGC
>DATGKD010000211.1:0-2446 GCA_035294855.1 Acidimicrobiales bacterium
CGCTCGTCTTGTATTGCGGTCGGCTCTGCAGGACGAGCGGGACGAAACGATCGACGAAGTCGTACCAGGGCGTGCCGGTCGCGACGACGACCGCTCGGCCTCCGAAGCGGCGCATCGGGTAGTAGTCCGGCAACGGCGACAGGCGGAGGGCTCCGCCCCCGCCGTTGGACGATGCGCCGAAGGCCAGGGCCTGAAAGCCGCTCGCGAGCGCCACGAGCACTCGACCGGCGAGCAGGTCGCCGCCCGAGGATCCCGGGACGAAGGCGAGGTCGTGTCCGACGAAGGTAAGAGTCGACGCGGCACGAGGCGTGGAGGGGAGAAGCTCGACGATCGTGTCCAGCGGGAATGGCGGGTCGACGAGTACGCCCGCGCGGTAGTGCTCGATGAACGACGTGTGCCCGTCGCCGCGGTCGAGGACGAGCACGGTCCCATCGGCCAACCCCTCGATCGCGACGGGGTCGCTCGCCGAGAGCGGCGAAGCGCTGCCGAGGAGGTTGCCCTGCGGGAAGGTGGCCCCGGTCGCCGCTCCCATGCGGCCGCCGGCGAGGGGTTGGAATGCGTCCGGTGCGCCGCCGGAGATCGCGATCGAGCCCTGGCCCCCGCTGCAGACGGCGAAGCTCGCGTCGAGCTCCCAATACCGTTTGTTGTCGCGGTCGAGGACGAAGACCCCGCCTGCCGGCGACGGCGCCACGTCGAACGGCGCAAACGGAACTCCGTCGGGCCACAGAAGCACGCGGGGCGCGCCTCCCTCGTAGAGATCGAAGACGAGCAGGGCCCCGGGTTCGACGGCGCCCACGACGAGGTAGTGGCGGGTCGTTACGGCGAGCCCTGAGAGGGTGCGCGCGGCGGGTGGGGCGGCGGGACGGACTGGGCCGAACGCCCCGCCCCGAGGGGCGGGCGGCGGCGGTGTGTCGGGGGGCCAGAACGTAGTGATCGTCTGATCGCCGGACGAGCACACCAGGATCCTGGTGCACGTCGGATCGATGACGTAGAAGTTGCCGAATCGATCGGCGGCAGCGCCCCGCCGGTCGGACGGTTGCAGAGCCCTGTCGTCCTTGTTCCCGGGGAACGCGTAGAGCAGCGGCCAGAGCTTCAGCTCGTTGCGGTTCGGGTCCCAGTAGAAGCTCGAGTCGACGGGGGGCGAAGCGGGCGAAGCCATCGCGTTCCAGACGTTCGACAGCGCGGCGCCTCCCTCGCGGCAGCCGCCCCAGTCACCCTCCCCGAGCAGGAGCTGGTATCGCGTTCCGTTGGCGTCCACGTCAGCAATCCTCCGGAACGACGGGGACGGGTACGACGACGGCCGCGGGCTGCGTCCCGGTCGTCACCAGCTGACCGCGCAGGGAGTCAATCGGAATCGGATCTCCGGTGACGACGGAGATGCCGGCGAGTCGGGGCAGCTGCAGACCGCTCATCGGAATCGAGTCGACCGGATCCCCGGTGGCCGTCGCGACGAGAACGGAGTTCACCAGGAGGACTCCCGTGACGCGGCTCGCGACCGCCAGCGCCTCGAGCGCGACCACACTCTTGCCGAGCGGCCACCCGTCGTCCACCTGCAGCATCGAAGGCGCCGTCGTGTCGAAGACCGACACCGTGTCGGGCAGCGGGGAGGTACCCGGCGGCGGGAGCGGTGAGAGGAACTGAACGAGCGCCGCCTTCACCGCCGTCGTCACGTCCACGAGGCTCGCGCCGGGGACCACCGTGATCCCGACCGACAGCCAGACGTCCTGATAGGAGGGGCCAAGCAGGATAAGCTCGGTGGTCACGAGGCGCCGCGGATCCAACCAGGCGGCGATGGTCTTCAAGAAGCTCTGCGACGGGATGGGCGCGTCGGGGTTGTCCGGGTCGTACGAGGGCAGCACCATCAACGTCACGCTGCCGGGCGCGTCGCCCGCAGCGTTGGGCGTCAGGGAGGGGTCGAACGCCGGCAGAACGTCCACCCGTCCGATCGACACGCCGGGTGTCCGCCACGTGATGGCCTCGAAATCCGCCTTCGTGACGAGTCGATCCCGGTGCTGCAAGTACCGGGTGATCTGCTTGACGCCGTCGTTGACGGACTCCGCGTCGGCGCCCCCCCACGTGCGCACCGGATTCGTGACCGTCACGCCTGCCGGGAGCGCGGGCCCCGATCTGATGGATCCGACCTCGACGTTTCCGGCGGCGCCGACCGAGTAATCGTAGGCCGCGTACATCGTCGCCCCGGCCGGGGGCCGGGCCCCGTGCGTCCCATCGCCGCAAGTGGCCACGCCGGCCTCGGCATCCAGGAGGAACACCTCCGTCGGCCGATCGGGCGGCGTGCTCGTCCCGGGCGGGAGACTCGGGTCGACCACCGGCACCTCGGGCCCCGCCGCCATGAGATCGTCGATGACGGCCCACGCCTGCGGATCGCCGTTCACCGGCGTGACGGTGAGCTGGACGGAGCTCGGGATCACGGGCGCGTGCGCGAGCT